>DASWCR010000028.1:0-4209 GCA_036389995.1 Candidatus Limnocylindria bacterium | reverse complement strand
TGACGTTCGCCGACGGCACCGAAGAGGATGACGCAATCATCGAGCAGGACGGCGTTCGCGTCGTCGTAGACCCGATGAGCGCCATGTATCTCAAGGGCTCGGAGATCGACTTCGTCGACGCCCTCATGGGCGGCGGCTTCGCGCTGCGCAACCCCAACGCGGTCTCGAGCTGCGGATGCGGCCAGTCTTTCAAGACGGCGGACCAGTCCGGCACCGCGAAGGCCTGCGCCCACTAAGCCCATCCGCGCTTCGGAGATGAAGCGCGCGCTCGTCGTCGTCGACATGATCGAAGACTTCGTCCACGAGGGCGGCGCGCTGTATTGCGGCCCGTCGATGGCCCGCATCGTCCCAGTCATCCAGAGGGAGATCGCGCGAGCGCGCGCCGCGGGCGAGCCCGTCATGTACTTGACCGACAACCATCTTCCCGATGACGCCGAATTTCAGATGTTCCCGCCGCACGCGATCGCCGGCACCAAGGGTGCCCAAATCGTGCCCGAACTCGCGCCCGGCAAGGATGACGTCGTGATCCCGAAACGCCGCTACTCCGGTTTCTTTGGCACCGACCTCGACATCACCCTGCGCGAGCGCGGCGTCGACACGCTTCGCCTCGTCGGCGACTGCACGAACATCTGCGTCCTCTACACGGCCGCGGACGCGCGCAACCTCGGCTACGCCGTTGAAGTGGTCGAGAACGGCGTGACCTCGTTCGACGAGGAAGCCCACCGCGACGCATTGCGCGAGCTCGAGAAGACGCTCGGAGCGAAGATCCTGCGCTAGGAACTACTTCAAGCGCAACTCGCGGAGGACCCGCGTACCGATCGCTTCACGAATCTCCTCACGCTTTCGGACCGCTTCGTTGATCCCACCGAGTGAACCGAAGACCTTCTTCACGGCCTCATCCATCTTGTCCTGCTGGTCGAACACGCCGTAATTCGGGAACTCGACCATCAACATGTGCGTGAAGTCATCGCGGTTCGATGGAGCGCCGGTGAGGATCTTGTATGACAGGACGATTCCCTGTTTTTTCTGGTCGTCGAGCATCTTCTTCCAGGTCGCGGCAAGCTCGCGTCCGTAGTCGAGGTTATGTCCGGGCTTCAGCCGGATGAAGTCAACCGACCAGACCGATCCGAGGGTCCAGGGACGCTCCTGGTCAAGCGCGTTCACCTCGTTCTTGCGCTCGGGTGCAACTGCGGTAGCCATGGCTCCTCCCCTTTTGTCGCCTAAGCGACGGCCGGACACTACGCCGTGACTCCAAGCACAGAGACTGCCGCTAACCGAATGCGACGCGGGCGGCGAGCGCCAGGATGATGATCGAGCTCACGATGGCGGTCGTCCGCTGGAGTCGCGGGGTCAGCCGTCCATGGAGCATTGAACCCCCGAACGCCAAAAGCTCCTGCCATGAGAGCGACGCGAGGAACGCGCCGATCACGAATGCGGCGCGGCTGCCAAGGTCAGCGGAGACCTCCGGCAACGCGATCGCGAGCGAGACGAAGTAGATGACGGTCGGCGGATTGAGCATCGTGAGCCCGAGGAACAAGAAGTAGGTATTGCCCGTCCTGGCCCCGCCGGTCTCGGGCTCGAGTGGCTCCGGCGCGGCCAGCAACCCGCGGACCGCGATGACCGCGAGCGCCACCGCCGCCACGATCCGAGCCGCCGGCAGGATCGGAGCGAGGAATCCAGACGCGGCGGCGCCGAACAGCATGGCGATCGTCGCGAAGAGGAGGTCCGCCGTCGCGGCTCCGGCACCAGCAGCTGCGGCGGCACGGAGCCCGCGGCGGACGCCGGTCCGGAGGATGAGCACCGCGATCGGCCCCACCGGAATCGCGATCGCGTAAGCGGCCGCCATGCCGAGTAGGAATGCTTGTCCCATTTAGACGTTGGTCTTGTTGAAGCGCTTCGCCTTCAGCTCGAAACGCGGGAGCGTTCCCGGCGCGACGGATTCGACAAGGCAGCGGATCCCGAGTTCGCGATGGATCGCACCCCCGACACGCTCGGCGACGTCCGCCGGCGCTTCGACGATGCAGCGCAGCTCGTCCATCTCGCGGACCCGCGCCAACTCGACCCGGTACTCGCCAACCTCGTCGAAGCGACGGACGATCGCCTCGATCGCGCTCGGGAACACGTTGACACCGCGCACCGTGACCATGTCATCGACACGGCCGGCGATCCCGCCGGCGAGCTTCACGAGGGTGCGCCCACACGAGCACGTGCCGCGCACCGCGTGGACTCGATCGCCGGTGCGATAGCGAATGACTGGCATGCCCCACCGACCGAGGTTTGTAAGAACGAGCTCGCCGTCGCCTTCGTCGCGCGCCTCGCCACTGGCATCGACAACCTCGACGATGAACTCCGATTCGTTGATGTGGACGCCGTCGCGCGCCGAGCAGGAGAACCCGTGCGCACCGACCTCGGTCGCGCCGGTGTGGTCGAACGACTCGACCCCGAGCTCCTTTTCGATCCGCTCGCGCGTGGCCGGTATCGAGGCGCCTGGTTCTCCCGCGTGAATGGAGACGCGCAGGGCCGATCGCGTGAGATCGATGCCCTCCTCGCGGGCCGCCTCGCCGAGTCGCAGCGCGTAGGTCGGCGTGCACATGAGGACCGTCGCCTCGGTCGCGACGATCGCCGCGACCCGCTCGGTCGTCGTCATCGCCCCGCCGGTCACGCAGAGCGCGCCCAGGCGCTCCGCCCCCGCGAACGCCGACCAGAAACCGACGAACGGCCCGAACGAGAACGCAAAGAAGATGCGGTCGCGGGCCGTGACCCCGGCAGCGCGGTAGATGGGCTGCCAGCATTCGCGCCACCACTCCCACGACTCAGGCGTGTCGAGTAGGCGGAGCGGCCGGCCTGTCGTCCCGCTCGTCTGATGGAGGCGCACGTACCGGTCGAGCGGGTACGTGAGGTTCGTGCCGAAGGGCGGGTGCGCCGCCTGATCCTCGGAGAGGTCGGCCTTCGTCGTGAACGGAAGCTGGCCGAGCTCACGGGCGGCTTTGGGTAGCCTCGCGCGATAGAACGGATTCTCCCGCTGAAGCTCGGGGAGCTTCGCCGAGAATACTGACCACTGCGCGCGCCGGCGGTCTCCGTCGCTCCATGTCTCGAATCGCTCGAGTTCCATCGCGCCGGCGAGTCTACCGACGCGGGAGGCGTGTTGGTGTGGCCGATGTACTATCCCCCGTACGCGTATGGCAGAGAGTACGGCGACACTTCGTCCGGTCCCGGCCGTCGACAAGGCCGCGCGCGTCCTTCGAGCCCTCGCCGACGGCGGTCGTCCCATGGGCATCAGCGAGCTGGCCCGCGCTCTGAAAGTCTCGAAGGGGACGCTCCGCGACGTCCTCCTCACCCTCGCGCACTTCGGTTTCGTCGTGCGTGACGCCGACACGCGCTTTCGCCTCGGACCCGAGCTTCGCTCGCTCGCCGATGCGTCGGCCCCCGACTTGCGCGCGCTCGCTCAGCCCTATCTCGTCTCGCTCATGGAGAGCTTCGGGGAGACCGCAATCCTTGGGATCGTCGTCGACGGCAGCCTCGAGATCGCGGGACGCGCCGAGCCCGCGACCGACCTTCATATGACCGCACCGCTTGGGCGCAGGCTCCCCATGGACAAGGGCGCGCACGGCAAGGTCCTCGCGGGTCGAGAAGAGGTCGGCTACGACGACCAAGAGCTCTTCGCCGGAGTACGCGCGGTCGCGGCGCCGATCGTCGACGCGCGCGGCCGCCGGATCGCGGTCGTGATGGTCGTGGGATTCAAGGAGCGCATCGACCTTCGCACGCTGCGACGTATCGGCGAGCGCTGCGTCTCGGTGGCGCGCTCGCTCTCAGGGCGGATCGGCGCAGTGGCGGCGTGACCAAGCAGCTCCTGACCCTCCGCGTGAACGGCGAGTCGCGGACCATCGCAGCGGAGCCGCATCACACCCTGCTCGAGGTTCTTCGCGAGGAGCTGGACCTCACCGGCACCAAGCACGGGTGCGAGCTCGGCGAATGCGGCGCATGCACGGTCCTGGTCGACGGCGTTCCGGTCCTCGCCTGCCTCACCCTCCCCGCCCTCGTCGGCGACGCCGAGGTAACCACGGTTGAGGGTCTTGCCACAGGTGAGTCGCTGCACCCGCTCCAGATCGCGTTCGCAGAAGAGGGCGCGGCGCAGTGCGGCTACTGCACGCCCGGGATGCTCATGACCGCGAAGGCGCTTCTCGATACGACGGCCCGGCCGACACGCGA
>DASWCR010000027.1:0-1942 GCA_036389995.1 Candidatus Limnocylindria bacterium | reverse complement strand
CGAATCCCAGACTCGCGACCGCGAATGCATCCGGGAGTCGGCTCACTCGTGACACCCCGATCGGTACGCCGTTTCGCGTCGCACCGGCGCCTTCCGATGCCACGAAGGTCTCGCCCGTTCGCGGGGCATGGACAGCTCCCGCGCGCGACTTGCCATCCTCGACGTAGCCAATGAGCACGCAGTAGAAAGGGAGGCCGCGGCTGAAGTTGAGCGTGCCGTCGAGCGGGTCGACGACCCAGAGGCGCTCGCCATCGACGGCCCCCTTGCGAACGCTCTCCTCCGCGAGGATCGGGATTTGCGAGTCGTGAGCCAAGAGCCGCGAGATGATCGCGCGCTCGGCGGCGTGATCCGCGGCGGTCGCGAAGTTCGCCCGCCCGCGCTTGCGCGTGACGATCGTGGTGTCGTCGAGAGCGATCGCGTCACCTACGGAAATGGCGGTCTCGGCGGCAAGGCGCGCAAGCCTCGCGAAGCGGGCATAGTCGCGCGAGCTAGTTTTGGCCTCCGGCATCGGCTGGGCAGAGTACCCGGACCTGCTCCAGGAGATCGTTCAGATCGAAGGGTTTCGAGATCACATCCTTGATGCCCCGCTGGGCGAAGTCGCTGTCGTACTGATTCGTCGCCGCACTGACGAAGAGCACCGGCATGTCCCGGATGTCGTTGTCAGCCCGAACGCGATCGAACACCTCAAACCCATCGAGTCCCGGCATCATGATGTCGAGGATGAGGAGGTCGGCGTGCACCTGACGGACAACCTCGATCACCAGCGCGCCATCGGACACGACGACGGACTGGTATCCGTCCTCGTCGTTGATCGAATCGCGCAGCAACGAGGCGATCGGTTCGTCGTCCTCACCAATGACGACGACCTTCTTCTTACGGTCTTCGGTCATGCTTTCCACGCGGCAATCTACCGGAGAAGCTGCGGACAGGCGAAAGTCCGCTGATGCGCCCGGAACTCGGGGGAGCGAGCGATGTGCTCCTCGACCGCGCACGGCGCGGCGACGCCCGCGCTTTCGAGCAGCTTGCTCTCGAGATCGAGCGGCCTCTCTATCGCCATGCGGCTCGGATGCTTGGCCATGACGACGCCGAAGACTGCGTGCAAGACGCGCTCCTGTCCGCCTGGAAATCGATGGCGTCGTTCGAAGGAACCTCGTTTCGCGCGTGGGTGTTTCGGATCGTGACCAACCGCGCGCTCGATCGGCTCCGGTCGAGGAAGCGACGTCCTGAGCTGCCGCTCGATCCGCCGTCGGAGAGCGACGATTCGATGAGCTGGGCTGAACCTGTCGCGGGGGCCCCTGAGCTCGCGGATCTCGCCGGCGATCGCGAAGCGTTGCGCGTCGTCGAAGACGCGCTCGCGACCATACCGGCCGATCAGCGCGCCGCCCTGCTCCTACGCGACGTCGAAGGCTTCGCGTACGAGGAGATCGCGACGATCACGTCGACCGAGATCGGAACCGTGAAGTCGCGTATCCATAGAGGCCGTGTCGCGGTAAGAAACATCCTGATCAGCCGTGGCTGGAAGGGATCGAGCGGGTGAGGGAACCGGTCGCGCCGCGCGGCGTTCTAGGGATAGGAGGCTAGGCCGTGCATCCGTTCGGCGACCTTTCGGCGTACCTGGACGAGGCGCTTTCGTCCGAGGCTCAGGCTTCGGTGCAGGCGCACCTCGACACGTGCGCGCTTTGCCGGTCGCGGCTGGCGGAGCTTCGCGGCACCGCGCGGCTCATCGCGGCGCTTCCGAATCCGGTCCCGTCGCGGTCGCTCGTCCCGCGCGTGTCGGTGCCGTTCTGGCTCGCTCCGCTGCGTACGTTCTCGACCTTTGCGAGTGGGGCCGCGATCTTCCTGTTCCTTGCCTCGGCGTTGATTGCGTCCTTCCCGCGAACCGCCGGGACCGCTGCTGCGCCCGCCCCCGCCGCGTCGCAGCCGGCCGCCTTCAGCGTCGGGG
>DASWCR010000026.1:0-19754 GCA_036389995.1 Candidatus Limnocylindria bacterium | reverse complement strand
CCGTGTCGCGCAGCTCCGGAGTAGCGGCGAGTCGCCGATAGGTGAGCTGTTGCAGATGCCCGAACCACGCAAGGTCGGCGCCGGTGACGCTGTGATCCCGTATGGCGCGCTCGGCGGACACGATCTGTATCGCGAGAGCATCCGGGTCCGAGGCCGCCACCGGCGGTTCGGGACGCGGCGTCGCCGTTGTCAACGACGGAGACGGGGTCGGGGTCGTGATGACCGCTGAGGCGGTGGGTGCCGGGGAGACCGACTCCGCCGGCCTGCCGCCGGAAACGGTGCAGGCGGCAAATAGCAGCGCGATCGCACCACAGAGTGCGGGTCGTTTCACGACGTCCTTCGCGCGCACGCGGCTGCGCGCTCGAGGAGCAGGTCGCGCTCGCGCGCGTTCTGCGTGAGCGATGCCGCACGCTCGAATTCCGCGCGCGCTTCGACGAAGCGGCCAAGTTTCTCCAGAAGGTCACCGCGCGCGCTCGGGAGGAACTGGTACGCCTTGAGCGACGGCTCCGACACGAGCGCGTCGACGAGCTCGAGTCCGGCCGCGGGACCGAACGCCATCCCGACGGCGACCGCACGATTGAGCTCGACGACAGGCGATGGCATGACCTGGGCGAGAGCCTCGTAGAGCGCGGCGATGCGTGCCCAGTCTGTCTCCGCCGCGGTCCGCGCCCGCGCGTGACAGGCGGCGATCGCGGCCTGCAGCGCATAGGGGCCGAGGACGCCGCCGAGCTTCTCGGCGCGCTCCAGCGCCGCGAGGCCGCGACTGATATGGAGAGCGTCCCAGCGGCCACGGTCCTGATCGAGCAAGAGGACGATCTGTCCCGATTCTCCGACTCGCGCGCGCGACCGCGAGGCCTGGATCTCCATTAGCGCGACGAGGCCGTGGACCTCTGGCTCGTTCGGTGCGAGGCCGGCCAGGATGCGGCCGAGACGGAGCGCGTCCTCGCAAAGCCCCGCGCGCATCAGGTCGTCACCGGCGGTGGCCGCGTAACCCTCGTTGAAGACGAGGTAGATGACCTGCAGGACCGATGAGAGGCGCGCGTCGAGCTCCGGTCCCGCAGGCACCTCGAAGGGAACGCGCGCCTCGGTGAGGGTGCGCTTCGCGCGAACGATGCGCTGCGCGATCGTAGCCACCGGCACGAGAAAGGCCCGTGCGATCTCTTCCGTTGTGAGACTCGCGAGCAAGCGCAGGGTGAGCGCGACGCGCGCCTCGGGCGCGAGGATCGGGTGGCAGGAAATGAACATGAGGCGCAGGAGATCGTCGCCGACGTCGTCGTCCGCCTGAATGTTGCTATCCGCCATCGCCATCTCCTGCTGGAGTTCGATCTCGCGTCCGAGCTGTTCCTGTTTGCGCTCGAGCCGCGCGTTGCGGCGCAGGCGATCGATCGCGCGATGTTTCGCCGTAGCCATGAGCCAGGCGCCCGGGTTATCCGGGACACCTGACTCCGGCCACTGTTCGAGCGCGGCAACGAGGGCGTCCTGCGCGAGGTCTTCCGCGAGACCGACGTCGCGCACGATCCGCGTGAGGCCCGCGATGAGCTTTGGTGCTTCGATCCGCCAGACCGCGTCGATCGCCTGGTGCGTGTCGGCAGCCGTCACGCTGCCGATTGTTATCCGCCGAAGACCTCTTGGATCACGGACTCACCGTCTCCGACGATCTTCCGGAAGCGCTTGGCCCATTCGATCGCCTCGTCCTTCGACTTCACCTCGATCAGGGCGAAGCCGCCGGTCAGCTCCTTCGTCTCGGTGAACGGACCGTCAGTCACGGCGACCTTTCCTTTGGAGCTCCGGACCCGCGTGCTCGCTTGGGCGAGGCCACCGGTCGCCAGCAGGATGCCGGCTCGCCTGGTCTCTGCGGTGAACTTTCCCACCTCGTCGATCATTTGCGGGCTCGGTGGAGCGCTCGCTTCGCCATCGACCGTGTAGAGCAGGAATCGCATCTTCGTGTCTCCTTCGATTTTTTGAGCCGGGTCCGGGATCCTTTTCGATGCCCGGCCGAACCCTCGCTCTACTGGCACGTCGAACGAGGGCTGGTTGAATTCGACATCTCTGGATGCATTTTCGCCCGACCGAGTGGACGGGGCGAAGGAGCGCAGAATCGCCCGGTGAGCGGCGACTTTTTCACCGACGTGCCGGGGCGGATCGGCTACGGCGGCCCGGACTCCGCCGATCCGCTTGCCTATGCCGTCTATCAGCCCGACCGCAAGGTGGGCGGGAAGCGAATGGAGGACCAGCTCCGGATCGCGGTCTGTCTCTGGCACTCCTTCAACTGGCCGGGCTCGGACGTCTTCGGTGTAGGGACGTTCGATCGTCCCTGGCTCGCCCCGGGCGTGGATCCGAAGACCGCTGCGCAGGCGAAGATCGATGCTGCGTTCGAGTTCATCGACAAGCTCGGGGTCCCCTTCTTCGCGTTTCACGATCGAGACGTCGCGCCCGAGGGCCGGACGTACGCGGAGACGCGGGCGAACGTCGACTCGAGCGTGGACCGGATCGAAAAGCAGATGGAGCGCACCCGAGCGCGGCTCCTCTGGGGCACGGCGAACCTGTTCAGTCACCCCCGCTACGCGGCGGGCGCCGCAACGAATCCCGATCCTGAGGTGTTCGCGTACGCGGCCGCGCAGGTCAAGACGATGCTCGAGGTAACCCACCGCCTGGGCGGAGCGAACTACGTGCTGTGGGGCGGACGCGAAGGCTACGAGACCCTCCTCAATACCGATCTGGCTCGGGAAGAGGCACAGCTCGCGCGGTTCCTGACGATGGTCGCGGAGCACAAGCACCGGATCGGCTTCACCGGCACGCTCCTCATCGAGCCCAAGCCGCAGGAGCCGACGAAGCACCAGTACGATTACGACGCCGCCACCGTCATCGGTTTCCTTCAGCGGCACGATCTCGCGAGTGAGTACCGCCTCAACCTCGAGGCGAACCACGCGACCCTCGCGGGTCACAGCTTTCATCACGAGGTCGCGAGCGCGATCGCGCTCGGCGGCTTCGGCAGCATCGACGTCAACCGCGGCGACTACCAGAACGGTTGGGACACCGATCAGTTCCCGAATTCCGTCGACGAGCTGGCGCTGGCGCTCCACGAGATCTTGGCCGGAGGCGGATTCACGACGGGTGGCTTCAACTTCGACGCGAAGCTCCGGCGGCAGAGCGTGAGCCGGACCGATCTCTTCCATGCGCACATCGCCGGCATCGACACGCTCGCGCGGTCGCTGCTCGCCGCCGCCGACATGGTCGAGCACGACACCCTCGCCGCGCCTCGAACGAAGCGCTACGCGGATTGGTCGAACGAGCTCGGCAAGGGGATCCTCTCGGGCTCCGTGACGCTCGTCGACCTCGAGCGTCGGGTCGCGGCGGGCGAGATCGATCCCCGACCGAGATCCGGAGAGCAAGAGCTTCTCGAAGGCGCGGTCAACCGCCGAATCTGGGCGGTCGACCGGTCGCGAAAGCCTTAGCCGTGTAGCTCGGCGAGCTCCTGGCTGGTGAGCTTCGTCGGCGGCTTGCCGAGGATGATCATTCCGAGGACTTCATCGGTCGTCACGTCGGTCTTGTTCACGGTGCCGACGAGCCTGCCGTGATACATGACGCTTATCCGCTCGGACAGGTCGAACACGTCGTGGATGTCGTGACTTACGAGAAAGATCCCGATCCCCTCGCTCTTGAGCTGTCGGATGAGGCTGTGCACCTGTGCCGTCTCCGCGGGCCCAAGAGCGGCCGTCGGCTCGTCCATGATCAGGGCGCGCGCGTTGAAGTGGATCGCTCGGGCTATCGCGACCGCCTGGCGCTGACCTCCGGAGAGGCGCAGGACCGGCGTCTTGAAATTCTTGAAGTTCGGGTTGAGGCGACCGATGACCTTCCGGGTAGCCGATTCCATGGCCGCGTCGTTGAGGGAGCTGGACCCCATCAGCTCCCGACCGAGGAAGACGTTCGCAGGCGCATCGAGATTGTCGGCCAGGGCCAGAGTCTGGTAGATCGTTTCGATCCCGAGCGCCTTCGCGTCGCGCGGGTTCGCGATCGTGACCGGCTGACCATTCACCAGGATCTGTCCCGAGTCCGGAGGTCGCGCTCCCGAAAGCGTCCGCATGAGCGTGGTCTTTCCGGCGCCGTTACCCCCCACGACCCCGACGACTTCGCCCGCATTGAGATCCATGGTGACTCCGGCGACGGCTCGGACACCGCCAAACGCGACGTGAATGTTCCGCAGCTCAACCAGCGGAACGCGCTGCACCTGCGGACTCGGCGTCTCGACCGCGGCGATCATCGCGCTCAACTCACTCTCCTCCGCACGAGCGCGTCGAGGCCGACCGCCGCGACGAGGACGATGCCGACCACGATGTCCTGAGTCGGGGAGTCGACGAGCAGAAGCACCATGCCTGAGCGTAGCGACTGCATCACGACCGCACCGAGGATCGCGCCGGGGACCGTCCCGATGCCGCCGGAGAACGACGTACCACCGATGACCGCGGCCGAGATCACGTCGAGTTCGTTCTGGACGCCGAGGCTCGTCACCGCGGCGTCGAGACGAGCGGTTTGCACCGCGGCGCTGACCGCGGCGAGGCTTCCCATGAGCGCGAACGTGAGCATGATCGTGCGTCGCACGTTGATGCCGGCGAGCGCTGCCGCCTCGGGATTGCCGCCGATCGCGTAGACATACCGTCCGAAGCGGCGGCGCGTTCCGAGAAAGGTCACGACGAGCGTGACGATCAGCATGATCACGACCGGGAACGCGACTCCGGTCGGAATACCGCCTGGAGGCACAGGGATGCCACGCTCCTGCGCGACCTGCTGCGCCACATTGATCGGGAGCGGGTAGCTGTTGGCGACCCACACGGTTCCGAGCACGACGCCGCATGCGACCACCCCGACGAGGACCTCGGCCCACATCGGCCGGACCGGGAAGCCGTAGCGCCGCTTGCGGCGGCGAGACACGATCATCAAAAGGACGATCGCCACACAGATGACGACGCCCAGCGCCCAGCTCGGCCACTCCCCGAGGGCGCCGACGCGCGTGCCGACGGTACCGCCCCCGAGCATTTGGAAGGTCGTGTCGAGCGGCGCGATCGTCTGGCCCTGTGCGTAGCGAAAGATGAGACCGCGCCAGATCAAAAGTCCGCCGAGCGTGACGATGAACGAGGGGACGCCGCCGAACGCGACGATGAAGCCCTGGAGTCCCCCGACCACGGCTCCCAGCCCGATCCCCGCGACCAGCGTGACGATCCAGGTGTACGGCTGCTCGAGTCCGAGTCCAAGATTCTGCGGTATCCACACCGCTTGGAGCATCGCCATCGTGTATCCGAGAAAACCAAGCATCGATCCGACCGAGAGATCGATGTTGCGGGATACGATGATCAGGACCATCCCCGTGGCCATGATCCCGATCGAGGCGCTCTGGACCGATAGGTTCCAGAGGTTGCGCGGGCTGAGGAACGTTCCGCCCGACAGGATGTCGAAGGCGATCCAGATGACGGCGAGCGCCGCGACCATCCCCAGCATGCGCGTATCGACCTCGAGGGGACGCAGCACGACCGACATGGGTGCGAACGCGGAACGGACCACATCGACGAATGAACGGATCGGCGCGGCGGGTTGACCCTCTTTGGTCACCTCGCCGGGAACTGAGACTCCCATCAGCTCGTTGCCTTGACCTCCGTTACTCCCCGATAAAGATGCGCCCCGCCCCCGCGTTTAGCGAGGGCGGGGCGCTTTCGTCACGCGAGTCGCGAATGAATCAACCGCAGGCGGTGACCTTACCGGCCGCCACGCCCTGACACAGATCGGCCTTGGTGATCCAGCCAGCGGTCAGCACGTCGTTCAGATTCGCGGTGGTGATCGGGTTCGGGGTCAGAAGGATCGAGCTCAGGCTGTTATTACCTGGCGTCGTGAACTTTGCTGTGCCCGTGACCTTGCTCGGGTCGGAGTTCTTGCAGAGCTGCATCGCAGCTTCGCCCGCGGTCTTGCCGAGCAGGCGCGCGTCCTTCCACACGTCCACGGTCTGCGTTCCGAGAGCCACACGGTTCAGGGCGGCCTTGTCGCCGTCCTGGCCCGACACCGGCACCTTGCCTGCGAGGCCTTGCGCGGTGAGCGCCGCGATCACGCCGCCGGCCATGCCGTCGTTCTCCGAGAGAACCGCGTCGACCTTGTTCTGGTTCTGCGTGAGGATCTGCTCCATGTTGGTCTGCGCCTTCGCGGGGTCCCAGTTGTCGGTGTAGGTCTCGCCGACGATCTTGATGTCGCCTGCCTTCACGGCGGTGCCTATGACCTGCTCCATGCCGCTGCGCAGGAAGTCGGCGTTCGCGTCGGCCTTGTTGCCCTTGATGATCGCGTAGTTGCCCTTCGGCTTCGCGGCGAAGACAGCCTGCGCCTCGAGCTTGCCGACGAGGACGTTGTCGAAGGTGATGTAGAGAGCCTTCGGGTCCTCGATGAGACGGTCGTACGCGATGACCGGAACGCCGTTCTGGATCGACTTCGCGACGGACGGCTTAATCGCCGTGCCGTCCTGCGCAAGAATGATCAGAACCTTCGCGCCTTGCGAGATCAGGTTGTCGACGTTACTGGCCTGGGTCTCCGCCGATGATTTGGCGTCATTGGACACGTACTTGCCGCCACCGGCCGCGATCGCGGCCTTGATCGCGGGCTCATCCCACTTGGCCCACCGCTCTTCCTGATAGTTGTTCCACGAGACTCCGACGGTGCACGCCGCGGCTGCGGTGGGTGCAGCTGAGGTGGCCACAGCAACCGTTGGGCTGCTACTGCCACCACTTCCAGTACCTCCGCCACAAGCCGAGACGAGCAAAGTGAGCCCTACCGCAAGCACTGCTAAGCGTCTATTCACGATTTCCTTCCCCCTGAGCGCTCTCCGTTGAAGGGAACGCGAGTGTCACGCTAGCACCACGCTCCCCGGCATTCGAGTGGTCAGACCGCGACGTCGGGGCGCGTTCGCGCGACCATCTCGGCGTGGGACTCCGCGCCATCGCCCTCGCTACCGTCGCGGTCGTCTGTGCCGCGATCGTCCCGGATGTCCCGACGGGCGGGCTCTCGAGCGGTGCCGTAGCCCTCGGCGCGCCGCGCTTTGTGGACGAGACCGCCAGCGCGGGAGTGGACCACATCTACAACGGCGGCTTCGAATACGCGGTGGGCGGCGGGTTGGCCGTGTTCGATTGCAACGGTGACGGGAAGCCTGAACTTTATGTCGCGGGTGGGGGCGGCTCCGCGGCCCTCTATCGGAACGACAGCCCGACCGGCGGGGCCCTCCGCTTCACCAAGATGCGCGATCCGGCGACGGATCTTGCGGGCGCAAACGGGGCCTACCCGATCGACATCGATGGCGATGGGGTCACTGACCTCGTGGTGCTCCGGGACACCGAGAACGTCCTCCTTCGTGGCCTCGGCAGCTGCCGGTTCGAGCGCGCGAACGAGCGGTGGGGATTCGACGGCGGGTCGTCGGCCACGACGGCGTTCAGCGCGACGTGGGAGGCAAGCGAAAGCCTGCCGACGCTGGCGTTCGGGAGGTACGTCAACCCGGCCAGCAACGACCCGCATCATCTCTGCTTCGACAACGAGCTGGTCCGGCCCGCGACGGCTTCCGGTTTCGGCCGGCCGATCCCGCTAAAGCCGAGCTGGTGCGCGCTCTCCATGCTCTTCAGTGACTGGAGCCGGTCCGGCCGAATCGATCTTCGAGTGAGCAACGACCAGCACTACTACCTGCCGACCGAGGGTCAGGAGCAGCTTTGGCGCGTCGCGCCGCGAGAGCTCCCGTCGCTGTACACGGCGGACGATGGATGGGTGACCGTGCAGATACAGGGGATGGGCATCGCGAGCTACGACCTGACCGGCGACGGTTATCCGGAGGTCTTTCTCACGAGCCAAGCCGACAATCGAATGCAGACTCTCACCCTGGGTCCCTCCCAGCCGACCTATCGCGACATCGGCCTCCGGCGCGGGGTGAACGCGGCCCAGCCATTCACCGGCGGCGATACGCGGCCATCGACCGCGTGGCACGACGAGTTCGCGGACGTGAACAACGACGGCTTCGTCGATCTCTTCATATCGAAGGGCAACGTCACCGACCAGATCGAGTACGCGCAGAAGGACCCGAGCGACCTTCTCATCGGACGGCAGGACGGAACATTTCACGAGGCCGCCGACGCGGCCGGCATCGTCACGTTCGATCGAGGACGAGGGGCGGGGCTCGCCGACTTCAACCTCGATGGGATGCTCGACCTCGTTGAGGTCTACTACGGCGCGCCGGTGCGGATCTGGCGCAACGTCGGTGCCGGCGACGCATCCCATCCTCGCGCGATGGGCAACTGGCTCGCGTTGAGCGTCGTGCAGACCGGGCCGAACGTGAACGCGATCGGCGCCTGGGCCGAGGTCCGCGTCGGCGGTCGGATCGCGCGACGCGAGCTCACGATCGGCGGCGGCCACGCCGGAGGACAGCTCGGCTGGATCCATTTCGGCCTCGGCGATGCGACTCGCGCGGAGGTCCGCGTTCTCTGGCCGGGAGGCGAAACCGGCCCGTGGCTCCACGTCACCGCGAACGAGTTCACGGTCGTGAAGAGAGGCGTCGCCGAAGCACGCCGATGGTCGCCGAGCGGAAGCTGACATAGTTTTGCCGGCGCAGTTGAACGCCACCCCATCGATCGCAACGTATACGCGTATCCGCGTGGGCGCGGCGGCGCTCGTTGCCGTCGCCGTGGTGGTCGGCGCGGTGCTCACGACGACGCGTCCGTGGGAGCGTGCGCCGGCGTGCCCGCCGATCGCCGACCATCCGACGTGGTCCGTCGCCCGGCGGTGGGACGAGGCCTTGCTCGATGCCATCCGACGTTCGCTGCCGAATCCGCCGGTGCATGCACGCAATCTGTTCCACGTTTCCGTCGCGATGTGGGATGGGTGGGCCGCGTACGACACCACGGCCTCGGGCTACCTCTTCAAAGAAAAGATCAGCGCCGCGGACGTGCCGGCCGCACGCAATGAGACGATCAGCTACGCGGCGTATCGCGTCCTCTCCGCGCGCTTCATCAAGGCGGTCGGCGCGGACAAGTCGCTGTCGGAGTTCGACGACCTCATGGACGCACTCTGCCTACCGATCTCGAGCACGGGGACAGAGGGCGCCGGAGCCGCGGCGGTCGGGAACCGGATCGCGAAAGGTGTCCTCGACTACGGCAAGACGGACGGCTCGAACGAGGCGAACGGCTACGCGGATCCGAGCTACACACCGGTGAACCCGCCGCTCGTCGTTGTGCTGCCGGAGATCGCGATGGTCGACCCCAACCGCTGGCAACCGCTGGAGATCGCAAATATGGTGAGTCAGAACGGCGTCGTCCTGGCGAGCGGGATTCAACAGGCGGTCGGTCCGCATTGGGGACACGTGACGTCATTCGCGATCCCGGACGGCGGCCCGTCCGGTGTGCCTTTCGATCCGGGCCCTCAGCCGCGACTCGGTGATCCCTCGACCGACCCGGTCTACAAGGCCCAGGCCGTCGAAGTCATCCGTGACAGCAGTCTTCTCGATGCCGCGAGCGACGCCGTTGTCGATATCTCGCCTGGCGTGATCGGCGCCAACCCTCCCGGCTCGAACAACGGTCGAGGGCATGCAACAAATCCGATCACGGGTCGGCCGTACAGCCCCCAGACCGTCCGATCGGGCGACTTCTACCGAGCGATCGCGGAGTTCTGGGCGGACGGTCCGAACTCCGAAACGCCGCCTGGCCATTGGAACATCATTGCGAACGCGGTCTCCGACGTCCTTGCACCGAACCTGCGTGTCGGCGGAGCCGGCCCAGTCGTCGATCGGCTGCAATGGGACGTGAAGCTGTACCTCGCACTCAACGGCGCGGTCCACGACGCTGCAATCGCGGCGTGGGGTCTCAAGGGCCGCTACGACGGCGCCCGACCGATCTCGATGATCCGCTACATGGCCAATCGCGGTCAGTCGACCGATCCGTCCCTCACTGCCTACGACAAGGACGGACTGCCGCTCGTCCCCGGCCTCATCGAGTTGATCACCAACGACAAGACCGCAAGTGGCGGTCCGATGGAAAGGCTGCGCGGCAACGAAGGGAAGATCGCCGTTCGCGCGTGGCAGCTGAACCTTGCCACTGCCGCGGGAGTTTCGCATGTTGGGTGGACCCTCGGAACGACATGGACGCCATACCAGTTACCCACGTTCGTTACGCCGTCATTTCAGGGCTACATCTCTGGTCACAGCACATTCAGCCGGGCCGCAGCGGAGGTCATGACTGCGATCACGGGCAGCGAATACTTCCCCGGGGGGCTCTCCGAGCGGACCGTCGCCGCGGGGTCGTTCCGGATCGAAGCCGGGCCGAGCACCGATGTCGTTCTTCAGTGGGCCACCTATTACGACGCCGCGGACCAGGCCGGTCAGTCGCGCCTGTACGGCGGTATTCACGTGCAGGCGGACGACTTCACCGGCCGCGTCGTCGGGTCGACCTGCGGCAAGGACGCATGGCTTCTCGCGCAGCGCTACTACGCGGGGCGGTAGCGGCGAGCGAATGCGGCGCGTCTTCCTCGGCATCGATTGCGGCACTCAATCGACCAAGGTCGTGCTCCGCGATCCGGAGACTGGCGCGATCGTCGCGGTCGGTCGCGCGCCGCATCAGCTGATCGAACGCGACGACGGGACGCGCGAGCAGGAACCTGCATGGTGGATCGACGCGCTCCGCATCGCCGTGCGCGACGCGGTGCGCGACGGGAACTTCCAGATCGGCGGCATCGCCGTGTCCGGGCAGCAGCATGGACTCGTGTGCCTGGACCGAAGCGATCGACCGGTACGAGCCGCGAAGCTCTGGAACGACACGACGACCGCGCGCGAATCCGCAGACCTGACGCGGAAACTCGGTGGCGAAAACCGCCTCCTCGAACTCACGGGCAACCTGGTTCTTCCCGGCTACACCGCGCCGAAGATCGCGTGGCTCGCCGCACACGAGCCGGACGCCTACGCGCGAACCATGCGGATGTGCCTGCCGCACGACTACCTGAATCTCTGGCTGACCGGCGAATTCGTCACCGAGTTCGGCGATGCGTCGGGCACCGCGTACTTCGACGTCCGGCAGCGCCGGTACAGCGAGACGGTGGTCGCCGCGATCGACGACCGGCGCGACTGGCGACGCACCCTGCCGGAGGTCGGACCATCGCTACGCATCGTGGGCACGCTGCGCCGCGATGCCGCCGAGTCGCTCGGGCTCGAGACCGGTATTCCGGTGAGCGCGGGCGGCGGCGACAACATGTGCGCCGCGATCGGCTGCGGCGTCGTCTCCCAGGGTCCGGTGGCAGTAAGCCTTGGCACATCCGGCACGGTGTTCGCGTACCGGGCCGAGCCCGCGGTGGATCCACTCGGCGAGGCCGCGGCGTTCTGCGACTCGACCGGCGGCTGGCTCCCGCTCGCGGCCACCCTCAACTGCACGAGCGCGACAGAGTGGGTGCGCGAGCTGTTCGCGATGGACCACTCGGACGTCGAGGCGGCAATCGCGAGCGGCGGCGCGCCTGGTCTCGCGTTCCTGCCGTACCTCTCCGGCGAGCGCACGCCGAACCGACCCGAGGCGGCCGGGGTGTTCGCGGGTCTGCGTTCGAGTCACGGACGCGACGCGATCGTTCACGCCGTGGTCGAAGGCGTGACGTTCGGTCTTGCGTATGCGCTTGACGCGCTGCGCCGCACCGGCGTGGCGCCGAGCGAGGTGACGCTCGTCGGAGGCGGATCCGCGTCGGACGCGTGGGCGCAGCTCTGCGCAGACGTCTTCGATCTGCCCGTCGTGCGCCCCGCGATCGTCGAAGCCGCGGCGGCCGGCGCCGCGCGCCAGGCGCAGTGGGCGGTCGAAGCGAAGGTTCCGAGCCTCGCGGCGGTGCAGTCTCGACGCTTTGAACCGCGGCCCCGTCCTGGGTTGCATGAGGCCGCTCTTCGCATGGCCGCGCTCCGCGAGATGGCCGGAGCGAACCGGCTATAGGGCCCAGGTCCATTGTTCGGTCGCGCTCAAGCTCTCTCCCGGCTCGAGCGTGCGTAACCCCGTATCGCGGATGCCGGCCGCCGCAAGAAGCGGCGCGTTCGGCCACATCGTCTGTGGTTCCACGCAGATCCCTTCGGGAGGCGTATGCACGACGACCGTCTGCAAGCTCTTGTCGTACTCGATGCGCAGCTCCAGATCGGGCCACCGCACGATCGCCGGGCCTTTGGTCCGTACGTAGACGTGGTCGAGCTGGCGGTCGCCCAGCGGCGGGCCGGAACGCAGATCCTCGTCTGAGGTGACCCGCCGAATCTCACCCGTCGGTGCGAGGTCCGCGTCGAGCACGAGAACCTCGGCGCCATCGACGCGAAGCTCGAGGTCACCGTCTGGCGGTCGGATGAACCACGGATGCCAGCCAAGGCCTGCGGGTCCCGCCTGCGTGTACCGGCCGACGTGCAGGTCGAGCTCAAGACTCTTGACGCCCAGTCGCAGCGTTTGCAGAGCTCGGCCGCCGAAGGGCCATCCGAGGCCGTGCAGCTCGCAGATCATCGTGACCGCGGTCTCGCTCCGTTCGACGATGTCCCATGCCTTGTCGAAGCCAAGACCGTGTATGGCTGATGGCGGAAGGTTCGGTTCAAGGTGCACTTCGCCACCGTTCGTCGGGATGCGGCCATTCGAAAGACGCCCGGGCCACGGCACCATCGGATAGCAGCCCCAATAGAGAGCGGGTTGGCGCGCCCTGGCGCGCGCTTTCGGCAGGATCCGCTCGACGCCGGCGATGACGAGCGAGACGATCCTGCCGCCGTCCGCTGGATCGATCCGCGTAACGATCCCATCGCGGCTTAGCTCGACCAACTCGGCCACGGTCGGAAACTAAGCCATCGGAAACGAATCCGAACAACTCGGCGCGGTCTGAAGTCCGCAATGATCGATGGAAATAGCCCGCGTAAACACCCACGCTACTATCCGAAAGCCCTCGGTCATGCCGAAGCGCGTGCTGAGCTCAGGCGATACCGCGGGTCGCAGTGGACCCGCGGTCGTCGATGCACTGCTCGCGATCACGAGCGACCCGGTCGTGACCGGCGGCTCGGTGCTTACCGGATCGCCGCGTCTCGCCTGAGGTCGACCGCGTCAACGTAGGAGTTTGCAAACCGGTAAGCGAGTCCTTACCATTTCCCGAACACTGGGAGGTGAACGTTGATGCTGAGCGACATGATCCACGAGGTCGAGATCGCTGCGAAGCCGCAGACCATCTACCGGGCGATCACAACGAGAGAAGGCGAGGCCGGCTTCTGGGTTCCGAATAACACGATGTCGCCGAAGGTCGGTCACGTCGCGGCCTTTCAGTTCAAGGGAGCGCCGGCGCCGCTCCGGATGCGAGTCGACGCGCTCGAGCAGGACAAACGCGTCGCGTGGACTTGTCTCGGCGAGTTCCCCGGGTGGAAGGACACGACCGTCACCTGGACTCTCAAGCCGACCGCGGACGACAAGACCAAGGTCGAATTCCGCATGGGCAACCTCGCGGGATATCCGCCCGAGGAGGTCGGCTCGGTGAACTACACGTGGGGCCAGGTGGTGGGTCGGCTCAAGGCGTTCGTTGAGTCCGGCCAGCCGCAGCCCTTCCTGGAATAGTCCTGGGCCCCGACGTCGCTCTGCGGGCCATCGCGGAGCCGCATCGGCGCGAGATCCTGCGACTCGTCCGCGAACGGGAGCTGCCCGTCGTCGAGATCGCGGCGCGATTCCCGGGTGTCTCCCGGCCCGCGGTCTCGCAGCATCTCCGCGTGCTCTGCGATGCGGGTCTGCTCAGCATGCGACGATCGGGAAGGAACTCCTTCTATCGCGCGCGCGAAGATCGGATAGACCGGTTGCGCGCCTACCTGGATATCTTCTGGGGCGACCGGCTCGCGGCCCTCAAGCGCGCGGCGGAGCGCGAGGCTCGTCGATGACGACGCGGACCGACGGCACGCCCATCCGGCACGTGGTTCGCGTCGAAGCGCCCATCGACATCGTCCGGACCTACTTCACCGACCCGAAGCGCATCGTCGAGTGGTGGCCGACGCGAGCAACCGTCGACCTGCGCGTCGGCGGAGAGCTGAAGTTTGAATTCGATCGGCCTGATGGACGAACTGATAGCGCCCGAGGCACGTTCGTCGAGCTGGCGCGCGACCGCATCGTGCTTACGTGGGGATTCGACAGCGATGCGGCTCTTCCGCCCGGCTCGAGCCGCGTCGAAATAACCCTTGAGGCTGACGGCCGAGCGACGATCGTGCGTCTCGAGCATCGGGGACTGCCCGAGACTCATCGGCGGACTCACGACGACGGCTGGGCATATTTCCTAAGCCGACTCACCTCTGTGGCACGCTCGAACGCCTGAGGCCGCGCGCCTCAGACCGGCAGCGCTCTAACCCGATCGCGCCGCTGCCGAACGACCTCCGTCAGCGCCACATCCGACTGCGTCGTCGCACCGGCCCGAGCAGCGCCTCATCGAACGGTTGCACCACATGGCCCTGGGGCTGGGGCGGTTCCGCGCGCCAACCCATGGCCAGCAGTACAACATCGGCCTCGTAGTAGTCCTGCAGCACGACCGCAACGAGCGCCCGGAAAGGTCCGGGCATCTCCGCCTCAACCCTGCGGACGGAAGCGATGCGCCCGAGAGAGTCCGCCCGGACGAAAGCCTCCTGTCCTCCCGCCGCGGTCGCAACCGCATGGAGCACCACGCTATGCAGCGCCCCATCGAGGCTCGCAACGAGATGATCAAGCGCTGTCGCCACGCCGGCGGCGGTCCCGCTCGGCAGCGGCGGGCTACGGTGATCGCCAGGAAGAAGCGTGTCGACGATCGCGCTCAGGAACGCGGACGTCACCCGCCGACCTCGCGCGCGAGATCGTCGCCGATCTTCAAAGCCAGGGCGGCGATCGTCGCGCCGGGGTTCACCGCACCCGCTGTCGGGAAAAGGCTGCCATCGGCGACGATGAGGTTCGCAACAGCGTGGCAGCGGCCGCGACCATCGGTCACCGATCTCTGCGGGTCATCTCCCATCCGTGCCGTACCGAGTAGGTGCCACCCCGTGAGCGATGCGAGCGGCACCCGCGCGATGCGATATGCGCCGGCGGCGTGGAGCATCTCCTCAGCCCGGTCGAGGCCAAAGTCCAGGATTCGGCGTGAGTTCTCGGAGAGCGTGTACTCGACACGTACGTTCGGGAGCCCATCCGCCGCGACACCTTCGGTGAGCGCAACACGATTGCGTGCGTCTGGCAGATCCTCGGCGACCACCATGACGGGAAGCGAGTGCCGGAATTCTTCCCGCAGGCGCGTGTGCGCGTCCTCGCCCCAGGCTGGTTCAAGACGCGCTGCCTGGTGGAGAAGTGCGTTCTCTCGGGTGACCTGTAGCTGCAGGCCTCGCGTGAATGGGTGCCCAGGCCGATGCTCGTAGAACTCGTGGCTGTAGACGCAGGCCCCGACCGGGCCGCGCGGGCCATCCAGTTCTTCGGTGAACATCCCGCGGGCGTACGCGATCGGATGGAACATCAGGTAGCGGCCCAGCGCGCCGTCGGCTCCGCGGCCGATGTTCGATGCCAGCAGCAGACGCGCCGTACCGATCCCGTTGCACGCGACCACCGTGAACGCCGACGGTTGCTCATGCGTCGCGCCACTCTGGTCGCGGTACGCCACACCGATCGCGCGCCCGCCCTGCACGATTACGTGCTGCGCGACGCAGTGCGTCCGCAGCTCCACGCCGTTCCTGAGAGCCACCGGCCAGTACACGATGTCGGCCGACGCCTTCGCCTGGATCGGGCAACCCATGAGGCAAGGGCCGCCGTTATTGCAGGCGTGGCGATCGCCGCGGTCGACCGTGTTGATCGCAGCGTCGGCCGGCCACCAGTGCCAGCCCATCGCGTTGAAGCCGCGTGCCGCCGTCGCGCCCATTCTTCCGATCGCTAGTGGCGCCATGCGTGGCGACCGTTTCGGCGGGTAGGCCGGGTCACCAGCCAGACCGGCGATTCCCATGGCGATGTCGTTCAGGTCGTAGTACGGCTCGAGATCGAAATAGGAGAACGGCCAATCGTCTCCGACGCCGTCCAGAGTCCTGGTCCTGAAGTCGGAGGGGTGGAGTCGTGGGACGTGCGCGGCCCAGTTGATCGTCGAGCCGCCGACCCCATTCCACAGGAGCGGCTTGATCGGCGAGGCGGAGTCGTCGATCGGATAGTCGGCCGACCGCGAGCCACCCGCCGACAGGCGCACGTTGGGTGATGTCGCCCACGCGCCCAGCGCCGCGCTCTGCCAGTCTTGTCGATAGGCCGGCATCGCCGAACGGTCCACCCAATCGCCGCGTTCGAGACAGACGATGCGCAGGTGTGGCGCGCGCTCGGATAATCGGGCGCACAACGCCGAGCCCCCGAGCCCCGCGCCGACGACAACAACATCGACGGGGTCAAGCCTGGCCACCTCGTGAAGCTACGCTCCATTTGAACCTGGAGGTCGAGTGAAGACGATGACCGGGACGGGCGATCCACCAGGCCGACGACCACCGCAGCCATGTCCTCGCAATCCTGGGCGCGCGCGGCCTCTAGGTTCCCGAGCCCAGGCTGTCGCCACCCGTCTGCCTTAGGAGACGCGCTCCAGCACGACGATGGGGATCACGCGCTTCGTCTTCTTGGGGTAGTCGCGGAAGGCCGCGAAGTTATCACCGTGCGCGGCGTAGAGACGATCGCGCTCTGGTCCCTTCGGGACAGGCCTCGCGTGCACCTTGAATTTCTCGGTCCCGACCTCGATCTCAGCGTCGGGATGTTTGACAAGGTTGTGGTACCACGCGGGATGCGACGGCGCGCCGCCCTTCGAGGCGGCGATCACGTAGCGGTCGCCATCGCGGTGGTACACAAGAGGCGTCGTCCGGACCTGTCCGCTCTTCGCCCCTCGGTGTGTGATGAGCAATAGCTTGTCGCCGAAGTGGCCGACGCCCTTGCCACCCTTCGCGCGAAAATCGTCAACAACGCTTTTGTTCCAGTCCGCCACGCCTGCGAAACGTATCCGACAACTCCGCTATTCCCGGAGTGAACCGTACTCACCGACCTCTACGATTGCCCGACCTTCAGCTTTCTTGGAGAACGGCATGGACCGCGTCGTCACGCTCGTGCTCATGCGGTCCGATGGCACAGTCCTTGGCGCACTGCCCAGCTTTACTGCGAAAACGCCGTGGTGGCCAGACGTCGCGGAAATTGTTGAGGCGTCCCGCGTTCTCCACGGCATCGACGTCACGATCCTGCGCCTTCTCGACGTCGCAGACTTCGACCCACGTGGCGGCATGGGCGGCAGGGTCACCTACGTCGCCGAGCTCCACGGTGCTGCGCCCGCGGCGACGAGACCTTGGACTGCCCCGCTACCCGATGACCCGCTCCGCGCGCGTTGGGCGCGCCCCGGCGGACCCGCACGCGATGTGGCCTGGGCGGATGAGCAGCTGATCGCCGCCGGCCATCCACGGGAGCGACCCGCCGTGCAGATGAAAACGTGGAACCTCTCGAGCATCTGGCGGCTGCCGACAGCACACGGCGACGTATGGCTCAAGGCTGTGCCACCGTTCTTCGCGCATGAGGGAGCTGTGATCCACGCGCTGGCAGCGCCGACGCTGCCCCCACTCATCGCGTTCGACGAGCTCGGCCGCACGCTCCTCGAAGACGTGCGGGGCGTCGATCAGTACCAAGCACCGACCGACCGCCATGCCGTGATGATCGATGCGCTCGTCGCGCTCCAAGCCGGCGCGGTCGGCCGCGTCGACGAGATCCTCGCCGCGGGCGCGCCCGACTGGCGCGCGGCTCCGTTCGGAGTCGCGGCCGCGGACGTCGTCGAGCGCGGGGGCGGCGAACTCAGCGCCGACGAAAGGCGCGTTCTCGACCGGCTCGTTGCGGGTCTCGACGATCGATTCCGCGCACTCGCTGAATGCGGGGTCCCCGACACGTTCGTCCACGGCGACTTCCACACTGGGAACGTGCGCTGGACCGAGACCGGTCCGGTCATCTTCGACTGGGGCGACTGTGGCATTGGCAATCCGTTGCTCGACCTTCCGCCCTTCGACAGAAACCTGGACGCCGAGCATCGTCCCGCCGCTCGGGCTCGCTGGATCGAGCAGTGGACCGCCCACGCTCCAGGCAGCGATGCGGCAAGAGCCGTCGCGCTCATCGAACCGATCGCCACGCTGCGGCTCGCGATCATCTATCAGCGATTCCTCGACGGGATCGAGCAGACCGAGCGGCGCTATCACGAAGCCGACGTTCCGCAGCAGCTGCGCGACGCCGCGCGACGAGCGACCGAGGAAAGACGCTAACTGTGGAGGGGAACCGCGGCAGCGTCGTGCGCGCACGCGACGGCCTCGATCTGCGCACCTACCTCTGGCCGGCCGGGGGCACACCACGGGCGCATCTGCTCCTCGTCCACGGCATCGCGGAGCACGCGGGCCGTTACCGGCATGTCGCGGCGCAGCTCGCGAGGGCAGGGATCACAGCGCACGCCTATGACCAACGTGGCTTCGGTGGGTCGGGTGGTCACCGCGCCTACGTCGATCGCTGGTCGCAGTATCACGACGACGTCGAAGACCGGCTCGCCGAGGTTCGGTCCGCAGCCAACGGACTTCCGGTGGTGCTGTACGGGCACTCGATGGGCGGGCTCATCGCTCTGGGGTACGTGCTCGCGGATCCGCCACGCCCGTTACCCGACCTTCTCGTTCTTTCGGCGCCTGCGATCGATGCGACGGTGCCCGTGTGGAAGCGCAGGCTCGCGGACATTCTCGGTGGCATCATGCCGCGCTTCGCGGTCGCGAATACGTTCCCGAAGGGCGGGCTCTCTAGCGATCCGGCCGTCGAAGCCGCATATCTGGCGGACCCGCTCGCTGTGCATCGAACGACCACGCGGCTCGGCGTTTCGCTGTTCCGCGAGCAGGACCGTGTCAAGAGCGCGCTCGCAGGTGGTGCGCAGCTATCCGTCGCTACATACGTAGTGCATGGCGCCGACGATCCGATCGTGCCCGAGTGGGCCAGCCGATCACTGGAGGGCCGTGCGAACGTGACGCGTCGCGTCTACGAGAGGCTGCATCACGAAACGCACAACGAGCCGAACAGCGCGAGCGTGATCGCCGACACGATCGCGTGGATCGTCGGCCAGGCGGGCCTCACACGGTGATGACGACCTTAGCCCGGGCGTGTCCCGCTTCCAGATAGCGAATAGCTTCCGCGGTTTGGTTCAACGGATACGTTCGGTCGATGACCGGTCTGACCTTCCCGGCTTCGATCAGCTCCTTGAGCACAATGAGGTCGTCCTTGCTGTTCTTTGCGAGAAAGAACGGCATCTTCTGGTTCCCGAAACGCGAGAGGACGGCCGTCTCGAGAAGCCCAGCCACGATCGATGTCATCCGTCCACCGTCCGCTGCCCCAACGCCCACGAGGATCCCATCGGGTTCCAATACCCGCCTGCGAGATGACAACGAGCCACTCGACGCGACATCGAGGATGACGTCGTACTTGCGCCCACCTCGCGTGAAGTCCTCCCGCGTGTAGTCGATGACCTCGTCCGCGCCGAGCGACCGGGCCTGGTCCACGTTCCTGGTGCTGCACACAGCGGTGACGTGCGCTCCGAACGCCTTGGCGATCTGCACGGCGAACGTGCCCACACCTCCCGACGCGCCATTGATCAGGACTCTCTGGCTGGGCTTGATCTGCCCCTTGTCGCGAAGGCCCTGCAGGGCCGTGCTCGCCGCCATCGGGACGGCCGCTGCCTGCTCGAACGTCAGCCCGGCGGGCTTCGGCACGAGG
>DASWCR010000025.1:0-3675 GCA_036389995.1 Candidatus Limnocylindria bacterium | reverse complement strand
CTGATGGCTGAGGTCGGATTCGCTGATCGCGACGCCCGCGAGGAACGCGCCGAGCGCGAGCGAGACCTCGAACGCGAACGCGGCCACCACCGCGACGCCGAGCGCCACGACGAGGACCGCAAGCGTGAAGAGCTCGCGGTGGCCGGTCCGCGCGACCTGCTCGAGAAGCCACGGGATCACGCGCGTGCCGACCGCGATCATGAGGACGCCGAAGAGGGCGACCTTCGCGAGCGTAACGGCGAACCGGAGCACAAGGTCGTCCCCGCTGGCACCCGCGGTCCCGCCCAGGACCGGAGCCAGCGGCGGTAAGAGGACGAGCACGACGACGATCCCGAGGTCCTCGACCACGACCCAGCCCACCGCGATCTTCCCGTGCGCCGATTCGAGGAGTCCGGCGTCGGTGAGCGTCCGGATCAGCACGACGGTGCTCGAGATCGCGATCGCGAGACCGAACACGATCCCCTGCGCGTAGGTCCAGCCCCAGAGGGGAACGACGAGGGCGGTCACCGCGGTCGCGATGACGATCTGGCCGAGCGCGCCAGGTATTGCGACCCAGCGGACGGCCCAGAGGTCGTCGAGCGAGAAGTGAACGCCGACGCCGAACATGAGGAGGCTCACGCCGACCTCTGCGAGCTCGTTCGCAATCGCGGGGTCCGCACTGAGGCCGGGCGTGAACGGGCTGACGGCGATGCCGGCCGCGAGGTAGCCGACGATCGGGGGAAGCCGCAAGCGGGCGGCTACGAAGCCGCCGAGAAACGCCGCGCCCAGCGCGATTGTGATCGTGAGGATCAGGCCGTGCGGCGCCATCGACCGCGGTCCTCCCGCCCTGGAATCGGCCGCGCACCGGAAGCCTAGGGCGCTCGTTCCGCCTCGCGCCAGAGTGCCGTCCAGAGTGCACGGCGCTCCGCGTCAGTCAGCCGACGGCCGAGTCGCGCGCGCAATGTGGCGACGCCGTGGCCGGCGAGTGCGCCCCAGGCCTTCGGTCGCGCGATCCGGGTCCCGTGCGCGAGGTCCGGCCAGATCCTCACGGTCTCGCTCGCGACCTCGCGAATTACGGCGTCGTCCACGGGCATACCCTATCGACGATGCGCATCGTCTCTCTCGTACCGGCCGCCACAGAGATGGTCTGGGCGCTCGGCGCAACCGATCGGCTTGTCGCGGTCACGCACGACGACGACTTCCCGCCGAGTGCCCTCGCGCTCCCTCGCGTCACGCGATCGACTATTCCGGCGGGCGCGAGCGCACGCGAGATCGACGCTCACGTCCGCGAAGCGGGCGGCCGCGGCGAGAGCACTTTCCATCTTGACGAGCAGGGGCTGCGCGAGGCGCGCCCCGACGTCATCCTCGGCCAGACACTCTGCGCTGTTTGCGCGGTCACGCTCGATCGCATCCCAACGAAGCTCGAACACGAGCCGGTAGTCGTGCCACTCGACGCGTCGAACATCGAAGGGGTGTTCGCGGACATCCGCCGGGTCGGAGTGGCGCTCGATCGTAAAGCCGAAGCGGAACGTGTCGTGGCCGGACTCCGTGCTCGTCTGGCGTCAGTCGCCGAGCGTGTCGCAGGCCAGACGCGTCCTCGGGTCGCGTGCCTCGAGTGGCTCGACCCGTTGTTCAACGCCGGTCACTGGGTGCCGGAGCAGGTGCGGATCGCGGGCGGGGAGGACGTCCTCGGCAGCGCAGGCGCGCGCTCGCGCGAGATCCGCTGGGACGACGTAATCGCGGCCCGCCCCGAGATCGTGATCGCGATGCCGTGCGGCTGGGACGCACCGCGTGCCGCGCGCGAGGCTGGAGCGCTCGGTCCCATCCGCGGTGCGCGGATCGTCGGCGTGGACGGAGCCGCGTACTTCAGCCGGCCCGGCCCTCGTCTCGTGGATGGCGCGGAGTTGCTCGCGTCCATCTTCCATCCCGACTCCGTCGCGGCGCCCGCGGGTGCGTCGGCGGTACGCGTTTAGACCGTCGCGTTAGTCGGCGATGTCTCGAGGTCCGGAGCGAGGTCTGCCTCGGCGACCGCTAGCGGAATCTCGACGGCGAATACCGTTCCCTGGCTCGAGCTCTCCTCGATGAAGAGACGGCCGCCCATCCGCATCGCGATCGCCCTGCTGACGTAAAGACCGATGCCCATGCCGGGCTGACTCGCGACGGCCGCGCCACGCGCGAAGCGTTCGAAGATCCGCTCGCGGTCGGCGGGATCGATCCCCGCGCCATGGTCGCGCACACGAATGAGAGCGTTATCGGCCTCGGCGCTCGCCGATATCTCGATCGGGGTCTCGCGCGGGCTGTAGGCCACCGCGTTCTTCAAAAGGTTGTCGAGGATCTGGTCGAGGCGTGCGGGATCGGCCCGTGCCATGAGCGGCACGGGCGGCGCGCTCACGGTGACCTTGCGCGCCGGATCGAGCGCCTCGACGCGTCGCGCGGCCGAGTGCGCGGCGAGAGCGAGATCGAATGGCTCGAGCTCCATACGAAAGACGGCGCTCGGACCCGAGATGACCTGCAGGTCATCCGCGAGCCTGATGAGGCGGCCGACCTGTCGCTCGGCCTCATCGATCGCCGGCAAGACCCGCTCACGCATATCCTCGCGTCGGGCGTAACGCGACGCCAGCTGGAGGTAGCCGGAGAGCGACGCGAGCGGGTTGCGGATCTCGTGATTCACGGTGGCGATGAGCGCACTGCGCTCCTGCTCGAGCTGCTCGCGACGGCGAAGGCTCTCCGCGGTTCGCCCGAAAGCGGCACGCACCACCGCGCCAAGGATCGCGACGACCAGCCCTTCGAAGAAAAAGCCGATCACGTCGAGTCCGTTGGTGTTCAGGGAGATGGCGAAGCCGGCGGGCGGAGTGAAGTAAGCGGCGATGAGCGTCGTCCCGATCGTGGCGAGGAGCGCGGGACCGAACCCGGCGAGGACGGCGCTCGCGGCGACGGGGATCGTGAGGAAGAGGTCGGGCCCAGGAGATCCGAACGCGGGGATCGCGAGCTTCAGCCCGGCGATCGCCAGGGTGAAAAGGACGGCGAGGCCGTACCGCAACGGCCATGGCCAGTCTGGCCGGAAAAGCCGCAGCGAAAGATCGAGGAGCCGGTCTTGCGTCGCCTCCACGCCCGAGGTGCCTCCCGCGCGATGCCTTCGGACACCTTACCCGACCGAGCAAGCCCGAAGTTTCGCGCGGGAGGCTTCTTCGGTGGCCTAGAGTCTCCCGCCGCCGAGGAACCCGATGATCGCCCCCATCACGATGGCCTGGAAGACCTGATAACCGGCGTCGATCGCGTAAAGGCGCGGCCTTCCGGCGAAGAGCACCTGCGAAAAGAACGCGGTCGCGATGAATCCGAGGCCAGCGTAGAGGCCGATGAGCGCCCCGCCCGACCCTGTGGTCCAGCCGGTCTCGTTGATGAACCAGTTGAGCGCGATGGCTTCGATGAATGCCGCGAGCGCGGTGAGCGCGTAGAGCGGACCGGCCGACGAGCCTTCACCCATGCCTCGACCAGAGAGCGCCATCCACGCCTTGCCAAAGACCGGCCCGTACCAGAGAAAGCCGATGACCATTGCGGCGGCGGTTGCGACGATGATCGCTATCCAGTTCATGTGTCCCTCCTCCAACGCGCGCTGCGCGCAAGGCTAAAGCAAGGGCACAAGCATCCCGACGGCCCGTGCGTACTCGTCGTATTTCGCGCCGAATCGTTCGCGAA
>DASWCR010000024.1:0-5452 GCA_036389995.1 Candidatus Limnocylindria bacterium | reverse complement strand
ACCTCGTTGAGCCAGGTGCGGAACCGCTCCGCGGACCGTTGCGCGATCGGGAACGTGGGGCCCGAGCCGGCGACGTTGAAGTACAGGAAGTCGCCACGCAGCGCCTGCAGCGCCGCCGGTGACGCGTCCGGGTGCTCGTCGATCGCGGGCGCGACGTCGGTGGTCATGCCGTGATGATGCCCCGGATCGCGAGTCCCGCGGTGAAAAGCGCCGCAAAGCCGAGCGCGACGGACTGGCCGCGCGGAGCGCGGTCGCGGACCAGCGATGCCGCAAGCGGCATGGCCAGCGCGAGCGCGAAGCCGTAAAGGACGTGCAGAAGGTCGCGCGGGGGATTCCCGAGGACGAATACCAGGAACCCGAGCACGCCCTGCACGACCGACGCGATCACCGCGATCGCGATGGCCCCACGAAAGCCGGGGCTGGGACCCGAGTTGCGGATGCCGAGGTAGAGGCCCCAGAGACCCACCGCGGTGTAATAGAGGACGAGCGCCGTGGCCGCGCGCCCGTGCAGCGAAAGAACGACGTCCACCTCGACAAAAGCTAGCTCATAACGCTCGTATGCTCGAAGGGTGATCGACGTGCGGCACCTCACGCGCCGCTTCGACGGGACCATGGCTCTCGACGACGTGTCGTTCGAGGTGCACCCGGGTGAGATCGTCGCGCTCCTCGGCCCGAACGGCGCAGGAAAGACGACCGCGAGCCGGATCATCGGCGGGATCCTCGCGCCGAGCCAAGGCGAGGTCCTGGTCGACGGTATTTCAGTCCAAAAGAACGCGAACGCGGTGCGCGCGCGGTGTGGCTTCGTCACCGATCAGCCATCGCTCTACGAGCGGATGCCGCTCCGGGCCTATCTCGGCTTCTTCGCGCGGCTCTACGACGTCGCGCACCCGGACGTTCGGGCCGCGGAGCTCGCGAAGCTCCTCGGGCTCGACGACGTCTTCAATCGCAAGCTCGCGACGTTCTCGCGCGGTATGCGCCAGAAGGTCGCGATCGCACGGGCCCTCGTACACGATCCGCCGGTCCTGCTGCTCGACGAGCCCGGGACCGCGCTCGACCCCGAGATGTCCCAGATGCTGCGCGCGTTCATCATCTCGCTCCGCGCGCGGCACCGCGCGATCCTGCTTACGACACACGATCTCGACGAAGCGCAGCGTATCGCTGACCGCCTCGTCGTTCTCTACAAGGGGAAGGTCCTGCGGACCGGCGCGACGGCCGACATCCGCGCCGCCGGGCGGCCGACCTACACCGTGTCGTTCGCGGGAGATGCGACGACCGCGCGCGACGCGCTGGCTCGCGCCGGCATCGCGGCCGAGAGCGCGAGCGCCCGAGATGGATTGACCGCCCTGCGGTTCGCGGTCGACGATCCGATCGCCATGAATCCCGCCGCGCTGCGTGCGCTGCTCGAGGCGGGGGTCCACGTCATAACGCTGGCCGCTGAGGAGCGTTCGCTCGAGGACGCGTACCTCAGCATCCTGGCGGAGGCGCGCCGATGAAGTGGTGGCTGATCGCCTGGCGCGAGATCCGCTGGGAAGTCTTCCTCGATCGCGCATCGCTCCTCCGAACTGGCGTGTTCATCGTGATCCCGCTGTTCTTCGTCATCTCGAATCGCGGCATCGCGTCGGGACCGCAGGGCGACGCGACGCTCATCGGGCTCGCGCTGCAAAGCGTGTTCTTCCCCGCGCTCTCGGGCGTAGCTCTCATCGCCGCAACCTTCTCCGCCGAGAAGGAGAACGGGACACTCGTTCCCCTCCTCGCCGCGCCCATCCGCGACTTCGACATCGTCCTGGGGAAGCTCGTCGGCATGGTCGTGCCGGTGATGGTCGCGGTTGTCGTTACCCTCGCCGCGGGGTACGCGCTGGCCGCATACCGCTACGGTGCGGATCGGGTCGCACACGCGCTCACGCCAGAACTCCTCTACGCGCTCCTCGTGCTGTCGCTCTTGTACCTGGTCACCACAGGAAGCATCACGATGATCGTCGCCGCGCGGGTAAAGACGAGTCGCGCCGCGCAGCAGATCGCGGGACTCGTGATCGCCCTCTCCGCGGTGGTGTTCGCCGGCGTGGGATTCGTCGCGTCGCAGCTTGGCGAGGGCTGGCCGCTCCTTGCGCTCGGCGCGGGGCTCGTCGTGTTGGACGTGCTCGCGCTCGAACTCGCGCGGCGCGTGTGGCAGCGCGAAGAAGTGATCGGACGCGTGTGACCTTGACTGCCACAGAGCCAGCGCCTAGCGTTTCCGTTCTCGTGCGCCCGGCAGCGTGAAGGCCTCCCGAGATCGGGAGGTCTTCTGATTTCCAGGAGGTACGACATGGCGAGCACGGTCCAGCAACGGCTGAACGAGGTCGCGGCGGTCGGACAGGAGATCGCCGAGACCGGCGTTGCGTATCTCGATGGAAAGTTCACGCCCCTGGCCGACGCGAAAGTCTCGATCGCGACGCACGCGCTCCAGTACGGGACCGGCGTCTTCGAAGGGATTCGCGCCTACTGGAATCCGGCGAAGGAGCAGCTCTACGTGTTCCGGCTGCGCGAGCACTTCGAGCGCATGGCCGGTTCCGTGCGGATCATGCGCATCACGCTCCCAGGTGATCCCGACGCGCTCAGCGAGATGGCGCTCGAGCTCCTCCGAAAGAACGGCTTCAAGAGCGACGTGTACGTTCGGCCGCTCGCGTTCAAGGCGGCACGTTCGGTGAAGGTCGCGCTCCAGGGATTGCGCGACGGCTTCGGGATGTACGCATTCCCGCTCGGCGCGTATCTGCCCACCGGAGGGCTCGCCGCGCGGACCGCGAGCTGGCGCCGCACGTCCGACGACGCGATCCCGGCGCGCGGCAAGCTGACCGGCGCGTACATCAACACCGCGCTCGCGGTGGACGAGGCGCACGACTTCGAGGCCGATGAGGCGATCTTCCTCACCGCCGACGGGCACGTCTCCGAGGGCGGCGGCGCGAACATCTTCATGGTCCGCGATGGCGCGCTGATCACGCCACCGGTGACCGACGACATCCTCGAGGGCATCACACGCGACTCGATCCTCCAGATCGCGGCCGAGCTCGGGATCCTCGTTGGGGAGCGGCAGATCGATCGCACCGAGCTGTACGTGGCTGACGAGGTCTTCTTCTGCGGCACCGGTGCGCAGGTCGCGCCGTGCGTGAAGATCGACGGGCGCGTCGTGGGCGACGGGCAGATCGGGCCCGTGGCGAAGAAGATCGGTGAGGTCTACTTCGGGATCGCCCACGGCGACGACAAAGCGCACCCCGAGTGGCGCACGGCGGTGTATCGCTGACCACCATCGCCTACCAGGGTCTGGCCGGCGCGTTCTCCGAGGCGGCCGCGGCGGCGCTGTTTCCGGGAGCGAGCCTGGGGCCGCGCCGCACGTTCGCCGAAGTCTTCGCGGCGCTCGAGGCGCATGAGGTCGACGCCGCCGTCGTGCCCGTTGAGAACACTCACGCGGGCTCGGTCGCCGATGTCTACGACCTGTTGCGCCAGCACACCGGGGCAAAGGTCATCGCGGAGGTCATCGTTCGCGTCCGCCATTGCCTGCTTGGTGTGCGCGGCTCGAGCCTGGACGGTATCCGCGTCGCGCGGTCACACCCGCAGGCGCTCGCGCAGGTCGAAGAATTCTTGCGCACGCACCGTATTCAGCCCGAGGTCGCCTTCGACACCGCCGGCGCGGCGGCTGAAGTCGCCGAGGCAAAGGACCCGTCTGTCGCGGCCGTTGCGAGCCGGCGCGCCGCCGAGCGCTACGGACTCGACGTGCTCGAGGATTCGATCGAGACTTCGACCGACAACTTCACGCGTTTCTTCGCGGTGGCGTCGCAGGCGGATCGCGAGGTGGCCGGCCTGATCCCGGCGGCGCTCCGCAAAGGTCCCACCAAGACGAGCCTTGTGTACAAGACCGCGAACCTGCCTGGCGCGCTGGTGCGCTCGCTCCAACCGTTCGCGACCGCCTGGCTCCAGCTCAGCAAGATTGAGTCACGGCCGAGCCGCTCGGCGCCCTGGGATTACGTTTTCTACCTCGACTTCGAGGGCGACCCGACAGCGTGGCCGGCCAAAGAAGCCCTCGCGCTGATGCGCACGTGCTGCGAGTGGATCCAGCAGCTCGGTACGTACCAGGCCGCGACTGAGGTCCTCGAGCCGGACTGAGCCCTGGTGATCTACCGGCTCCGCATCTACAAGGCAGTTCCGGAAAACCTCGCCGCCTTCCACGAATTCTTCCGCGACCATCTTCTCCCGATCCAGGAGCGCCACGGTGCCCGGCTCGAGGGGCGTTGGGAGACGGAGGACGGCAGGGTCGTCGCCATCTGGGAGTACGACGACCGCGGGGCCTACGAGCGGATCAATTCCGCCGTCGTCGCCGATCCCGCATCAGCGGTGGCGCAGAAATATCGCGCCACCCTCGGCCCGTTGTTCACCGAACGCGAGGAGGTCTTCATGAATCGGGTCTCCACAGCCAAAGGCGGCTGATCACCAGGAGGACGGGCCGTACCGCCCTCCTGGTGGCTCGGACTCGGTGCTATTGAACCGCGCAGTTGCTGGGTTGCGCCTCGTCGATCCGGCGGGCGGCGCCTCGCGGAACGAGCGACATGACATACACGACCGTTTCGACGCTTCCTTCGTTGCGGACGAGGTGAATATCGCCGCCGTTATCGACGAAACCAGACCCTGCCTCGACGACTTCGCCCGTGCAGCTCGGATCATCCGCGCGGTACAAGGTCAGCGCGCCCGTCTTGACGACCACGAAACTCGGCCCCGGGTGCGAGTGCCAGCCAAAAGAACCGCCAGGCGCGATCCTGTTCTCCAACATCCACACATCGGACTCGCCCTTGGTGTCGACCCGGGCCTGCCATTTGCTCGAGAGTGTCTTCGCGTCGATCTCGTGGAACTGCCCGATGGCGAAGACCGTGCTGGTGATGCCACGCTGGGACGTCGCGAGGACCGTCCCGCCGTACGCGGCGACGGCCGCTACGACGATGAGAAGCGCCAGCACGAATCGTGTCTTCATTTCCGTACCTCCCAGGTGCCTTTCGGGCCCTCCGGAACGATCGCCGCCGCGCCCGAACGGCGAAAGCCCAAAAAATGAACTTGCGGGCTGGCGAGGTGAGGCGTTGACTGGGCGGGTGCCGCAGTACGGTCAGTTCTGCCCGGTGTCCCGTGGCGCGGAGATCTTCGCCGAGCGCTGGACGCCGCTCATCCTGCGCGAGCTCCTGAATGGGAGCCATCGTTTCAGCGAGATCCAGCTCGGACTTCCGCGGATCTCGCGCAACCTCTTGACGCAGCGCCTCGCATCGCTCACGAGCGCCGGCGTCATCGAGCGACGACCCGCGGAGCGAGGACGCGGCTTCAGCTATCACCTGACCTCGGCCGGCGAAGAGCTGCGACCGGTAGTGGAAGCGCTGGGCGCGTGGGGCTACCGCTGGGGCGGCGCGGACCTACCCTCGGGGCAGCTGGACCCCGTGCTGCT
>DASWCR010000023.1:0-28477 GCA_036389995.1 Candidatus Limnocylindria bacterium | reverse complement strand
GGACTTCATTCAGCTCGGCCCACGCGAGATCGAACGACTCGAAGTACTTGAGACACCGCGCACGCAGGACCCGACGCTCGAGCGTCTGGCGTCCGCTCGAAAGCAACGGCAGGAGTCGTTCGGCGTCGGCGCGCGAGAGCGGCGCAAGCGCCTGTTCTCGCAGGGTCGGCACACATGTATTACGCCATGACTAGGAGTTGAGTTCCTAGGGCCGCCGTTTAGAAGGTAGGCGGAAAAGCCTTCGCCAGCTCGCCTGTATGGCCGTGGGAATGGTCGGCCTGGTAGGAGGCGAAATGGCCGGCGTCGACCTCGCCCCAGTCGCTGTGCGTGCCCGGGCGCATGGCCGCGCCGGGCAGCTGGAGCAGGTGGATGATCCGCGAGTGCGCGGCGGAGAGCCGCTGCGAGAGCTCCATCGGGTCGCGCTCATTATTCCGCCGCTCGGCAGCGATCGCGTCCTGGTCGTACGACGCGACCGCCGGCCGATCCTCATCGATGCACCGCTGCACGCGGTCGGCGAAGATCTCGGCCGCGTCGGCCACGTGGCCGATGATCTCCATGGCGGTCCACTCGTCGAACTTCGTGGCGCGAAGGCGATCGACGGGCATGGTGCGCACGATTCGCGCGACGGTCGCCGCGTCGTCCGCGAGCCAGAACGCTTTGTCCTCGTCGTACCGGAGCCTTTCCACGTCCTTCTTCTACCACTTCAGCGCGGACCGCGGCACGAAACGGCCGCGACCGGGTTGCGCTCGCGTTGTTCCACGCTCGAACGCGACCTCTCCACGCAGGAGCACGACCTCGGGCCAACCGGTCACGTCCCATCCTTCGTACGGGTCGTAGTCGCACGCCGAGTGCAGGTCGGCCGCGCGGATCGTGCGGCGCGCGTCGGGGTCGAACACGACGACATCGGCGTCCGAACCGACCGCGAGGACACCTTTGCGCGGGTACATCCCGGCGATGCGCGCTGGCGCCGTCGCGAGGACCTCGGCGAGGCGAGCGAGAGTGAGACGGCGTTTGCGCACTCCTTCCGAATAGAGCATCGGGAGAAGGGTCTCCAGGTTTGAAACGCCCGGCGGGATCTTGTCGAACGTGAGACCCACCGCGAGCTTCGCGGCCCTCGTGTGCGGGATGTGATCGGTGCCGACGGTGTCGAGCGTCCCATCGGCAAGCGCAGCCCAGACCGCATCGACATCATCGGCGTCGCGGAGCGGCGGCTGGCCGACCCATAGCGCGGCATCGGGACGTTCGAATTGCGCGCGCGTGAGGTACAGGTACAGCGGGCGCGTCTCGCCGAACACGCGCGCGCGTCGCTTGCCCTCGCGAAGGGCGGCGAGAGCGGCGCGCGAGCTCAGATGGACGAGATAGATCGCCGCATTCGTCGCCGCAGCGAGCTGAACCGCTTCGGCGACGGCCTTCACCTCGGCTGCGACGGGGCGACTTTCGGGGAAGTGCTCGACACCGGTGCGACCGGACGCGTGCAGCTCGGCGGTGCGTGCGGCCACGATCTCGTGGTCCTCGGCATGGATCGCGAGGACCGCTCCCGCCTCAGCGGCCGCTCGGAGCAGCAGGCGGTAATCGTCGCGCCGCTCCACGAACCGCGGCGAGACCATGAAGACCTTGAGTCCAGCGTGGCCGTCCCGTAGGAGGCCGGGTATTTCCGCGCGCGCGGCCTCGCTCGGATCAGTCACGACGACGTGGAAGGCGAAGTCGGCGAGGGAACGTGCACCGTCGCGCATGCCGCGTTCGATGCCGCGCCTGAGCGAACCGTCCTCCTGGTAGACCATCGACACGACCGTCGTCACGCCCCCGGCGATCGCCGCGCGCGTGCCACGCGCGAAATCGTCGAGCGGCGTGAACGTTGGCGTCGACGCGAGGTGCGTGTGCAGGTCGACGCATCCGGGGATCACGAGCTTGCCGCGAGCGTCGATCTCGCGCGAGCCTGCACCGACATTGCCGATCGCGCTGATCCGCTCGCCATCGATCGCGAGGTCCGCGCGGCGCTCACCCTCGGGCGTCACGACGGTGCCGCCGCGAATCGCGAGGTCGATCACGCCGTGCGGCGAGTCAAAAGGAGGGCGAACCCGACAGCCAGGCCGGCGAGCATGACCACATGGATCCAGAGGTCCACGCCCAGAAGACCTCGCAAGACGACGATCGTGAGTCCGAAGATCGTTCCAGCGGGGACGATCACGTACGCGATCCGCGGCGATAACCAGCCGACGAGAGCCACCACGAGAACAAGACCGAGCAGGGCTTCCGCGATGCTGGCCGGCGCGAGCGCCCCCGCCGCGACCAGCACGCCCGAGTGATAGGTCGCGGCCCCGAAATAGATCAGCGCGTTCACGATCGTCACGACTCGGAGCGTCCCGCTCATCCCTTCAATCGCCGTCCTCTTCAAGGCGCGACATTCGGTCGGCCTCGTCCTGCTCGGACAGCGCCTCGACGAGATCGTCGATGTCGCCGTCCATGCGACGGTCGAGATTTGAGAGGTTGTACCCAAGACGCCGGTCGGTGAGACGGTCCTGCGGGAAGTTGTAGGTGCGCATCTTCTCCGAGCGCTCACCCCGTCCGATCTGGGCGTTACGCGCGGACGACTCGCGGGCCGCGCGCTCGTCGGCCGCCCGCGCGAGGAGCCGCGAGCGGAGTACCGCCATGGCCTTCGCCTTGTTCTTCAGCTGACTCCGCTCGTCCTGGCAGGTGACGATCTCGCCCGTCGGCAGATGCGTGATCCGCACCGCGGAGTCAGTCGTGTTCACGCCCTGCCCGCCCTTGCCGCCGGCGCGGTAGACATCGATCTTGAGATCGTCGTCGTTGATGACGAGGTCGGTCTCTTCAGCCTCCGGCAGCACCGCAACCGTCGCGGTCGACGTGTGGATGCGCCCTTGTGCCTCGGTCGCCGGTACGCGCTGAACCCGATGGACGCCAGACTCGAACTTCAGCTTCGAGTACGCACCTCTGCCAGCGACCTTGAAGATGACCTCTTTGAAGCCGCCCTTATCTGATCGACTTGCCGACAGCTCCTCGGTCCTCCAACGATGGCGCTCTGCGTAACGGAGATACATCTTGTAGAGATCGCCGGCGAATAGCGCAGCCTCTTCACCACCTTCGCCCGCGCGGATCTCGACGATGACGTTCTTTTCGTCGAGCGGATCGCGCGGCACGAGCTGCGCGCGAAGACGCGTCGTGAGCTCTGTCATTTTGGCCGTGAGCTCGGCGACCTCCTGGATCGCGAGATCGCGCATGTCGGTGTCATCACCTTCGGACAGCTGCTGCGCCTCCGCGACCCGCTTCTCGACATCGCGAAGCGAGCGGATGGTCTCGACGATCGGGGCGAGCGACGACAGCTCCTGGCCGACCTCGCGGATGCGATTGCGGTCTGAGGTGGTCTCCGGCGCGCTCACGGCGCGTTCGAGCTCCTCGTAGCGGCCCTCGACGCCCTCGAGCCGACGGCGAAGTCCAGGTGTGAGCACGTCGGTCATGCCGCGGCCTCGGCCTCGCGGTCGCCGGCGATCGCCTCCTCGAGCGACGCGACAGCCACCTCGATCATCCCGGCGTCCGGCCGCCGCGTGGTGATGCCCTGCAGCAGGAGTCCCGGCGCGACGAGCAGGCGCATGACGGGCGAGCGCTCGTGCGCCGCGCCGAGGCGCAGCGCCTCATACGAGATCGACGCGACCGGGATCACGAGCGCTAGGCGCACGATGAGATCGACGAGCAGGTTCACGCGGGGCAAGAACGCGAAGATCACGATCGACACGACGACCACGAGCAGCAGGAACGCCGTGCCGCAGCGCGGGTGCGCCGTCGGATAGGGCTCGATGCGCGCGGGCGTGAGCGGATCGCCGTGCTCGAACGCGTGGATCGTCATGTGCTCCGCGCCGTGATACGCGAACACGCGGCGCACGTCGGGCAGGAACGAGATCGCGACGAGGTACCCGAGGAGCAGCGCGAGCCGGATCAGACCCTCGGTCACGTTGAGGACGACCGAGCTCGGGATCACGGCCCGCGCGAGGCTGGTGGCGAGGTAGGGCACGCCGATGAATAGGAGGAGCGCGCCCCCGAGGGCCACGCCCATGATGAGCGTGTTCCCACCCTTGCCGAGGTGCTCCTCTTGCTCGAGCTGAACGTCGGCCGAGCGCATGAGCATCCGGATCCCGTAATCCAGAGACTCCCAGAGCACGACGACGCCGCGCACGAACGGAAGCCGCGCGATCCGCGATCGGACGAGCGGAGAGCGCAGCGGCTCGCGGTAGCGGTAGATGTCGCCGTTCGGCTTGCGGCATGCGAGCGCGACCGTGCGGCGGCCGCGGATCATCACGCCTTCGATGACGGCCTGACCCCCGTACAGGGCGGGCTGCTTCTTGTCGGTCATGCGGGGCCGCGGGCGGTCGGCACCTAACGGTGCGGGGCGGCCTCCGCGGAGGCGGGTGCGTCGGCCGCTTTCTTCGCGTACCGCTTGGTGAACCGCTCCACGCGACCCTGGATGTCGAGAATGTGCTGCGTCCCCGTGTAGAACGGATGGCAGCCGGCACAGACCTCCACGTGGAGCTCTGGCTTCGTCGACCCGGTCGTGTAGCTGCGACCGCAGGCGCACATGATCTTCGCCTGCATGTACTTGGGGTGAATCTTTTCTTTCATGGACTGACCTCTATACCGCGACGACGCTCACGCGCCGGCGGTCGTCTCGTGCTGCTTTGAATTCCACGGTCCCCGCGATGAGCGCGAAGAGGGTGTGGTCCTTGCCGACGCCGACGTTGCTGCCGGGGAGGACCTTTGTCCCGCGCTGACGGACGATGATCGCGCCCGCCTCGACGCGGGCGCCCGCGTATTCCTTGACGCCGAGCCGCTGCCCGGCGCTGTCTCGTCCGTTGCGGGTGGAACCCGCGCCTTTCTTGTGTGCCATTTCCTTAAGCCTCGATCTTCGTGATTCGCAGGGTCGTTTCGTCCTGCCGGTGACCGCGGGTCTTTCGTGACCGCGTCTTGTTCTTGTACTTGAACACGCGGATCTTGGGACCTCTTCCATGCCCGACGATCTGGGCCGTGACGATGGCGTCAGTCACGAATGGGGTCCCGGCACGCACGCGAACGCCGTCGGCGAACAGCAGGACCTGGTCGAGGATGACCGCGTCGCCGGCGTCGCCGGCGCGGCGATCGACGGTGATCGTGGCTCCCTCTTCGACCCGGTAGCTACGGGTGCCGCTACGGACGACCGCGTACACGGACTCTGAACCTCTCCGAACAGAAAAAGTCGCCGCGCTTTTGGCGCGACGTAATAAAAGTATAGCCGACGGGCACCTTCAGGCGATCCTCCGCTGGAGAGCTCGCTCTGGCTCGGCGCCCGCGATGGCTCACGCGGCCGTTGGGACAGGCGCCAGCGACGACCGGGCCCACAACCGAAGAGTGAACGTGACGAGCCCCAGAAGGATCGCGAGGCCCATGACCGGGGCAGTGAACCGCTCGAAGAACGTGATGTTCGCGAGCAGCACGACAATGAACGCCGCCACGCCGGCATTCAGGCCCCAAAACACCACGTTGTCTGCCCACGGGAGTACGGCCGGGCGGTCGGCGGTGAACGCGATGAGGAGCGCGAAGTTCAGGTTGGTCATCACCCCGACGAAGAGCGCGTGGTCGAGGGTCACCGCCACCGACGACGGCACCTCGCTGAAGTCCTTATAGATGTTCAGCACGAAGAGGGCGAGGATCAGGTAAATGATCGAGCCGACGTTGAGCACAAGGAACGGCACCGCGGCCGCGGCATGACGCGAGCTGCCGGCGCGTGTCCAGCTCGAGCGCACCGCCGACCAGCCGACCCGGACGAGGAAGATCACGAGCGCGGGGACCTCGAGGAGGACCGCGCCGCCGGCAGCCTGCGGTTGACCGAGCGCAAAGCCGACGGCGATCGCCAGGGCGCCCAGGAAAAGAAGGCCCACCTGGATGCGGCCTGCCCATGACGCGGGCGTCGGGACCGGCCGGTGCCAGTACTCGATGAGTCCCATGCCGAGAAGCAGCAGGAAGCCGACGACCTGCGCCGTGATGTGGCCACCGATGATGTTCATCGGTTCGAACTGATCGCCCCTCGCGAACGCGAACTGCGCGTACACCCCGAGCGAAGACCCGATTACCAGCGAGACCAGACCCGCGATCGCCGAGAGCTGAGGCACGCTCAGACGTCCAAGGCCGATCCGCCGCGCCTCCCCGATCGACCAGCCGAGAAGGAAGATGATGGCGGCGAATACCGGGGTGCTGAGGGCGGCGCGAGCGATGAAGCTCCCGCTCCAGAACGCGACGACGTAGAGAGGGATGCTTCCTACGAGCGCGATAGCGAGGCCACGAACGATGCCCTCGTTCGCTCTGCGCGAACCGGTGCCGCCGAAGATCCAAAGACACGCGGCGGCGACACCGAGTGTGATCCACCCGAGCGTTCCAGCGTGAACGTGTGTGAGGAGGACGTTTCGTTCGAGCGTGCCGAACACCTTCGTGCCGTTGGCGATGCCGATCAGTACGGTCACGACGAAGATGAGCATCGCGATCTGTAGCAGCCACCCTATCTCCGCGCGGTAGCGCAACGTCCCCACGGTGTCCTCCCTCAGCGCGCTCGCGAGTCGAGAGCGACCACCTGGACGTTCTCCGGCAGCGACCCGCGCGTCACCGACAGTTTGGGTACCGGCGTCAACTCCTTCACGCCGAGCTCGTGCAGCAGCCGGTCGAAGGGGGCGTGGGCGTCCTTTTTCGCGTCGGGGTCGTACGACATGGGCACGACGACCTTCGGCTCGAGCTGGTGGATGACCTCCGCGGCCTTCGCTGCCGTGAGGTTCACGTCGCCGCCGGAGATCGGGACGAGCACGATGTCCACGTCGCCGATGCGCTCGAGGTCCCCGGCGGGAAGCTCGTGGCCGAGATCGCCGAGGTGGCAGATGACGAGGTCATCCAACCGGATCGCGAACACGGTGTTCCGCCCCCGGACGGAGCCCTTGGAATCGTCGTGGAACGTACCGATGCCGGTGACCAGGACCTCGTGGACCTCGTACTCTCCCGGGCCGCGCAGCACCACCGGCTCGCCGCCGACCGACTTGAGACTCGAATGGCCGAGGTGCTCGTGCGAGATGGTCACGATGGCCGCGTCGGTCTTGGCTATGGCGTGGCCAGACTTGGGGTCGGGCGGATCCGCGAGCACGACCCCTTCGCGCCCGCGCATGCGAAAACAAGCGTGACCGAGCCAGGTCAGGTCCATGGAGCGGGCCGAGAATACGCGAAACACCGCGACGGCCGAGCGGGTAGTCCGAACGACCCGACCTCCTGGACGGAGCGGCGGAGGCTCTCTGACCGACACCGACCAGGACGTCGTCAAGGCATGTCTTGCCGGTGATACGGACGCGTACGCGACCTTGGTCGAACGATACGGAGGCCGGGTGTTCAACATCGCCCTCCGGATCACCGCCGACGCAGACGCGGCGAAGGACTGCGCACAGGAGGCTTTCATTCGCGCCTATCGCGCGCTCCACCAGTACGATCCCGCACTTCCGTTCGGTCCGTGGCTCTACCGGATCACGACCAATGCGAGCCTCAACCACGTCCAGCGCTGGCACGCGCACCAGACACCGGTCGACGAGCTGCCCGAGCATCCCGAGAAGATCGAGGAGGGACCCGAGGCGACGGCCGTGCGCCGTGAAGAGCTCGCGGAGGTCGTGGCGGCGATGGAAGAGCTCCCGCCGGCATACCGCGCCGCGCTCACGCTTCGTCACATGCAGCAGCTCTCCTATCAAGAGGTGGCCGATGCGCTGGGCATTCCGCTTGGAACGGTGAAGACCCATTTGCATCGCGCCAGGGCCGCCCTCAAGGTGCGCATCGCAGCACGGATCAAGGGGAGGACCGCATGAACCGCTTCGCGCCGGAGGATCTGGAGCCGGCCGAGCGTCGCACCCACGAGCTCCTCGCGAGCGTGCCGCCGCAGGTCCTTCCACTTGGGTTCCGCGACGCGGTCATGCGCCAGGTCGCGGGCGGTAAGCCGAAGGCGTGGGAATGGATCGTCGCCGCCGCGCTCGCCCTTCCCTCGCTCGGGTTTCTCGCCCACCAGCTCGCCACTCACGGGGACGAGTTCGCGGTCGCGCTCAACAATGTGACGGCCGCGGCTTCGGCGGACACGGCGGAGGCGTTCTTCTTCATCGATGGCGCGACGGTGCTCGCGCTCGTCCTCGTCGGGATCGCGAGCCTCATCGCGGCCCATGCCGCGCTCGTGGCTCCCCTCCGGGGGACCGCGAGATGAGACAGCGGGATGCGTCGATCGTGCTCGGCGCGGTGATGCTCGCGGTCGGCATCTCCGCGATCCTTCTCGCGTCGTCGCTCGCAGCGGCGTCACCGGGCCGGCGCATCTTCTTCGACGCGCGCAGCTCGCCACCGCCCGCGCGGACGGTGACCGAGGCGCAGCGCGATCTGCCGGCGGCGCTCCAGCCGATCCTCCCGGTGCAGCGCGGGCTCACCGACACGGCTCGCGACACGGCCGGCTATCTCCTCATCCTCCTCGCGACCTCGGCCGCGCTCGTCCTCGCGCGCGAGCAGGTGGTGAGCACGTACCGCGCGTCGCTCGGCGGCTGGCGGTCGCAACTCCGTGTCCTCTTGAGCGGACTCGCCGTACTCGGCATCGGGGCGTCCGCGGCGGCGCTCGCGTGGATCGTCTTCCTTGGCTCGGTCGCGACGCTTCGTAGCGCCGGATTGGTCGGGGTGCCTGCCGCGCTCCAGGTGGGCCTTGCCGCGTTCAGCGTGGTCATCGTCGTGGCAGGGCTCGTCGCCCTTGTCGGGTTCGCCGCGGCCTCCTGGCGCCTGGGAGACGCTCTTTTCAGGGTTCCTCGGCTGCGCCGTTACAACGGGCGCGTGCCGGCGCCTCTCATCGCCCTCTTAGGCGCCACCCTTATCTATATTTCGTGGCAGCTTCCATATCTGGGCGCTATCGCGGTGGTGGGCGTTCTCGCGTATGCGCTCGGGGCGGTGGTGACGGCGCGTCTGGCGCACACGACGCGCTCGCAGGCCGCGACCTAAAGCATTGATCCACGAGGGGGGCAGAGAACGATGACCGTATTCAGAGGAATCCTTATGACGTGGCCGGGTCGGATCTTCGCCGTCGCCCTGATCGGGTTGATGGCGGGCGGCGCGGTCTTTGTGTCACGCGCGAACGCCCCTGCCGCAAAGACGGAGCTTCGCACGCAAGCAGTGACGAAGGGCTCGGTCATTCAGAGCGTCGCGGTCTCCGGATCGGTCGCCGCGATGAACCAGACCAAGATGACCTTCAAGAGCACGGGCAAGATCTCGGACATCTACGTGTCCGTGGGCCAGCAGGTGACGGCCGGCCAGCCCCTCGCGAAGCTCGACACCACGGACCTCGAGGCCGCGCTCGCGCAGGCGCAGGCCAACCTCGTCAGCGCGCAGAACAACTACAACCGCACCGCTTCGACGACGAGCGATGCGCAGAAGGCCTTGAACCAAGCTCGGCAGCAGGCCGCACAGGATCTGGCGACGGCGCAGGCCGCCCTCAACAAACTGACCGCGAACTACAGCTCGGCAAAATCAAACTTCACATCGTTCAGCGACAACGCGACCGGCGGCATCTCGAGCTTCCAGGACAGCCTCAATACGATCCAGTCGCAGATCGACGCGCTCATCGCGGAGATGAGCAGGATCGTCGGTGGAGGCGACACCGGTGACCTCCGCAACGCGCTGAACGCGATGAGTGGAGCCAACTCACCAGGCATGCAGAACGCCCGCGCGAACTCGGTCACGCTCCTGTCGCCAGCCCTCGCGGACTACCAGAGCGCGAGGAGCGCGCTGCTCTCGGTCACAGCTGACTTTGACTCCGCGATCGCCGCGGGAAACGACACCACCAGCATCGCCACGAGCTTCCAGCTCGCGATGACCAACTACTCGATCGCGACGTCACGACTCAGCACGGCGCTCGACACGACGTCGGCCGTCCTCGGGACGGTCCAGACCGCAGTGACGACCGCGCAGTCGTCGCTGAACACGCAATCGACGAAGACCCTTCACGACCCGTTCGATCAGTGGCGTGCGGATCTCGCGACCCTATACACGCTGGTCGGGGGGCAGCAGCAGAACGTGTCCACCGTGAAGCTGAAGATCTCGCAGGCCACGACGTACGTGAACACGATGAACGACGCCATCGGCGGCTCGATCGCCAACGCAACGCAGAACGTGACCACGACGGCGCAGCGCGGGCAGCAGTCGATCGACGCCGCGCAGACGTCGCTCAACTCGAAGCCCTACGACCTCACGAACTCGCAGGCGAGCGTGGACAACGCCGCCAGCGCGGTGCAGACCGCGCAGACCAACCTCGACAACGCCGTCGTCACCGCACCGTCCGCGGGTGTGGTCGCCTCGATCGCGTCTCAGGTGGGCGAGACCGCGGCCAACCCCTTCATGGTGCTCGCGAACACGACCTCGCTCGTCCTGCACGGGACCATCGGCGAGAGCGATGTGGCGAAGGTCAAGCTCGGGCTCGTGGCGAACGTGGCCGTCGATGCGGTATCGACAGCCGGACGCATGACCGGCCGCGTGACGTCGCTCGATCCGGTCGCGACGATCCAGTCCGGTGTGCCGGTGTACGGCATCGACGTGACGATCGACCTACCGAACTCGCAGGTGAAGCCGGGCATGACCGGCACCGCGACCGTGATCATCGCGAGCCGGCAGAACGTCCTCACCGTTCCGAATCTCGCCATCCGCACGGCGAACGGAAAGCGTTACCTGCAGATCCTGAAGGGCGGCGAGGCGGTCGATACCGACGTGGTGTTCGGCATCGCGAACGACACCACGACCGAGGTGATAAGCGGCGTCGCGGAAGGCGACCTCGCGGTCCTGCCGGCGGCGCGCGCGACCGCGACAGCCCGGCCCGGCGCGGGCGGCGGCGGCTTCGGCGGTGGGCCTGGGGTGATCGTCGGCCGATGAACGAGAGCGTCGTCCAGCTTCGCGGCATCACCAAGACGTACCGCATCGGGCGGGAGATCACAGTGAACGCGCTGCGCGGGGTGGATCTCGATGTCCGGCCCGCGGAATTCGTCGCGATCATGGGACCGTCGGGGTCGGGAAAGTCGACGCTCATGAATGTTCTCGGCTGCCTGGACGTCGCCGACGGCGGCACCTACATACTCGCGGGCGAGAACGTCGGAAAGCTGTCCGACAATCAGCTCGCCGGGATCCGCAACAAGCACGTCGGCTTCGTCTTCCAGACGTACAACCTGCTCTCGCGGTTGAACGCGATCGAGAACGTCGAGCTGCCACTCATCTACGGCGGCGATCGGCATGCGCGGAGAGAGCGCGCGCTCGCGGCGCTCGAGCAGGTCGGTCTCGGCGACCGCATCCATCACCGGCCGAGCGAGCTCTCCGGCGGCCAGCAGCAGCGCGTGGCGATCGCGCGAGCGCTCCTCAACGACCCGTCGATGATCCTCGCCGACGAGCCCACCGGAAACCTGGACTCGCGGTCGAGCGCCGAGATCCTCTCGATCTTCCAGCGCCTGAACGACCTCGGCAAGACCGTCGTGATGGTCACGCACGAGCCGGACGTAGCCGCGCACACGAAGCGGATCGTGCGCATGCGCGACGGGATCATCGCGCACGACGACCTCGTGGCCCGGCCGCGCCGCGCCGAGGACGAAATCGCTCTTGGGATCGGGGCGGCTGAGTGAAGCTCTACGACTCCTTCCGCTCGGCGCTGCAGTCGCTCGTCGTGAACAAGCTGCGGTCCGCGCTCACGATGCTCGGCGTCATCATCGGGGTCGCCGCGGTGATCGCGATGGTGAGCGTGGGGAACGGCGCGTCACAGAGCGTCCAGAACACGATCCTCAACCTCGGCTCGAACCTGGTCACCGTCTCGCCGTCCTTTGGGAACGACAACGGCCTCAAGGGGGCGGGGGCACAGGCGCAGAACCTCACGCTCGACGACATGCGCTCGATCCAGGACCAGCTGGGCGCATCGATCGCTGCCGCCGAGGCCGAGCAGCAGGCCGGCCGCTGGCAAATCACAGCCGCCGGTCAGAACACCAACACGAGCGTGACCGGTGTGACGGAGGACTACCCCATCGTTCGCGACTGGGGCCTCGACAGCGGAGAGTTCTTCTCGACCTCGGACCTGAACGTGAACGCACAGGTCGCCGTTCTCGGTGCGACGACTGCGACCAACCTCTTCGGTGACGTTGACCCCGTCGGCCAAACGATCCAGCTACGGCAGGCTTTCGGTGGCGGGGGGCAAGGCGGAGCAGCCCAGCGCGCGCGGATCCTGAACTTCCGGGTCGTCGGCGTGCTCGGTGTGAAGGGCAGCACCTTTGGCTTCATACGCGACGACCAGGTCCTTGTTCCGCTCACCACGGCGGAGCACGTCCTCACTGGGCGTCTGAACCAGGTCTCGCAGATCGTGATCAAGGCGACGTCGAGCGACACGATGGACATCACGACGAGCGACGTGAACAACATCCTGCTGCAGCGCCACAACATCGCCGACCCGGCGAGCGCGGACTTCACCGTGACGAACCAGAACGACACGCTGGCGGCGCTCAGCTCCGTCACAGGCACCTTCACGCTGCTGCTCGGCGCGATCGGCGGGATCTCGCTCCTCGTCGGCGGCATCGGGATCATGAACATCATGCTGGTGTCGGTGAACGAGCGGACCCGTGAGATCGGGATCCGCAAGGCCGTCGGCGCGCGGCGCGCAGACATCCTCAATCAGTTCCTCATCGAGGCGATCGCGCTCACCGGGCTCGGCGGGGTGATCGGCATCCTTCTCGGATGGGCGATCACGGTGGTCGTACATCAGATCCCGCAAGCGGCGAGCCTTCCGCTCCTCATCACGAGCGGCACGGTGATCATCGCGGTCGGCGTTTCGGTCGCGATCGGAGTCGTCTTCGGTCTCTACCCCGCGATGCGCGCGGCGCGGCTCCATCCGATCCAGGCACTGAGATACGAGTAGTAGCGAACAAAGGGGTTTTGAAAATGAAGGCACCACAGATCGTGATCGGAATTGCCGCGGCGCTCGCCCTCGCGGGCGGCGGGTTCGCGGCGGGCATGACCTTCGACAAGGCGCAAAGTCCGACAACCAGCACTACCGGGGCGACCGGCGCGAGCGGCGCCCGCGGCGGAACGGGCGCGCGCGGAGCATTCGGCGGCGGTGGCGTGGGCTCGCTCGCCGGGCAGCAGCCCGTCACCGGGCGCATCCTGGCGGTGAACGACGGGTCCATCACGGTGGCGGCCGTGGACCGCGGCCAGGGCGGTGCGAACGCGCCGGCCTCAGCATCACCCGCGACGACCTCGCAGATCGTCCTCGTCGGGACGAGCACGCGCATCGTCAAGACGACCGAGACCGACGTGAAGTTGAGCGACCTCAAGGTGAACGATCAGGTCACGGTCATCGGGACGACCGATACGACCGGCATGGTTTCGGCGACCGCGATCGTGGTGGGCTCGACGAACGTACTGGGGCAGCTCTTCGGTTCGCAGACGGGCAACGCCGGCCTCGGTGGCGGAGGTGCCCGACCGAGCGCGAGCCCGACAAAGGCGCCCTAGCCGAACTCGACTAGCGTCATCTAGCGTCATCGAGTGACGCGCGGATTCCGGCTGCCCGACCGCAGCTACCTGCCCGCGATCTTCGAACGGCTGGCCATCGACGAACAGGACCAGCAGGAGATCCTCGCCGCGTGGCCCTCGCCAGCGGTCGATCTCGATATCTGGCGGTCGCTCGAGCGTGCCTACGAGACGCTCATCAAAGACCTGGGTGGACACGCGCCGCTCGAGCTCCCCGGACCTCCCCTCGACTCGACTCCGACGGCGCGCTATTTCTTCGTCTACGTATACCTGGCGGCGCTGGCGGACGTGCGTCGCTTCCACGCGCAACGCCGGATTCCCGACGAGGTCTCGTGGGCGACGCTCTCGGATCTCGGCCGCAACCTGAAGCGCGACCGCCTCCTCCTCGGCGACGGAGGCCTACGGACGAGCGACTGGCTCACGCTCCACTTTCGCGGGTCCATCTACGAGCTGGGTCGTCTTCAGTTCAACCGCAGGGACGCGACCCGGGCGCGAGTGGACTCGCCTGGCGCCAGCGAGCCGGCGCTCGACATCCACATACCCGAGAGCGGACCGCTGACGCCCGAGGCATGCGACGACTCCATCGCGCAGGCTCAGCCATTCTTCGCGCGCCATTTCCCCGAGACGCCGCCGCGTCTTGGGACCTGCACGTCGTGGCTGCTCGATCCACAGCTCGCCGACTACCTCGGGCCCGAGTCGAACATCATCCGATTCCAGCGTCGCTTCGAGCTCATCGGCGAGAGTCACGACGGTGACGCCGCCGTCCTTCGATTCGTCTTCCATCGCATCGCACCGAATATCGATCACCTTCCGCAGCGCACGACGCTGGAGCGCGCGATCGTCGAGCATTTGCGATCGGGAAAGCACTGGCGGGATCGGACAGGTTGGTTGACTCTCTGATGGCGTGAGCGGGTGGCACGGCGATGGATGTCAACGTCTGGCCGAGAGGGCCTGACGGCGCAGTGGGACCCGAGACCCTACGTGGTCGAGGGAGGGACCCGCGAGCACGGCAGGCCCTCTCGGCCAGACGCAGCGAGATCGACTGCTACATCTTGTCGGGCGCGCTGACTCCAAGCAGTCCGAACGTCTGGCGAAGCGCGACCTGCACCGCCTGAACGAGTCGTAAGCGCGCTTTCGACCGTGCGACAGCGGCTTCGTCGACGACGCGGTGATCGCGATAAAAGCCGTGGAACGCACCGGCGAGCTCGAGCGCGTACGTCGTGAGTTGATGCACGCCGTAGTGCTCGCGGATGTCGTCGACGAGCTCGGGGAACCGGAGGACGAGCCGGACAAGGTCGAGCTCGCCCTTCTCGGTGAGCAGCGATGTGTCCGCGCCGCTCGCGTCGATCCCGCGCTCCGAGGCGGTGCGCAGGATGCTCGCTATACGCGCGTGCGCGTACTGCACGTAATAGACGGGGTTCTCGTTCGACTGCTGCACCGCGAGCTCGAGATCGAAATCGAGCTGACGATCGGCGCTCGATTGCAGGAAGAAGTAGCGCGTGGCGTCCTTGCCGACCGCCTCGATGACTTCCTCCAGTAGCAGGAACTGGTTCGTCCGCTTCTGCATGCGCTTGAGCACGCCCTCATGCAGGAAGCGCACGTACTGGTAGAGGACGACCTCGAACCTCTCGAGCAGGCCGAGCGCCTGCATCGCGGCGCGCATCTGGATCAGGTGGTAGTGCGTGTTGGAGCCCCAGATGTCGATCTTCTTGTCGAAGCCGCGGTCGCGCAGCGACTGGACGTGATACGCGATGTCCTTGCCGAGATAACCCGGTTCGCCGTTCGATCGAACAAGGACCCAGCCCTCTTTGTCGTCGACCGCCTCGCTCGCCTCGAGCCAGACGGCGCCGTCCTTGTCGTAGACCTTGCCAAGCTTGCGCAGCTCCGCGAGCGGCTTCTCGAAGTAGCCCGACCGCATCATCTCGGCCTGCGAGAACCACGTGTCGTAGCGGATGCCGAGCATGGCAGTCACGCGTTTGGCTTCACCTAGGACCCACGCGACGCCCTCGGGCGCGAACCGCTTTGCCTGCTCCTCAAGCGGAAGCTTCATCCATTTGTCACCAACCCGCTCTTTGATGCCGGCGGCGATGTCCTTCACATATTCGGCGGGATAGGCATCTGCGGGGATCTCGATATGGTCGCCGTGGAGCTGCCGGTAGCGGATCGCGATGGAGCGGCCGAACGTGTCGAACTGCGTGCCTGTGTCCTCGACGTAGTACTCGCGGTCGACCGTCGCACCCGAGAACTCGAGCACCGACGAGAGCACGTCTCCGAGCGGTCCGCCTCGCGCATTCGCGACGGTGAGAGGTCCGGTGGGATTCGCGGAGATGAACTCGACCTGCATGCGCTTGCCAGCGAGCGTCTTCGAGCGACCGAACCCGGTGCCGGCCAGCACGATCTCGTCGACCTGAGTGCCGAGCCATTTCGGGTCGAGGCGCACGTTCACGAAGCCGGCCAGGTCTTCCACCGCGGCGATCGGCGGGGCTGTACGGACCCGCTCGGCGATTGCCTTTGCGATATCGCGCGGCGGTTTGCGCACCTGCTTCGCCAGCTTGAGCGCGACATTCGAGGCGTAGTCGCCATGCTCGGGATTGCCGGGTCGCTCCACCTCGACCGGTACTCCGTCGACGTCGGGCCACCCGAGCTCCTTCGAAGCGCGCGCGAGGCCATCCTTGATCGCGGCGGCGATCTGGTCGCGGAGGAGCGTCGTCACCCGCGCGAGTCTGGGACAGCGAGCGTGCGCGCGCCAACGTCACCGCTCGGCTCGTGGGCCGCGAAGAGACGCCAGGTGAGCAGCGCCGCCAGCCCGTAGGCGACCACGAGCGTGATGAGGTTCGCCGTGAAGCCCTCCGGCCCGAGCCGTGCGCGGATCGCGCCCGAGAGGATCGCGCCGACTGCATTCGCGGCGCTCCACGCGAGCGCAAAAAAGGCATTCGCACCCGCGCGCTCCGCCGGGGTGAACGACGAGAGCTGGAACGCATTCACGGTTCCACTCGCGCCGAACATGAGGAAGTGCCGCGCGGCGAGCGCGCCGACCGCGATCGGTAGCGCCCCGGTGAACGCCGCGACGAGCGCGAAGGGCAACGACAGCATCTCGACGAGGACGATCGACGGGATCGCGCCGAGGCGCGCCGCGACAAATCGTCCGTGGAGGAGCGCGCCGATGCTGCCGGCGACCGCGAGGACGCCGAGAACGAGGCCGAGTGCCGAGAATGGCACGCCATAACGGTCGGCGAAGAAGAGGTTCACGAACGGGAGGAAGCTGCCGGCGCCGAACCCGAAGAGGATCTCGATGGCCAGGAAGCGACGGACGAGGTCGTTGCGCGTTGGCGCCGCGAGGGTTTGCTGAGCCACGGGCACGGCACGGATCGCGAGGATCGGGACGATCGACGCGGCCGCGATGAGGCCCCCGCTCCCGACGAGGGCGCGCAGGACGAGTGCGTCGTCTGGCCGAGCGCCGAGCAGCGTGGCCACCGGCGCCGCGAGCGCACCCGCGATCACGCTCGAAAGGAACGCGGCCGTCGTACCGAGCGCGATCTGTTGACCGAAGCGCGTCGCGCGCCGCGCCGCATCGGTCGCATCAGCGAGGAGCGCGGCGCCCGACGAGCTCGCGATGATGCCGCCGAAGCCGACGAGCATCGCCGAGAGGAAGACCGGTGGGAGCGCGTTGAAGATCAGGATCCCGAAGATGCCGACCCCTGTGAGCGTGCCGCCGAAGAGAATCGCGGCGCGGCGTGAGCGGCCTCGTGTGAAGATCGCCGCCGGGATCGCGCCGGCCACGACGCCGAGCGCTTCCGCGCCGGCCAGGAGTCCGATCGCGAATGCGTCGAAGCCGAGGGAGCGGTAGAGAAAGTTCAGGTAGAACTGCGCGACGCCGAGGCCGAAGCTCCCTAGACCCGCCGCGATCAGATAGAGGACGGCATCGCGCCGCCCCAGAGGTAGGGGCCGCTCCGCCTCGATCGCCTGGTCGCTCACCTTGGTCATGGAGAAGTGCTGCCGCTCGTCCGCCGCATGCGCTCGGACTATCTGCGAGGAGCCCTCGCTGTTTCCGCGCCGACGCCGGCCGCAGCTTTGCGGCGCCGAGCGGTCGGACGCACAGCATCCGGCTCGACCATCTGACCGACGGCGGTCGCCCGCACCTCGAGGTCGACGTGGGCGTCCGGCTCGATGGTCACGTTCCACGTCGAAGCGATCTCCAGCTGCTGGTAGACGCGCTCGAAGCCCTGCTCGGAGTTGGTGATCGAGTAGATCGGCCGCGTCGTCACTTCGCACGGCGGATCGATCGCGATTGCGATGTCGAAATGCCGTGATTCGGAGTGAACGGCGATTTCTGACACATGCCGCGCGTCGATCGGCTTTCCCGCGGTCGTCTTGCGCGTTCCCACGGTGATGACGTCGGCGGGGTTTTGCTCCGACAACAGCCCGATGTTCGACGAGCTGGTGAACTGGAGACTTATCGCTTCCTCGCCGTCATTGCGGAGGCGGTAGCGCACACCCGCGGCGAGCCCCTCGTCGGCGATGCGTATGTCTTTGCGGATCCCGAGGCCAGGAACGCTCGCGAGAGAGCGCGGCGGCGGCTCGAGGATGAGACTCACGGTGCGCGCCTCGCGCTGCGGAGTCAGCTGGTAGTAGTAGGCATGGAGCACGACCGGTTCGCCCTTTCCGACGCGGAAGCTGTCCTGGAAGAACGCGCGACGCGCGACGTCGTATTCGAGCAGCTTGGAGAGCCCGCGCTCCCGCGCGCGCACAGCCTCGTGAATTGATTTCGTCTCTTTCTCCGCCGCCTTGCCGACCAGGACCTTGCCCGACTTTTCCGCGCGGCGCAGCGCTTCGTGCTCCGCCTCGGGCCGGCGCGCCAGCGTGTCGACGAGGTTGGTCGCGGACGCGTATATGTCCCACTCGATCACGGCGCCGCCCTGGACGTGCACGAACACGGCACCGGCGTTGCCGCGGAAGATGTACTCGTCGTAGCCGTCGACGTCGTAGTCGCGTTGCTCGCCGGCCGCGGTGCGCCGCTCCGACAGGATCCGTTCCGCCTTGAGAAGCGACGCGTAGGCGTCGGCGCGAAGGTGCGGGAAGTAGATGCCGCCGAACACGCCGTGCCAGTAGACGTCATTCCCCTGCGCGCGCCAGAGGTTTTGTTGCGCCTGACGGACCTCCGCGGACGCATCGAGGATGCTGCGGCGCGCCAGCTCCTCGCTGACGATGAGCATTCGCTTCTGCAAGCCATTGGACTCGGGGTACTTCGCGAAAAAGTTGCGCCAGAGCGGAGCGGCCACGAGGGCTGAGAAATCGTCCCCAAGCTTGTTCCGCGCCTGCTGGTACCGTTTCGAGGCGTTCGGCTCGAGAGCCCACTCGGCCATCTCGGGGTAGGACCCGGCCGGAATGTAGACCCGCCGCGCCGGCTTCTGGAAGATCCAGGCGTCCTCGAGCGTCGTCGTTTGGATGAAGTCGGCTTGCGCGATCGCTGAGAAGAACTGCTCGAGCCAGCCGTCCTTATGCACGCGCTGGTAGGTGCCTGGCCACGCGCCGAACTTCTCGCCGTCGTCGGCATAGACGACGAGGCGGGCGCCCTCGTCGGCTCGAGCGCGAAGCTCCTTCATCGTCTGGCTCACGTCGCGGAACGGGATGAGGTAGCGGAGCTTCACGCTTCCGGGGAAGACGATCACCGGAAGGCCCTGGTCTTCAGTGACGTACGACTCGCCGAGCTCCTGCGGGCGGAGTCCTGCCTGGAGGAAGTGCTCGTCATCGAGGACCGTGTAGGCGACTCCCGCTTCGGCGAGTAAGGACGGAAGGTGTGGCTCCCAAACCCGCTCGGTCAGCCACGCGCCCAGGGGGCGCTGTCCGAAGATCGCGTGAACCCGATCGGAAAGCGCCCGAATCTGGGCGACGCCATCGCGCCGAGGCACCCCGACCAGAACCGGCTCGTAGTAGCCCCCGGAGAGAAGCTCGATCTGACCTCGCCGGACGAGGTCGGACAGGTCGCCGATGACGTCTGGGCGGTTGGCTTCCAGCCAGTCGAGGAGTGGTCCGGAGAAGTGAAGGGTTGCCTTTACTTCGGGGTGCCGATAGAGGGTGGCCACCAGCGGGGCATATGCCCGCTCGGTCACGTCCTGGAAAACTGACGGGAAGTTCCCGGCCGGCTGGTGCTGGTGAAACACCAGCGCCAATCGCAGGCGATCGGCCACTCAAGACGCATTTTACCAAAAATGGTCGCCCGTACGGACTTCGTACAGAATGCTCGGCTGCTTGTCGACGAACTCGACAGCAGGCCGTTAGTCACTCAGGCTTGGGCCAGATGTTTGGACGCTTGATCCTGTACGGGGCGCTGGCTCTGGCTATCGGCATCGTGGTCGTGAGCGCGTGCGGACCACAGCCAGACGTGGCCTCGCCACCGACGGGGACTCCAACTGCGTCCGCTTCCCGGTCAGCGACGCCCACGAGGGCGCCTTCAGCCTCGCCAAGCGCGACCGCCACCGTCCGCCCGAGCATCTCGGCGACGAGTGGCCCGAGTGCGAGCCCGGGATCGTCGCCCGCCGCCGCCTGCCCCCAAACGACCGGCGGAAACGCGAGCAACCAGGCCCAGCTCGTGGCGGTCCGCGTGGCGCACCAGCCCGGCTTCGATCGCCTCGTGTTCGAGTTCGGCCAGAGCACCGCCCCTGGACCATTCGGCATGCCGGCGTACACCGTCGAGGCCGCGAGCTCGCTCTCTGGCCCAAGCGGGCAGCCGGTCACGATCGGGGGCAACGCCCTGTTCGGCGCGCGGTTCCAGAACGCCTCGACCCAGAATCCGAACGGGACGCCGAGCTACACGGGCAGCAATGACATAAAGCCGACCACGCCGCTCATAAAAGAGGTCAAGCTCGTCGAGGACTTCGAGCGCGTGCTGCTCTGGGGCGTCGGCCTCGACCACCTCGGATGCCCGAAGGTGAGCGAGCTCGCCGGGCCATTCCGGGTCGTGCTCGATTTCCCCACCCCGCCTTGAGCCATAATTAGGTCTCCGCAAGAACTTTCAGGGGAGCGCTCAATCGTGGCCGAAGCCCAAAAGCTCAGCGTCCGTCCGCGCCAGGTCCTCGGTAAGAAGGTGAACACCCTTCGCCGCAAGGGTCTGCTCCCCGGCGTTGTCTACGGCGGACACGCCGATTCGACACCGGTCGAGACCGATCAACACACCTTTGAGCTTTCCTACCGCCGCTGGGGCAACACGACACTCCTTTCCCTGACCGGGCTCGACGGCGGCGACGTGCCCGCCCTGATCTACGACGTGAGCCGCGATCCCGTCAGCGGCCGCATGCTCCATGTGGACTTCGCACGCGTTTCGCTCACCGAGAAGACCCATGCCGACGTGCCGCTCCACTTCGTGAAGGAATCGCCCGCCGTGCGAACGCTCGGCGCCGTCCTGCTGCACGCGCGCTCCGAGGTCTCGGTCGAGGCCTTCCCGCAGGACATGCCCCACGCGATCGAGGTCGACCTCTCCGGCCTGCTCGAGATCGACGACGCGATCTTCGTGCGCGACCTCGTGGTCGACGCAACCTTGATCAAAATCGAGAACGACCCAGATGAGCTCGTCGTCAAGGCCGTTCCGGTCAAGGTCGAGGCGGAGCCGACGCCGGCCGAGGTCGCGGCACCTGCCGAGGGCGAGGCCGCCGCTGAGGGCGCAGAGGGCGAAGCTGCCGCACCGGCGGCGCCCGGCGCCGAGGGTGCCGCCAAGCCGGCCGCAGTTGGCGCGAAGCGTGCGGCACCCGGTGCGAAGCCAGCTGCTGCGGGCACCAAGCCTGCGTCAGCCGCGGAGGGTGCCGCCAAGGGCGCTCCAAAGACGCAGGCGGGAGCAGCTCAGAAGAAGGGCTAGTGATCCGCCGCGACGCCGGGTGACCGGCGGCGCAGTGGGACCCGAGACCCTACGTGGTCGAGGGAGGGACCCGCGAGCACGCCGGGCACCCGGCGGCGCCGGCGTCACGCACCGAAGTCTTCGAGGGACGCATCCGGGAACGGATTGTCCGCGTGCTCCAGGCTTCGCAGTTCGGTCTCGTCTTCGGTCGGATCTCCCGAATGCGCCAGTGCGACTGCGCGATGGAAGCGATGGACATGTGAACGAAAGCGCTCGACGGCGTAGTCCGCGGCTTGGCCCGTCGTTACCAGAAACGGCCAGTCGCTCGACTGCGCGAGCATGAGCTCGCGCACCGCCTGCCTGGAAGCGCGCTCACGGAATGGATGGCCACGAGGCGGCGACGCACGAAGGCTGTCCGTCTCGCGCGCGAGACGCGCCAGCTCGTCCCACATCCACGCGGTGCCTTCGTTGAGCCAGGTCGAGTGATCGTTGTTCTTTCCCCACGATCCTTCGGAGAGCGCGATGCGCTCCTTCGGTGGCTCGCGGTCGAGGTACTCGGCCGCCGTTGCGACACGGATATCGGACTCGGTGAGCTCGCGCAGAACGAGGCCGAGCCAATCGACGCCCTCGAACCACCAATGACCGAAGAGCTCGCTGTCAAAGGTCACCGCGAGGAGCGGGTCGCGGCCGTCAGCGCTTCGACCGGCCAGCTCGCTTCGCACTTCTTGCACGAAGTGACTTGCGTGGTCGCGCGCGCGCTCTGCGGCTCGGCTGGGCGAGTACTCCTCTTTTTCCCCGAGTCCCTTGTGGACCGACGTCACGCGCCAGTAGCGGAGCCCGCTCGTCGTGTCCTTGCGATGGAACTCGCGGTACTGCGCATCGCCGGGATAGCCGGTGAACGCCGACCAGACCTGGCTTGAAACGCGGTCGTGCCGCGCGATCGCGACTACATCGGAATCGGCCACGTAGTACGGACGGAGGAGATCGACGTCGCTCGAGCTTGTTTCCGCTGTCGCGAGCTGGGCGCGCTCTTCGTGCAGCGCCCATCGTCCAAGTTCGCTCTGCCCGCGACGCCGGGTGACATCGCCTGCTGGACGCGCACGCCCAGGGAGAAGTGCGGCGTCGGTGAAGAAGTGAGTGATCCCGTGCTCGGCGAGCGCCTTCTCGAGGCCCGGCGTGTACGCGCACTCCGGCAGCCAGATGCCCGTCGGATCGAGACCGGTGAGGCGGCGCGACGAGCGGAGGCCGATCCGGAGTTGCGCCCCGACTGACGCGCGATCGAGTAGTGGCAGGTACCCATGGGTCGCGGCTGACGTGAGGATCTCGACGTGACCGGTCTTCGCGAGGTCGGCGAACGCGCCGACGAGGTCTCGGCCGAAGCGTGTTCGGTACGCCTCGCGCAAACGACTGTACGAGCCGACATAGAACTCGGCGAGCTCGGCATGCGCGCGATCGCCCGCGTCGATGAAGCGCCGACGGTCGTTCTCGGCGCGGACGACCTGATCGTCGATGTACTCCAAGGTGCGAACGTTGATGTCGTGGTCGGAGAGCTGCTCGATCAGGATCGGGGTGAGCCCGATGACGATGCGATAGGGCACGCCCGCATCTCGGAGGTCGTGAAGCAAGACAAGGAGCGGGAGATATGTCCCGAGGATCGCCTCGTGTACCCATTCCTCACCGTGGGGCCATCGGCCTGCGCCGCGGGCATACGGAAGGTGCGAATGGAGCGCCAGGACGAACGTGCCCATGTGCTCAATTCTCTTCCACGAGGCGCCGCGGCGGGTCGCCCGAGGCATGTTCGCGATTTTGTGCCGAGATCGTTTCGGGACCGCGCGGTAGTCCGCCTAACGCCAGGCGTTCCTGGCCCTCCGGCTGCTGCGCTTGCTTGACAGTCTCGGACCTTGTCCGAAGAAAGAGGCTCTATATGCCTGCGGCCGTCACCGATCTCCCAACCGCCTTACTGACCGGCCTCGCCGCCGGACTCGCGACTCTCATTTCCGCGATTCCATCGATCCTCGGCGCTTTGATCATCCTGCTGCTCGGCTGGATCATCACCGGCGCCCTCGCTGGAGCCCTCGCTAAGGCGCTGCGCGCCGTCCGCGTCAACGCGGCCGCCGATCGCGCCGGCGTCACGGGCGTTCTCCAACGCGCGAAGATCCGCTCCGATGCCGCCGGCGTCGTCGCCGGCGTCGTGAAGTGGTACCTGCGGCTCATTGTCATTCTCATGGCCGCGGATGCCGTCAAGCTCACCGCGGTGAGCACCATCGTCAATCAGGTCCTCGCGTTCATCCCGAACCTGCTCGTCGCGGTCCTCATCCTCGCGGCGTTCTCGTGGCTTGCTTCGCTCGCGCGGAATCTCGTAACCGCCGCGCTGCAGCCGACGATGGCAAACGCGAAGACCATCGGCGTGCTCGCGTACGGGGCGACCTTTGGCTTCGGCGTGATCGCCGCGGCGACGCAGATCGGGGTCGCCACAACGCTCATCGACATCCTGTTCGTAGGGATCGTCGGCGCGCTCGCGCTTGCCTTCGGGCTCGCCTTCGGCCTCGGTGGCCGTGAGGAAGCCGCACGCATGTGGGGCAACATGCGTGGCGCCGTCGGAAACGTGGTGACGGAAGGAGCGCCGACCGCCGGCACTGGGTCCGGCAACGGCCAGACGATCGAACGAAGAGAGCACGCGATCCGGACGTAACCAGCGCGCAGCAGCAAGAGCGCTAACCGAGCGCCGCCGGTCCGGCCAACCACCGAGACCGGCGGCGTCTCTTATTAGCTTCCCGCCCTGAGCCGAGCCTGAATTGACCATGTGTTGGGGCGCGACTAGTCTCGGTCGGCCGTGCTAGCCGCGTTCGCGGCTAGACACCTGCTCGCGCAAGTCAGCAGGATCCGCGGCGGTCCGGGGCGGCGTCGTCCGCAGAGGGGGTTTGGAATGTTTCGATTCCCGCGATCTGTCGCAATCGTTTCGCTCGTCGCGCTCCTGGTGGCCACCGCTTGTTCGTCGGGCGGGAACGCGCCTGGGACAGCGGCAGCCGGCAGCACGATCAACATCATGTCGCTCTGGGGCGGAAGCGAGCAGGACTCCTTCCAGAAGGTGCTCGACGCGTTCAAGACAAAGACCGGAGTCACCGCGAAGTACGAATCGGTTCGTGCGGACTACTCGACGACTCTCCAGACGCGCATCTCCGGCGGCAACCCGCCGGATGTGGCCATCATCCCGGGGATCGGCTTCCTGCGGCAGTTCGCGCGGCAGGGATCGCTCAAGAAGGTCGCCGACCTCGGCGTCGACGTGAACGCGCTCAAGTCGAACTACCCACCGGGGATCCTCGAGATCGGACAGGTCGACGGGACCCAGTACGGGATCATGGTGAAATTCAACAGCAAGAGCACCGTGTGGTATCGCCCGGATAAGTTCAAGACCCTCGGTGTCAGCGCGCCGGCGGACTTCCCCGCCTTCACCAAGCTGCTCGCTGACATCAAGGCCAAAGGACAAGCGCCACTCGGCCTCGGGGCGGGCGACTCATGGACGCTTACCGACTGGTTCGAGAGCGTGTACGTGCGCCAGGCCGGACCAGACAAGTACGACCAGCTCTTCAGCGGCAAGCTGCCCTGGACCGACTCGTCCGTCAGCGCCGCGGTCGACACCATGAAGCAGGCTCTGAACGACCAGTACGTCGCAGGGGGCATCACGGCCGCCCTTGGCCGCGTCTTCACAGACGGCATCGGCCAGGTGTTCAGCGCCAACCCGCAGGCCGTCGTGTACTACGAGGGCGGTTTCGTGGGCGGCATCGCCACAGGTCAGACCAACACCGCGCTCAAAGTGGGTGATTCGATCGACTGGTTCGACTTTCCATCGATCAACGGCAACAAGTCGGTGACTATCGGAGGCGACGTGATCGCCGCCTTCACGACCAAGCCAGGCGTCAAGGAATTCCTCCAGTACATGACGACATCCGACGCGGGCTCGGTCTGGGCGGGCACCGGCGCGGTGATCTCGCCGGTCAAGTCCGTGCCGGCGAGCGCCTACCCGAACGACCTCGCCAAGCGCGAGGCGGCACAGGTCGCGAACGCATCCGCCGTCCGGTTCGACGGCTCCGACCTGTTGCCCGGGAGCACCGGAGGGGACATGGGTGCCAACCTGCAGGACGCCCTCCGTGGTAAGACCGTCGACTGGGCGAAGTTCGAAACATCGGTACAAGCCGCGTGGAAAGCGGAGAAGTGACCAGGCGCTCGATCTAATCAACGGGGCGGATGGGCACGTCGCCCATCCGCTCCGTTACGGACGGAGATAGATGGGGCTCGCGCCAACACCAGCGGTACCGGCTCAAAAGCTCTCTACACCGGACCTCACGGCGGTGCGCCGCGCGCGCACGCCTGAGGGGCCGAACTATGGAGCCGCGCTCCTGTTCCTTCTGCCCGCCGCAGTGCTTCTCATCGTCTTCCTCCTGTACCCATCCATCTACACGATCCTGCTGAGCTTCAACCGCGGCCGGAACGGCGTCTTCGAGCAATGGGTCGGTCTTGACAACTACGTCCGCCTTTTCAGCGATCCAGACTTCATCAACCTCTCGACGTTCCCGCCCTCAGGAGCTTTGTGGAACAACGTCCTCTGGATCGTCTTCTACACCAGCATCGTCATCTTCCTGGGGCTGATCATCGCGGTCGTCGCGGCTCGCGTCCGCTACGAATCGCTCATCAAAGCGATCGTCTTCATCCCGATGGCGATCGCGGCGACTGCGCTCGCTGTGATCTGGAAGTTCGTCTACTCACCGGACGCGAACATCGGTTTGCTCAACGCTCTCCTCGGCGCCGTTGGGGTCGCGCCGGTCTCCTGGCTCGGCGACGAGAACCTGGTCAACTTCGCACTCATCGCCGTGGGCATCTGGGGATCGGTCGGATTCGCAACAGTCATCCTCTCGGCGGCCGTGAAGAGCATTCCCGCCGAGGTCATCGAGTCAGCCCGCGTCGAAGGGGCGAACGAGCGGCAGATCTTCTTCCGAATGATCCTGCCAATGGTGAGCCTGCCGATATCGGTCCTTGCGGTCACGCTCGTCGTCAACGTGATCAAGCTCTTCGACCTCATCTACGTGATGACCTTCGGCGGCCCAGGGAAAGCCAGTCGGGTGATCGCGTTCACGATGTACCAGCAGGCATTTACGGCCGGCCAGTACGGCTACGGCTCGGCGGTCGCGGTGGTCATGCTCGTCGTGCTGATCCCGATCATGATCTATAACGTTCGGCGCTTCCGAACCGGAGCCGTGACGTGAGCGTCCTCGCCGAATCGATGGCCGGGTCGCGCGCGCGGACACCCGCGGGACGCGCGGTCGCCGCCCTCAACCGCTCGGTGATCCACGTCGCCCTCGGGCTCATCGGAGTCTTCTGGCTCGTCCCGACGCTGGGACTCCTGGTGACTTCGTTCCGGCCGCGCTCCGACATCCAGGCCACGGGATGGTGGGACATCTTTAACCTGCACCTCACGCTCGAGAACTACAGACAGGTCCTCGAGGCCCAGGGCATGCTGCAGGCCTTCGTCAACACGGTCTTCATCGCGGTGCCCTCGACCCTGCTTCCACTGGTGATCTGCTCTCTCGCCGCGTTCGCCTTCTCATGGGTCCGATTTCCGTTCCGCGACACCCTCTTCCTCATCGTGATCGCGTTCCTTCTGGTTCCCGTCCAGGTCGCCTTTATCCCGCTGCTCACGATGTCGCGCGACCTGGTGCCCGACCTTCAGCTCACACGGGGCTATGTCGCCGTGTGGCTCGCGCACACGGCCTTCGCTTTGCCTTTCGGCATCTTCCTGCTGCGTAACTTCTTCATCACGTTGCCGCCGGACATGATCGAAGCCGCGCGGATCGACGGCGCCTCGGATTTCCGCGTCTTCAGCCAGATCGTGGTACCCGTGTCAGTCCCGGCGATCGCCGCGTACGGCATCTTCCAGTTCCTCTGGGTCTGGAACGATCTGCTCATGGCCCTCGTCTTCGTGCAGGACTCAAGCAAGTTCCCAATGACCCGGGCGATCCAGAACCTGCTGAGCCAGTACGGCACCGAGTGGCACCTGCTCGCTGCCGGTGCCTTCCTCCTCATGATCGTCCCGCTCATCGTCTTCTTTAGCCTGCAGCGGTACTTCGTGCAGGGCCTTCTCGCCGGCTCGATCAAATAGGTGCACGCGGTACCGATCACCGCCAAGAAGAGCCTCGCCGACTACGCCAAAGTCATCGGCAATGAGCGCTACGAGCAGCTGCGCACGCTGTCGAAGGCCGCGAAGGGCCGGAGCATGCTCCACATCAACGCGACCGCATACGGCGGCGGCGTCGCGGAGATCCTCCAGAACCTCGTACCGCTCCTCCGCGACGCCGGTGTCGATGCCCACTGGGCTGTGCTCGACGCGCCGGCCGCTTTCTACGACATCACGAAGAAGATCCACAACGCGCTTCAGGGAATGAAGCTCGACCTCTCGGACGCGGAGAAGAAGCTCTTCCTCGAGGTCGCGCGCGAGAACGCCGAGCAGCTCACCGACGCCGACGTCGTCCTGGCGCACGACCCACAGGCGGTCGCGCTGCGCCACTTCGCGAAGGACCCCGACCGTGCCGGGTGGGTATGGCGCTGCCACATCGACCTCACGAACGCGCATCAGCCGGTGTGGTCGTTCCTCAAACCCTTTGTCGAAGAGCACGACGCCTCGATCTGGACCATGCCCGAGTTCGTTCGGCCGGACCTGAAGCAGAAAGTGCTGATTCAGGCGCCGACGATCGACCCGTTCTCGGTGAAGAACCAGGACATGCCGATCGAGGAGGCTCGCGAGGTCGTCCGCAAGTTCCGGGTGGACCCGGGCCGGCCGATCCTGCTGCAGGTCTCGCGCTTCGATCCGTGGAAGGACCCCCTCGGCGTCATCGACGCGTACCGACTCGTGAAGAAACAGATCCCTGTGGTCCAGCTCGTCATGATCGGTTCGCTCGCCGACGACGATCCCGAGGGCCAGGAGTACTTCGACCGGACACGCAAACACGCGGGCGGTGACAAAGACGTCTTCCTCTTCACGAATCTCGACGGCGTCAAGGACCGCGAGGTGAACGCGTTCCAGCG
>DASWCR010000022.1:0-27304 GCA_036389995.1 Candidatus Limnocylindria bacterium | reverse complement strand
TCGGCCCCCCCGCCTTGGAACTCGCCGAGCTGCTGCCAGCCGCGCTCGCTCACGAACGCCGCCGCGAGCCGCAGGCCCGCGGGCCAACCGCCGGTGCGCGAGTACATCGCGTCGATGGCGTGCTCGGGCAGATCGAGCGCGAACTCTCCGCGCAGGAGCTCGACCGCCTCGACGCGGGTGAACGCGAGCTCGGCCGCGGACATGTCGAGCACGGATCCGGCCAGCCGCCACCGAGGGAGGCCGCCGAACTGCGGCGTCCGTCGCGTGGCGAGCACCAGGTGGGCGTTGTCCGGCAGCAGATCGACGAGCTCGTTGCCGAAGGCGGCGAGCGGAGCGCCGCCGCGGACGCTCGGATGGTCGTCGATGAAGAAAATGAGCTCGCCCAACGGCGCGAGCTCGTCCGCGAGTGCCTGCGCAAGCTGCGCGAGACGCCGCTCGAGGCGGCGCCCGCGATCCAGAAAGGATGTGAGCTGCTCGCCGAACTCCGCCGTGTCACGTCGCAGAGCACCGACCAGATCCGTGAAGAGGACCAGCGGATCTTCGTCGCCGCGCCCCAGGGTGAGCCACGCCGTGCGCCGGCCGGAAGCGCGTAGAAGGTCGGCGTATTGCGCGAGGACCGTCGTCTTGCCGTAACCGGCCGCGGCGTGCACGAGCGTCAGCCGGTGACGCTCCGCACCTTCTAAACGATCGAGCAGCCGCTGCCGCCTGAGGAGCGGAAGCGGCAGCGACGGGGGCGTGTAGCGGGTGCGATCAGGCCCGCGCTGCGTGACGGTCAAGGCGTCGCTAAGGATGCACTCCGACCGCGCGTAAGAGGGTGGCGGTCCCGTAGCCAAGGATGAAACAGCCGGGGATCGTGAGGACCCAAGCCGTCACGATCCTGCCGGCGATACCCCAGCGAACCGCCGAAAGCCGCCGGGTCGACCCGACGCCGAGGATCGCGCCCGAGATCGCGTGCGTCGTAGAGATAGGAATGCCGAACCGAGTCGCGATCTCAATGACCGTGGCCGCGGCAGTCTCCGCGGCGAAACCGTTCACGGGCTTGAGCGCGGTAATGCGCATGCCCATGGTGCGGATGATCCGCCAGCCGCCGGTGGCGGTGCCGAGGCCGATCGCGAGCGCGCAGACCACCTTGACCCAAGTGTCGATCACAAAGGGCCCGGTACTCCCGTGGAAGGCGTAGATCGCGAGAGCGATGATGCCCATCGTCTTCTGGCCGTCGTTCCCCCCGTGGCTGAACGCCATGTACGCGCTCGAGAGGATCTGTGCTCGGCCGAAGAAGCGGTTCACAAAGCGATAGCTAACGTTCCGCAGGCCCCAGTACAAGGCAAGCATCAGCGCGTATCCGAAGATGAACGCGACGACTGGGGAATACACGATCCCGAACACCGTTAATTGCAGGCCCGGAGCGATGATGACGTCGAGTCCGTGCACGGACAACGCCGCGCCGATCACGCTGAAGATAAGTGCGTGGCTCGAGGAGGTCGGTAATGCCGCGACGAACGTGATGAGGTCCCAGATGATCGCGCCGATGAGCGCCGCCACCACCAGATCCTGGGTGACGATGCTTTTGTCGACGATCCCGCTGCCCACGGTCTTCGCGACCGCCTCTCCCGAGAGCGCGCCAACGAGGTTCAGCGCGCCGGCCATGAGGATCGCTTGGATCGGGGTGAGCACGCGGGTAGCCACGACCGTCGCGATGGCGTTCGCCGCGTCGTGGAAACCGTTGACGAATTCGAAGGTGATGCCGAGAAGAACGACGAGACCAAGCAGGACCGTGGCGTTGTCCAACTAGCTGTGCTTCACCTTGATGGTCTCGACGATATTCGCTACGTCCTCGCATCGGTCGATCGCGACCTCGACCAAAGAGTAGATGTCCTTCCATTTGACGATCTCGATCGCGTCGTCCGACCCGGCAAACAGCTCGGCGACCGCCTCGCGCCAGACCTGGTCGCCCTCGTTCTCGAGCGTATGGATCTTGATCCAGTGCGGCTCGAGGTTCTTCAGACCCTCGAGGTTCTTGAGCATCGAGAGCATCTCGCTCGCCGCTGATACGAGGACTTTCGCTTGACGTACCGCCGGCGGACGGATGGATTTCACCTTGAACAGCTGCACGAGTTCCGACACGTCGTAGCAAACGTCAGTGACGTCGTCGATCTTGCTGGCGAGACCAACGATGTCCTCGCGGTCGAGAGGCGTGACGAAGGTCTCGTTCAGATGTCGCACGATCTCGTGGTTGAGCTTGTCTCCGTGGTGCTCGATCGCATGGATGTCTCGGACCTTGTTCTCGACCTCGGTGAAGTCGCCGAAGAGCTTCGCCAGCGCCTCGGCCGCCTCAACGGAGTTCTGGGCGGCCTGTTCGAAGAGGACGAAGAACTCGCTCTTCCTGGGCAGGAGCGATAGACGCACGGGCGTTCTCCTTTGGCGGCATATCCTGCGGCACCGCGACCGCCGGCGCGTTTCCCCTCAGCCAGGCGCCTGGCTGCGGCGCCGGCCACTCGCACGAGCTGCGGCACCTCCCGGCCGCCGGCCTCGCTATTCGATCGTTTCGAGGTGCGCCCCACGAGCGCCGTCGTCTCTGGAACATCAATAATCCGTAACGACTCGCCGGTCTGCGTCATCCGGTTGACCCTCCGGCGCTCCCTGCGACGCGTGGAGCAACCTTGAACACGCTCCGATCGGTCAGAAGCGTCTGCTGACATCCGGGGCCTCGACCGCCGCCGAGCTCACGTGCGTAATGCTGGCACGTCGCCAGGGAAGCGAGCGCCGTGGCATGACGTTTGCTCAAGGGCCGCTAGACGAGTCGCCATAGTGCGAGAGAAAGAGGAAACACGATGCTGCTCTTCGCGATCGGGATCATGGCAGGCCTAGCGCTGGGGATGATCATCGTGGGCTTCCTCGCGATTGGCGCGTACGACCGCGGATACAGCGAAGCGCTCGAGCGCCGCAAGGCGTGGCGGACTGAGCTTGTCGCGCGGACGGTAGTCGGAACGCGGGCGCTCGTCTCGGCTCGCAAGGCGAGCTAGCAACACCCCAAATCAGGTCGAAAGGGGCCGCCGAAGGGCGGCCCTTTCGTCTATTTAGGCGGTCTTAGGGCCCAAAGAACTTCCGCTTCAGGTCCTCGATCGCCCTCTGGAGCGCATCGATGACCCCAGGGATGCCTGTCGGGACGATCTCGACGCTCCCGTCGCGCGCGATCCGCAGCTCGTCGCCCGGCCGCACCGCTGCCTTCACCACCGCGCGGTCGGCCGTGATCGTGAAGACCACCCGGTTCTGGTCGTCGACGATCGTGCCGACCCGGACCTTGCCCTCGGGCATCGCCTTGATCACCGCCTTCAGCTGGTCGTCGGACCGGAGGTCCGCTTGAGGCTGAGGCGCGATCCGGCTGATCGTCTTGCCGAGCTCGTCGAAGAACGCCGTCGGCCCCCTCATTACGGGACCGAGCAACGCTATGGCGACGCCGATCGCGACGAGTACAACGAATATCCCGATGACGAATTGGAAAGCCCACATCGGGACGAATCTCTTCATTGGTTGCTTCACTCTTCTCCCTCCGGTCGAGCGCGGGCCGACGGCGTGACCGAGGGCCCCCGCGCGATGGGGCACCGGCCGGAGGCCGGGGGGTCCCTGTCGCGTAGAGAGGGTTTCGGTCACGCCGTCGGCGTCGGTCCGGCTCGGGCGACCGCTCGGTGGGAACAGTGTGTGCAGCAGTCCTTGGAAAGAAAAGAGAAGGAGGCCCGTTGTGGCTCAACTCGACACCGAAGACCGGGAAAAGATGGACAAGCGCAAGTTCGCGTACGTCGACAAGGAGGGCGAGGGCCACCTCCCGATCAACGACGAGGCCCACGTCCGCAACGCCATGGCTCGGTTCAACCAGACCGACTTCGAGTCCGGCACCAAGAAGGAGACAGCTCGTAAGAAGATCGTGAAGGCCGCAGAGCGCCGGGGTATCAAAGTCGGCAAGGGCGACAACGTCGCGAAAGGCCGGAAGACGAAGGCCAAGCGGTAGGACGTATCTGCGACCATTCAGTCCATGACAGGGCTGAAGGTCGTCTGCATTGGCGGTGGGCTCGGAGCTCCGACGATCATGGCCGGGCTCCGCCGCTACACCGAGGAGATCACCGGGCTCATCGCGGTGACCGACTCCGGGCGGTCGACGGGTAAGGTCCGCATCGCGCTCGACGTGCCGGCGCCCGGCGACATCCGGAGCGCGCTGACCGTCCTCGCGGAGGGCGACCCTGCCCTCGTGCGGCTGTTCTCGCATCGGTTCGAGACCGACAAAAGCGAGGAACTGAACGGCATGGCTTTCGGCAACCTCTTCCTCGCCGCGCTCACGCAGCAGGAAGGATCGTTCCTGCGCGCGGTGGAGGAGGCTTCCCGGCTCCTGGGGATCCGCGGCCGTGTTCTCCCGGTCACTCTCTACAACACCCATCTCTGCGCGAAGCTCGCCGATGGGACGGTCGTGGAGGAAGAGGTCAACGTGCGCGCCCCCGGCAAGGCGCCGATCGAGCGCATCTATCTGAAAGACGACGATGTTCGCGCTACCGACGGCAGCGCGGAAGCGATCGCCTCCGCAGACCTCATCACTCTCGGCCCCGGCAGTTTGTTCACGACGGTGTGCGCGTGTCTTCTCATACCGGAGATCGCGCGTGCCATCGCCGACGCGCAGGGTCTCGTCGTCTACGTTGCGAACACCACCACGCAGCCGGGCCAGACCGACGGCTTCAGCATCGCCGACCACGTGCGCGTCGTCTCCGATTATTTGGGCGGGTCCGGCCTCGACATCGTGCTCGTGAACGACGATCCGCCGCCCGACCATCTTCGCGCCCACTACGCCGAGCGCGGAGTCACGTACCTCGAGCCCATGGCGGCGGAGCTCGCGAAGGTGGAAGACCTCGGCGTCCGCGCGGTGGCCGCGCCGGTCATCGACAAGTGGAGCGGCCCGCGCGATCTCTGGTTGAAGCAGGACACGATCCGCCACGACGCCGCCCGTGTGGCGACGGCGCTGGTTCGGCTCGTCGACGAGCGCCGGCCGCGCCTCCGCGCTTTGCCGTGATGGCCGTCGCGTCGCGGGTGCGGCACTTCCTGTCGATCGGGGACCTCGAGCGGGACGAGCTCGCGCTCCTGTTGGAGCAGAGCGCGAGCCTGAAGGCGAGGCCGTCCAGCGGAGGCCTCACCGGCCGCACCGTTGCCCTCATCTTCGAAAAGCCGAGTCTCCGGACGCGTCTCTCGTTCGACGTCGGCATCGCCCAGCTCGGCGGTCACTGCGTGTATCTCTCGCCCGCGGAGGTCGGTCTCGGCCGCCGCGAAAGTGTGTCCGACGTTGCCCGCGTCACCAGCCGCATGGCGGATGCGGTGGTCCTGCGGGTCAACGCGCACGAGACAATCGAGGAGTTCGCGCGCTACAGCGAGGTTCCGGTCATCAACGGACTCTCCGACTTGTCCCATCCGTGCCAGGGCCTCGCCGACATCTTCACGATCCGCGAGCGCAAGGGCCCTGACCTTCGCGGCGTCGCGATCGCCTACATCGGCGACGGCAACAACGTCGCGCATTCGCTCATGTTGTGCGTCGCCAAGACCGGCGCGTCTCTCCGCGTGGCAACCCCCGCCGGCTACGAGCCTCTCGCGCGCTACCGCGAGCTCGCCGGAGCCGACGCGAGATCGAGCGGGGCGCAGATCACGATCGGGAACGATCCGGTCGCGGCGGTGACCGGCGCCGACGTTGTGTACACGGATGTCTGGACGAGCATGGGTCAGGAGCAGGAGTACGAGCGTCGCCGTCGCGCGTTCCAGGGGTTCCAGCTCAACGCGCCGCTTCTCGCGCGCGCGAAACGTGACGCGATCGTCCTGCACGACCTTCCGGCGCACCGGGGCGAGGAGATCACCGACGAGGTGATCGACGGTCCCCAGAGCGCGGTGTTCGATCAGGCGGAGAACCGCCTGCACACGGAGAAGGCTCTCCTGTGCTGGCTCCTCGGAGGAGAGCGATGACCGATGGATGACGAACGCACGATCCTGGCCGATTGCTGCGAGGACTGGATCATCGAGTGGGGCGGCTTTTATCGCTCGGGACGGGAGTTCCGTTGTCCTGAGTGCGCGACCGAGTGGAAGAAGACCGAGGCGGACGGTTACCTCCGCGGTGACGGGAGGTCATTCGTGCGCCGCGCGCGGTCCGGACCGAATGCTGAATTTCCATACCTTGCGGCCGCGGACGGACACGAACCGAACGTCGAACGATGCTGCGCGAAGATTCTCCTTGCGCATGGCGAGAGAATGGCCGAGGGCCTGTTCGTCTGTCCGGTCTGCGGTACGGAGTGGGCGCGCACCACTCAGCGACTCCACGGTCTTCGTGTTCCGGTGTTCGCGAAAGCCGGTCTTCGCGAGCCATTGACGGTGCAACCTGGGCGTACACGTCCGTTCCTTGTGGCCCTCTCGGAATATTCGCCACCGCGCGATTAGGTCGGGGGCGGTCTCATTTGGTCCGCCGGGCGACAGCATTACGCGCGCACATCACCGACCGCGCGGGGTCGTTGCTACTCGGCTGACCGAACGGACTCGGACAAGAGGCGTTAGTTCCCGCGGGTGACGAACGTTCAGCCACTTGGTTGAACGCCAGTTGGGGAGGCTAACGTGGCGCTGTCACGTTCGCGGAACCTTGCGGCGGTCGTGCTCATTGTTGCGCTTGCGCTCGGGCTCGGGTCGAGTGCGGTCCTCGCTCCCGAGGCCAACGCGCTCGTTTCGATCAGCACGCTCACCGTCGTCGACGGTGCGGTCCTCATCACCCACGACGGCGCTGACTTCACGTCAGCACGCGAGGGCGATGTCCTGGGCGCCGGCGACACGATCCGCACCGGGACCGGCGCGGCGGCCGAGATCACGTATTTCGAAGGATCGAGCGTGCGGCTTGAAGCCGATACCGAGATCGTTGTCGAGCGTCTTCGCACCGAGGCAGACGGCGGCACCGTCATCGGCATGATGCAAACGCTTGGCCGCACGTGGCACGTCGTCACGAAGCTCATCAGCGGAAGCTCTCGCTACGAGGTGCGCACCCCGAGCTCGACCGCGTCGGTGCGCGGGACTATCTTCGCAGTAGACGTGCGCTTCGATGCCGATGGCCCTTCCGCGACCGTGACGACGAGCGAAGGCGTGGTCCTACACACCGCGGCTGACCCAACGGTCGCCGAAGCCACACAGGTGCGCGTGACCGCCGGCCAAGCATCGACGAAATCCGCGAGCAAGCCCGCTGAGCCGGTGCGCGCGGCGACGCCCGCGACCCTTCGCGATGCGCCGGCGCGGCCGGCAACGATGCCGCGTCCGGCGAAGAGTCCGAAGCCGGCCTCCGATCGCGCGGATCTTCGTTCCACAGCACAAGCCGCGGATCCCGTGCTCGTCGCCGCGCAGCCGAAAGACCGCGCGAAGAGCTCTAAGCAAGAGCCGAGACGGGACAGGTAGGGACTCGTGACCAACTGGACCTAATCAGCGCAGTGGCGCGATCCTCGGGACGCGACCCTTGGCGCGGTCGCGCGACCAGCTCATGTAGTCCTCGGACCTGGCGGTCCTGCGGTCTGCTGCTGCGGCAGTAGTGCGTATTGCAGAGTCCGCGCGATCGATGCGGTCGCTCGCAGCCCGGTACAACACAGATCGGCGGTACCTCGGTAAGCCGGATTGGGTTGTAGACCGCCAGCGCAGCGTCGATCGCCGCCGTCCTACGAAGACCCATGTACGGGCGCAGCGTGCCCATCCACCCGGCGGCATGGTGACCCGCGATTTGTGCGACATAGGGAGGACGCCACCGTTCTGTGCGGGCTGCCTCAACCCAAAGTCGCGTGTTGAGGAGGTCAGCGACACGCTCGACCACGTCCTGCTCGCACATCTCAACCTTGATTACGGGATAGGACGACTGGCCATCCCAACTAGCGAGGAACGAGCCCTCACCCTCGAGGAGGCCTGCCAGCCACGCGCGATCACAGGCTTCCTGGGATGCACCTTGGACGGTGAATAGATCGGATGCAGCCACGGCACCGGGCGTGACATGCGGGAGCGACGCATCACCATCTGTTCTCGGTCGCCGACCTGACCTCCGCAGTTGCCAGGACGATATCGCCCGATCAATCTGGAGCTGGCGCACCTTACCCAGGAATGGTCTAACGAGGTACATGATCCGAACAGCCGGAGCGCCCTTGATCGTTGTCGCGTACGGAATCTTGTGATGCGGCCTCCGTCGTCGCAATCGGATCACCGCCCGTTCGAATAAGTTCCCGACGCGATCGACGACGTCGCGGTCAGTCATCGAAACCCGCAGGATCGGAGTGGCTGGTTTTGACGGAGCGCCGCGGAGAAAAGTTCCCTCACCCTCGAGGATCCCGACGAGCCAGTGAAATTCCTTTTCGTCTATGTGGACATATGCGCAGGGGCGGAGGATCGCGTCAATAGGACCGTCAACTGGGCGGCTAAGCGGTTTCGAACCGCTGCTGGGAGGTCCACAACCTCTAGTGCTACCACTACACCATAGCCGCCATGGATCGAACGCGAGTGCGCTCGAGTGTCAGTCTAGCGGATTAACGCCCCGCTTTCGCCTTCGCGTCCGCATACAGGCCGCGCACCATCTCCGATCCGAAGTGGTACTGCCCCACGTCGAGGTACACCGTCCACACGTCGACTGCGCCGTTCCAATCCTGCTTCGCGTAGAGCGCGAGGCCTTTCACAAAGAGCGCGTCCGGGTCCTTCGGACGCTGCGCGAGCACCCGGTCCGCGGCGACGATCGCGCCGTCGTTGCTGCCCGACGCGACGAGGATGAGCGCGAGCCCATCGAGCGCGGCGACGTTGTTCGGGTCTTTCGCGAGCACCGCCTGATACCGCGGGATCGCGTCCTGCGGGCGCCCGGCCTGCACGTAACCGTCGGCGAGCGCGAGCTGCGTCGGGATGTCGCCTGGGTTCGCGCTCGCGCGCGCCTCGAGCGCCGCCACCGTGTCGATCTGCGGAACGGTGCCGGTCACGGTTTCACCGGGCGCGCGATCGCCGGCCGAGGGCGGCAGGTAGAACACCGCCACCCCGGCGACGACCGCCGCGATCAGCGCGGCGGCGACCAGCGTGTGCACGGGCGCCGCGCGACGCGGCTCGGGCGCGCGGCGGGCGAATGCGTCGCGCTCGAGCGATGCGCGAAGCCGTGTGTAGTCCGAGGACGCGATCGTGCCCGCCGCGCGTGCGAATTCGAGATCGCGCAGCGAGCTCACGGCGCGTGCCACATCGTCGCGGTGATCCGGGGGATCCGCCGGCCACGCGACCGGGCGCCGCGCGAGCGGCGCGATGACCGCCGCCGTGCCGGCGAGGAGCAGCACGATGAAGAGCGCGATGGTCATCCTTCGGCGGCCTCCTCGCGCGCGACGCGCTCGCGCAGCGCCGCGACCTCACTGGCGCTCGGTCCCGCCGCCTGCGACGTGTCGGTGCTCCGCAGCCGCCCGGTCACGAGGACCAGGCCTGCGGCGAGGGCGGCGATGGGAACGAGCCACACGAGGCCGCTCCAGGACGCGACCGGCGGTGAGAGGAAGATCCAATCGCCGTACGCCGCGCGGAACTCGGACTCGATCTCCGCGTCGGTCTTTCCCTCGCGAACGCGCTGAGCGACGAGATCGCGCATCTGGCGTGCCGTCTCCGAAGTGGAATCCTTCACCGAAAGGCCCTGACACACCGGACACCGGAGCTCGGTAGTGATTTGGTCGATGCGCTCGTCTGCGGTCACCTCATGCGGTCGCGCTGCGAACACGAGCGCCGCGGCCAGGGCGAGCAGCGCGATGGCGATGACCACTCGGCCCTTCATCGCACCGCCCGCGCGCGCAGCGTTTCGATCGCGGTCACCAGGGTGGCCTCGTCGATCGGACCGATGTGCCGTCCGGCGATCACGCCGTCGGGGCCGATGAAGAACGTCTCAGGCGGGCCAAAGACCCCGTACGAGAGCGCGACGCGGCCATCGTCGTCGGCGACGGTCGTCCACCCCATGCCCATGCGCCGCACGTACGCGAGCCCGTTGTCGCGCGACTCCTGGTAGTTCACGCCCAGCATGACGACGTCGCTGGCTCGATAGCGCTCGTAGACGCGGACGAGCGCGGGATTCTCCTGGGTGCACGGCAGGCACCACGACGCGAAGAAATTCACGACCACGACCTTGCCAGAAAGATCCGCGAGGGCGACCGTCCCTGAGCCGTCGAGGCGCTCGAGGGTGAATCCCGGAGCGGGCTTGCCGACCGTCCCGGTGCGGATGTCGTGCGGATCGCGGCGGAACGCGAGCGCGAGCGTCACCACGAGACCGAGGATCGCGATGACGACGGCGACTCTGACGACCCGGCCGAGGATCACTTTGCCGACACCGCGACTTCGGCGACCGGCATCCGCACCGTACGCCGGCGTGGCGCCGGAAGTGCGGCGATGAGCGCGCCGATCCCGACGACGGCGCCGCCGAGCCAGAGCCACGAGACACCCGGGATCACGCGCATACGGATCGTTGCCCACGAGAACGTGCGCTGGTCATACGCGGCGAGGATCGTGTAAAGGTCGTCGCGGAGGCCCGCGCCGATCCCTGGCGAGCCCACCGCGGCCGCGCTGTTCGGGTATTGCACGAGGGCCGGGCGCAGATGCTCGCTCGCGCCGTTCCCGGTGATGACGAGATCGGCGACGATCGAATCGCGCTGCGGCTCGCTCACCGGGCGAATCCCGTCGAGCCGTACCGTGTAGCCCGCCACCACGAGCGCCTCGCCCGGCGCGAGCGTCTGCTCGGCGTCCACCGTGCGCGCCTGACTCGTCGCCACGGCGAGCGCGACGAGAACGATCCCGACGTGCACGACGTATCCGCCGTACCGGCGGCCGCTGCGGCGCAGGAGGTTCGAGAATGCGGCGATCCCGTCCTCGCCATGAAGCGTGCGGCGCGCTCGCACCCCGCGCGTGAACTCCTGCACCACCGTCGCAATGACGAACGCGCCGAGCGCGTAGGTGAGCACCGCCGCGAGTGCGGTCGTGCCGGTGACGAGCGCCGCGATCGCCCCGCCGGCCGCGGCGACGATCGGCGCGGCGAACTGTCGCTCAAGTGTCGCGCGCGACGCACCGTGCCACGGCAGCTGCGGGCCGATGCCCATGAGAAACAAGAGCGCGAGGGCGAGCGGGATCTCGACTCGGTCGAAGTACGGACCGCCGATCGAGAGCTGCGCGCCCGAGATCGCCTCCGCGACGAGTGGGTAGAGCGTCCCGAGGAGCACGGTGAGCGTCGCCGCCATGAAGAGCACGTTCTGAAAAAGGAAGATCGCCTCGCGCGAGAGCGGAGCGCCTATCGGTCCGGCATCACGCAGCCGCGCGGATCGCCAGAGCAAGAGACCGACCGAGAGCACGAGGATCGCGACTAGATACCCGAGCAGGAGTGGCCCGATCGCGGAGAGGCTGAACGAATGCACGCTGTTCACGACGCCGCTCCGCGTGAGGAACGTTCCGAGGATCGTCAGCGCGAACGTCGCGACGACGAGCGCAAGGTTCCAGGTTCGGAGGAGGCTCCGCTTCTCTTCCACCATGACCGAATGGAGGTACGCCGTCGAGGTGAGCCACGGCATGATCGCCGCATTCTCGACCGGGTCCCACGCCCAGTAGCCGCCCCAACCGAGCACGGCGTAGCTCCACCACGCGCCCGCGATGATCCCGACGCCGAGCAGCGCCCACGAGACCAGCGCGAAGCGGCGCGTCGCGACGAGCCAGCGATCCCCGCCCTCGCCCAGGATCAGCGACGCGATCGCGTAGGCGAACGGCACTGACGTGAGGACGTAGCCGAGGTAGAGAAGCGGCGGGTGCAGCGCCATGAGCGGGTGGTTTTGCAGGAGGGCGTTTGGCCCGTTGCCGTTGTCCGGCGCGACCGCAAGGCGCGCGAACGGGTCCGCCGCGGGCGTCGTGATGAGCAGTAGGAAGAACGTGAGCATCGCGAACATCACGGCGAGCGCCGTCGTCGCAAGCCGCGGGATGGCCAGTGTGCCGCGGAAGGCGATGAACGCCGTCGCGCCGGCGAGGATCGCCGTCCAGAGGAGGATCGAGCCCTCGAGGGCCGCCCACAGGCTGATGATCGAATAGAAGGTTGGCGTCTCGCGCGCGTTGTTCTCGGCGACGTAGAGGATCGAGAAGTCGTGCGCCGCGAGGGCGAACATCATCGAGAGCGCCGCGACGACGACGAGTCCGAAGGCAATACCCGCCGCGACCCGTGCCGACGCGAGCACCCGGGCGTCGCGCCGCCAGGCTGCGTAGATCGCCGCGCCCGTGCCCCAGAGGGAGAGGAAGAGCGCCGCGCGAAGCGCTGCCGCGCCGAGATCGCCGGCGCTCACGGTCCGGTCCGGTGGGCCGGCGTCGCTCCCGCGGTCGGCGCGGTGTAGACCTCGTCATGCTTCGCGATCACCTGGGTCGCCTGAAACGTCCCGTCCGCGACGAACGTGCCTTCGACCACGGCCCCGGCGCCCTCGCGGAGGAGACCGGGGATCGCGCCAGTGGCGACGATCTGCACATCGACGACCCCGTCAGTGATCACGAACCGGAAATCGTTCGCACCGCGGAGGTCGGCTGAGGACATCGACCCTGTCTTTACCAAGCCCCCGAGTCGCACGGTCTGACCGACCGCGACACCCTGCGCCTTTGCCTCCGAGGGCGTGAGGTAATAGACGGCTTGACCCTGAAGATTCGTGGCCGCGATCGCGCCGACGAGCACCGCGACGCCGAGCGCCGCGATCAGCAGAACGCGGCGGGCCCCGATGCGCTCAAGCACCGCGAGCGCGCAGGGAGATGAGGTACGCGAGCAGCGCGCCCCACACGATCGCGAACGCAGCCACGATGAAGATCAGGTTGTCCACAACCGCTCCTGGCGCGCGCGCTCGAGCGAAATGCGGGACGTCATGAAGTAGGCGTAGATGAGCGTGTACGCGCCGAGCGAGACCATGAGCGTGAGCAGCATCGACGAGTCGAGCGCGGGCGAGCCGCCGGCTCGCAGCACCGTCGGGAGCTGGTGGAGCGAGTTCGCCCAGAGCACCGAGAGGTGGACGATGGGCACGTCGATGACGGCGATGATCCCGAACACCGCCGCGCGCGTGGCGCGCCGCGAGAAGTCCGTGGACAGACCACGCAGGAGCAGGTAACCCACGTACATGACGAACATGATCGCCGTCGTCACGAGCCGGGGCTCCCACGTCCACCACACGCCCCATGTCGGCTTCGCCCAGATCGACCCGGCCACGAGGAAGAGGCCGGTGAAGAGCACACCGATCTCCGCGGACGAGACCGCGATCGCATCGAACAGCGGATTCTTCGTCCAGAGCCAGCCGACCGACGCCAGGAAGACGACGACGAACGCGAGATACGCGAGCCACGCCAGGGGCACGTGGACATAGAGGATTCGGTAGACGTTCCCCTGCACCGCGTCGGTGGGCGCCCAGAAGAGCGCCATCACGCTCGCCACGACGAACGACGCGGCGGCAGCGATGCCGAGCCAGGGACGGATGCGCGGCAACGTATTTCCGCGCGGGATGGTGGTCTCTGTCACTCGATGGCCGCTGGAACGATGGTAAGGCCGATGACCGTGTAAACAACCGCGAACGCGAACAGCAAGCCGGCCCATGAGAGAGCCCCGACCGCGTCACCGGAAAGCGCCGCGCTCGTGCCGCGTGTGGCCGCGACGAGCTGCGGCACGAGAACGGGCAGGGCGAGGATCGGAACGAGAGCGGCTCGCGCGCGAAGACGAAGCGCGAGTACGACATCGACGACGACGATCGGAGGGAGGGCGAGAACACCGAGCAAGACGACCACGAGCAGGTGGACCGGAAGCGCGATCCGGAGATCGAGAAGCACGATCGAAAGGATGCCGCCGACTACGGCGACGAGCAGAAGGACGGTCGCCAGCGAGAGGACCTTTCCGCCGAACAGCGCATCGCGGCCACCGGGGAGCGCGACGAGGCCTTCGAGCGCGTCGTCTTCGAGCTCGCGATCGAAGGAGCGCATCGTCGCCAGGATCGTCGCGAACGCGAGCGCGAGCCAGAACAGCGCCGAGGCGACATCCGCGTCCCGCGCGATCTGCGGCCCGACCACGAGGCTCTCGAGGAGCACGAGTACCGCGATGAAGGTCACCGCCGCGACGACGCCATCCGGTTGTCGCCGCTCGGCACGGAGCTCGCGACCGGCGACGAGCGCGATCCGGTGTGGAGCGCTCACGCGGCGGTGTCAACAACGCCGTCGTCGATCGCGATCCGTGTCTTCGCGAGCTCGTCGAGCTCGGGATGCGCGTGCGTCGCGACAACGACCGAGCGCCCGTCGTCGCGCGCCCGCGCGATCGTCTGTCGCAACCGGCGCGAGCCCGCGTCATCGAGATCTGCGAACGGTTCGTCCAGCAGCAGGAGCGGGACCCCCTCCGTTTCGACGCGCGCCAGCGCGGCCCGCCTGCGCTCGCCCGCCGAAAGTCGCTCGACGGGACGATCCATGTCTTCGCCGACGCCCCACGCGCGGAGCGCGCCGTCGATGCCTCGTGTGTCGCCGCCGCGGAAGCGAACAAAGAACTCGAGGTTTTCGCGGGCGGTGAGCCCGCGCAGCAGCATCGGACGGTGGCCGATGTAGAGGACCTCGCCCGATCCCTTTCGATCGCCGCGCGCGAGCGGGACGAGGCCGGCCAGGGCACGAAGAAGCGTCGTCTTGCCCGAGCCGTTCGGTCCGCGCACAAGCGTGAGGCCCGGGCCGACCTCGAGGTTGACCGCGCGAAGGATCACGCGATCGTCCAGGACGACCGTGGCATCGTGGAGCGATGCGCCCGACTGCACCGTCCGCATGATGGGACGCGTTGTCCTCGTATGCATCGCGCTCGCGGTGCTCGTCCTGGCGTGTGCTCCCGAGCCCCCGGCGACCGAACCGGTTGCCCGGGGCCGTCAACTCTACCGAGCCATGGGCTGCGCCAACTGCCACGAGCCGAACCTGTTCGGCCAGCGTCTTGGACCCCCGCTCGATCACGCCGGTACCCTCGCGGCGAACCGCCGGCCGGGGCTCTCGGCTGAGGCATACCTCCGCCAGTCCATCCTCGATCCGGGGGCGTATGTCGTACCGGGGTACCAGGACTCAATGCCGCGGGATCTAGGCCGAGACCTGTCACCTACCGACCTGGACGCCCTGGTCGCCTACCTTCTGTCTCTCAAGTGAAACCCTCGCCTAACACCCTCCCGGTACACCCCGTTAGCCCCGATGGACCGGACGACGAGGACCGAAACCTCGCCCTACGCGCCGGAAAGGGGGACGCGGCCGCCTTCGGAGCGCTCTACGACCGCTACGTCGAGGCCGTGTACCGATACGTGTTCTACCGGGTAAGGAACGACGCAGACGCCGAGGACCTCGTGAGCGACGTGTTCTTGCGCGCGCTCCGGGCGATCCCGCGCTACGAGCCGCGGGTGGCTTTCCTTGCCTGGCTCTACCGCATCGCGCGGAACGCCGTGATCGACCGCTCCCGTCGCTCCCGAATCCAGATCTCATTCGAAGACGCGCTCGCGCACCCGAACGTCGACCAGATCGTCGAGCCCGACGCGGCGATCCTCGCGCTCTCCGACAAGGAGGCCGTGCGCGGGGCGCTCGCGAAGCTCACTCCATTGCAGCAAGAGGTCATCGTCCTTCGCTTCGTCGAGGGATACAGCACGCAGGAGATCGCGACCCTCGTCGGCAAGCGCGAGGGCACCGTGCGCGGCATCCAGTTCCGCGCGCTCGAGGCGCTCCGCACGCTCATCCCATCGCGCGAGGCCTTGGCATGACTGATCAGCGCTCGCCGCTTCTCGAGCGACCGGTGATGCGGGAGCAGTTCCGCAAGGAGCTGCGTGGTCGCCTGATGTCCGAGGCTGTCGTCGCCCTCGCGCCGCGCCCGAGCCGCTTCTCGTTACCGGCGATGCTTCGCCCGGCGCTCGCCGCCGCGGCGATCCTCGTGCTCGTCCTCGCGGGTGCTACAAGTGCCGCCGCTTCGAGCCTTCCCGGCGATGCGCTCTATTCGCTGAAACGCGCGGCTGAAGATGTGCGGCTGGCCCTCACCTTCGACGACGTCGCGCGCACGCAGCTCCTCTCAGAGCTGACCGATCGCCGCCTCGAGGAGCTTGCCGAGATCGCCAAGAGTCGGCCGGCGTCCGCGCCGACCGCGACGCAGGAATACGCGGACGCGGTCAACAGCTTCGCCAACGCTCTCGACGAGTTGCGCAGCGCCGACAGCGAAGACAAGCGCAGTGCGGCGCAATCTCTCGCCGCGGCGGCCCGCGCGAAGCACAAGGCTGTCCTCGACGCGGTGAAAGAGCAGCTGCCGGCCGACGCTCAGGCCGACGTCCAGAGGGTCAACGACGACGAGCAAGAGCGCACGTCGCCCGAACACAACCCCGGCCGGGGCGGGCAGGGCAGTACCGGTGGACGGCCTTCGAACTTGCCGCCGAAGCCGACTCCCAAGAAGTAGCGAAGCTGGCATGGCCGGTGCATAGACGCCCGGCATGTGCCGTTGCAAGCTCTGCACGAGCGAGCGGGTCTTCCTCCGAGTTCTGGCCCTCCTCTTCGTCGTGTGAAGCGTGTCCTCGTAGCCGAGGACGACCCTGACACGGCGACGGCGATCAAGGAAGCGCTCGAGGAGCACCTCCCGATCACCGTCGATCACGTGACGAACGGAGCGCTCGTCCTCGATCACATTTCGGCGCTCGAGACCGATCCCGATCTCGTGATCCTCGATGTGTCGATGCCTGGCCTCAACGGACTCGACGTGTTCGACCTGCTCCGCGCAAGCGCGTCATTCATCCACGTTCCGGTGCTGTTCCTGACCGCCACGCCCGACCGCGCGGAACAGGCCTCCGCGCGTTTCGGCGCCAGCAGCGTCATGGCGAAGCCGTTCGATTGCGATGCGCTCGTGCGGCGCGTCGATGATCTGCTCGCGCGCGCGACGAGGGTCGCCTAGCCTCCAACACGCACGACTTGCGCCCTGGGGGAAAGCTATGTCGGAGGATCGGAGTCACGACTTTGAGACCGACGCCGAGCGTGAGCGCCTGCGTTCGCTCATCGCGCGGATGAGCGACAAGGATCTGAGCCGGCCGATGCCCGCCGGTTGGACGATCGCGGGAGTGCTCGCGCACATTGGGTTTTGGGATGCGCGAGCGATCTACTGGCTCGACAAATGGGCGGGCGGAGTTGCCCCGACGCCTTACGAGCCGGAGAACACGGAAGCCGTCAACGAGTCGGCCAAACCGCTCTGCCTCGCGCTTCCGCCGCGCGATGCCGCGAAGCTCTCGCTTCGCTTAGCGGAAGAAGCCGATGGAAAAGTGAAAGCGCTGAGCGACGCCATGCTCGCGAAGATCCGCTCGACCGGCGGTCCGCCGTTCAACCTCTCTCGTGCCATACACAGGAAAGAACATCTCGACGAGATCGAGACCGTCCTCGCGACGTAGCGAACGACCGCGACAACAGGGAAGTGTTATGGCGAGCAGGCGAGAGCGCTGATGAAGCGTTCGACGAACGCATCCATGTCAGTGAACCCTGGCGGGACTGCACCGCGGACCCAGTATTCATCGGCCGCGCATTCGAACCGACTCCGTATCGCGGGATCGCTCGGACGCCGCACATGCTGGACCCCGATCCCGGCGAGTTGGCGTTCATCGATCACGGTGTAGTTGCGGTCGACGGTCCCGAGCGGATAGGCGCTCACAAAAAGCTGTGATCCTGTTCCCAAATCAGCCCAGATCGACGCGTCCCGATAGGGAAGTTGCGCGCGCAGTCCCGTGATTCCGAGCTTCCCGAGGGCGTCGATCACCTTGAGCTCGAGTCCATTGAGTGGTGGCTGAGTTCCCTCGGGCGTCGACACGAAAGGTGTCGTGGCTGGCGATGCGGAGGTGCGCGGAGGCGTCGTCTGTCGCTGGGCAACCGGGGCGTTGCGCTCAGCGATGGCAGCGCCCACAACGACCGCGAGAACGACGAAGGCGCTCGCGGCGAGAACGACGGGCGGGATACGGGCGATAGTCAGCGCTAGCCCGCCGTCTCCTCGGAGCGCACTGGGGCGAGGCGTGGCCAACGTCGTCGAATGGCGGCCGCGATGCCGTCAGCGTCGATCCCGTAGTGATGTCTCCAGAGCTTCTGCGAACCGTGATCGACGTGCTCGTCGGGGATGCCGAGAATCTCGAGATCGACGCGGGCGCCTCGTTCGGCGAGGAGCTCGCCGACCGCCGAGCCGAATCCGCCCGCGACGACGTGCTCTTCGACGGTGACGAAACGCGGTATCCGCGCCGCGAGCGCGAGGATCCGCTCCTCGTCGAGCGGTTTCGCGAAGCGGGCGTTGACGACCGTCGCCTCGAGCCCATCGCGCGCGAGGATCTCCGCGGCTTCCATCGCGGCGCCGACCGGATGGCCGTACGCGATGATCGCGACGCCATCGCCGTCGCGGAGCGTCTCCGAGAGACCGATCGGTATCTCCGCGAGTGGCGCGTCGAGCGCCGCGCCGACACCGGCGCCCCGCGGGAAGCGGAGTCCCACCGGGCCGCGGTTCGCGGCCGCATGCCGGTAGGCGGTCCAGACCATCTGCCGAAGCTCGGCTTCGTCCTTCGGCGCCATGAGCGTCATGCCCGGGAGGATCCGCAGATAGGCGATGTCGTACAGACCCTGGTGGGTCCTGCCGTCATCGCCGACGATCCCGCCCCGGTCCATCGCGAACACGACGGACAGATCCTGAACCGCGACATCGTGCACGACCTGGTCGAAGCCGCGCTGCAGGAACGTCGAGTACACCGCGACGATCGGCACGATTCCCTGGGTCGCGAGACCCGCCGCGAACGTGACCGCGTGCTGCTCGCAGATGCCGACGTCGAAGAGACGCGTGGGGAATTCCTTGAAGAGGGGCAGCAGGCCAGTGCCGCCCGGCATCGCCGCGGTGATCGCGACCGCGCGCTCGTCCGCGTTCAGGACCTCGCGGACGGTATCGGCGAAGACGGCCGTGTACTGCGGGGCTGTCGCCTTCGCGGAGCCGGTCGCCGAGACCCCGTGCCATTTCACGTTGTTGTCCTCGGCCGGACCGTAGCCGTGACCCTTCTGCGTCTGCACGTGAACGAAGACCGGACCGTCACGGAAGTCGCGGGCCTTTTCGAGCACGCCCTCGACCGCGAAGAGGTCGTGACCATCGACCGGGCCGAAGTACGTGAAGCCGAGCTGCTCGAACAGGATGTTCGGGATGAAGAGCGCTTTGAGGCTCGTGAAGATCCGGCGGCGCGCCTCCTCCGCGAGCTCGCCGCCGGGCATGTGCTCGAGAACCTGACGCGCGATGTGCTTGGCGCCCCGGTATGGCTGGGCCGTACGGAGCGCTTCGAGCATGCGCGAGACCGCGCCGACGTTCGGCGCGATGCTCATACCGTTGTCGTTCAGCACGACGATCACGCGCGTGCGCATATGACCGATGCTGTTCATGGCCTCGAACGCCATGCCCGCCGTCAGTGCGCCGTCGCCGATGATCGCCACGACGTGGTTGTCATCGCCCTTGAGGTCGCGCGCGATGGCCATTCCCTGAGCCGCGGAGATAGAAGTCCCGGCGTGCCCCGCGCCGAACTGGTCGTGCTCCGACTCGCTACGCGCGAGGAAGCCTGAGATGCCGCCGAACTGCCGCAGTGTGTCGAACCGTCCCCGGCGCCCGGTCAGCATCTTGTGCACGTAGGCCTGATGCCCGGTGTCCCAGACGAGCTTGTCGTGCGGAGAGTCGAAGACCCGGTGAAGCGCCACCGTGAGCTCGACGGTGCCGAGGCTCGACGAGATATGCCCGCCGGTCTTCTGCACGCTCTCCACGGTGAACTCGCGGATCTCGCCGCAGAGCTCGAGCAATTCCTCGCGATGGAGCAGCCGAAGGTCGCGCGGCTGCTGAATTCGATCGAGCACCGTCATCCTCGCGATACTAGCCGCGATGTTCGATCTTTCTAAGCGCGCCGTAGTACTTACGGGCGCGACCGGCAACATCGGCCCGACGGTCCTGCGCGCCTATCTCGCGCAGGGCGCGCACGTCGCGATGCCCGTCCGAGACGAGGCCAAGGGCACCGCTCTGCGTGAGTCGCTTGGTGACCTGGCCGGTAGGCCGGAGGATCCGCGGGTGATCGTTCGCGCCGCCGATCCCAGCGACGGCGGCGCCATGGAAGCCTTCGTCGAGCAGGTGCTTCGCGCGTGGGGTCGGGTCGACATCGTCGCGAACCTCATCGGTGGATACGCAGCGTCCGATGCCGGCAGTGGCGACCTCGCCGCGTACCGTGCCTATTGGGATCAGAAGGTCGCGACGATCGTGAGTGCCACGACGGCGTGCCTGCGGCCGATGCGCGCGCGCGGCTACGGCCGGGTAGTGAGCGTCGCGTCTACCGCGGCGCTGAAAGGCGACAAAGGCGCGGCCGGGTACGCGATGGCGAACGCCGCGCTACTTCGCTGGACCGAGTCGCTCGCCGACGAACTCAAACGCGAAGGCATCACCGCGAACTGCGTCCTGCCGCGCATCATCGACAACGCGGAGAACCGAGCCGCGATGCCCAAGGCCGATCCATCGCGATGGGCGACCGCCGCGGAGGTCGCCGCGGTCGTCGTATTTGTCTCCAGCGACGAAGCCAGTGGCCTGACGGGCGTCGCCATACCCGTCACCGCGCGGACGTAGAGCTATGGCAGGTGAGCTGAGGATCAGAGACGCTGGGGAAGACGACCTCAACGCGGTCAGCGCGCTGCTCGTCGACGCGTACGCGCAGTACATGCGTCCGCCCCGCGAGGCACTCACCACCGAAGAGCGCGCCGGATGGGACGGTTACCGTCGAAACATCGCCGACGTATGGTCGCGCGCCCCGATCTCGTCCACGATCGTCGCCGAACGCGACGGGAAGCTGCTCGGAAGCGTGAACTATTACGCGCCGGGCCAAGCCGATTCCGTAGACGCTGCATGGCCCGACGGATGGGCGTCGATCCGGCTTCTCGGAGTCTCGACGAAGGCGCGTGGCCTCGGAATTGGGCAGGCGCTCATGAAGGAGTGCTTGCGGCGCGCGCGCGCCGATGGAGCGACGGCCATGGGACTGCACACGACCGCGTTGATGGACGTCGCCCGTGCGATGTACCTGCGCCTGGGGTTCAAGCGTGTTCCCGCATATGACTTCCATCCGGCGCCAGACTTCACCGTCGAGGCGTTCCAGCTGGACGTGGAGCGTTAGCCCGACTGAAGTGTCGCCGCCCTAAACTTCGCTTCACCGTGTCGCTCTTCGTGATCGTCAAGTTCTTCCACGTCCTCCTCGCGATAATCGCGGTCGGATTCAACGCGACCTACGGCGTCTGGCTGGCGCGGGTCGCTCGCGAGCCGGCGCCGACGCAATCGTTCGTGCTTCGCGGCATCAAGCGGCTCGATGACTGGTTCGCGAACCCCGCGTACGTGCTCCTCGCGGTCACAGGGGTGACGATGGTGTTCGTCGGCGAGCTGCGGTTCACGACGTTCTGGATCGCAGGCGGGATCGTGCTCTGGGCGATCGCGGTCGCGTTGGGGTTCTTCGTGTACACGCCGATGCTGCGCAACCAGATTGGCGCGCTGGAGAAAACGGGACCGGAGAGCGAGGACTACAAGCGTTACGCCGGGAACGCGCGATTCATAGGCATCCTGCTCGCCGTGATCGTCGTGGTGATCGTTTTCCTCATGGTGACGAAGCCGGCGCTTTCGTAGCGAGCTCGCGCGCCCAATCTGCGTATGCCTCCGCCGAGGGGTGTAACCCGTCCGGCGCGAACATCTTCTTTCGTCCCTGATCCCGCATGAGCGGGAACAGATCGATCCACACGGCGCGAGCGCGCTCCGCCTCGGTGCGCGCGATCTCATTGAACCGCTCGATCTTGCGTGCGCTGGGGGCGGGCTCGCCGAAGCCGGAGCCGGCAGGAGACACCGACCAGTCCGGCTGTGGGAGCGCGATCACGCGCGCGTCAGGCGCATCGCCGCGGAGCCGCTCGTGGATCGAGCGGAGCTGGCGGCGGTAGCGATCGTCGTTGGATCCCTGGACGATGTCGTTCGCACCGATCAGCAAGGTGATCAGCGTCGGGCTGAACGCCGCGACGAGCGGCAACTCCTCGTGGATGAGGTCGTCGGTCGTGTATCCGTTCACGGCTGGATTCGAGAGAACGACGGCACGGCCGTGTTCGGTCCAGATTCGCGCAAGGATCGCGGGGAACGATCGATCCGGTGTCGTGCCTGTGCCGATGGTGAACGAGTCGCCGAGCGCGAGGAATCTTTCGGGAATGGTCAATTGTTCTAGTGTGAGAGAGCTTTCCAGAAAGGACCGGTTGGGCCTGACCAATCTCGATCTCATCATCATCGGCGGCGGACCCGCCGGGCTGACCGCGGGTCTGTACGCCGCGCGCGCCAGCATGAAGACGGTCCTACTCGAGTCCAAAGACGTGGGTGGAGAGATCCTCAACACCGAGCTGATCGAGGACTATCCCGGATTTGAGTCCGTCACCGGAGCCGAGCTTGCACGAAAGATGGCTGACCACGCTCTCAAATTCGGTCTCAAGATCGAGACCTACAAGCCGGTGAAGGAGATCCGCTCCGAGGGCGACCACAAGATCGTGACGCTCGAGGACGGAACCGAGCTTTCGGCGTACGCCGTGCTCGTCACCGTCGGCGGCGAGCCGACGAAGCTCGGCGTCGTCGGTGAGGAGGAATATCACGGCCGCGGCGTCTCGTACTGCGCTGTCTGCGACGGCGCGTTCTTCAAGGGCGCCGACCTCGCGATCATCGGGGGAGGCGACTCCGCCTTTCAGGAGGGCCTCTTCCTCACCCGTTTCGCCAAGAAGCTCTACGTCGTCCACCGCCGCAAAGAGTTCCGCGCCCAGGCGATCCTTCAGGACCGCCTTCTGAAGATGGACAAGGTCGAGCCGATCACGCCAGCCGAGGTCAAGGAGATCGGAGGGAACGGCGACGTCAAGTGGATCGACATCGATCGCGACGGTAAGACCGAGCGCGTAAAGGTCGAAGGGGTCTTCGTGTTCATCGGCTTCAAGCCGGTCGGCCGCCATCTCTTCAAGGAGCACATCGACCACGACAAGAACGGCTACCTCATCACCGACCAGTACATGCGCACGAGCATCCCGGGCGTCTACGCGGCCGGCGATACGCGAGCCCAGCTCGCGAAGCAGATCACGACCGCGGTTGGCGACGCCACCACCGCGGTGCTCCATGCCGAGAGGTACATCGAAGAGCTGAAGGATCTCGAGCGCGCGTTTCCGTCCGAGCCCAAGGAGGTCGTCGCGCAGACCGCGAGCAGGGCCGAGCTTTTGGTCTTCGCGCCAGGCGATGTCGTGCTCAAGGAGGGCGACGCGGCGGATCACTTCTACATGATCATCAAGGGCGAGGCCGAGGCGTGGCATCGTGATCGTGATGGCGCGCAGGTCGTGATAAACCGATTTGGGCCCGGCGAGTATTTCGGCGAGAGCGGGCTGCTGAATGACGCTCCGCGAACCGCGACCATCCGCGCGAGAACCTCACTCGAGGTGATGGCGCTCGATCGCGAGACGTTCGCCAAGCTCATGACGAGCTCGCAGGCGACCGAGGACGAGGTCAGGCGCGTGGCGGCAGCACGCACAAAGGTGGAGAGCCCGCGCTAGGACCTCTGGCCAGGCGCTTCACGTACGCGACGATCACGTTGAGGTCGAACGGCTTCTTCACGTAGGTCGCGATACCGCGGCGGCGGAACTCGCCGATGACGTCCGGCCCACTCGCGGTCTCGAACAACACAGGGATCTTGGCGGTACGCGGATCCTTCTTGAGCCGGTCGTAGAGCTCGAAGCCGGACATCCCCGGCAGCCGCACGTCGACGACCATCACATCCGGGGTCACGTGCTTTGTCGCCTCGAGCGCGGCCGGAGCCGCAGGGACGTGGATCGCGCAGTAACCAGGTTCATCCGAGATCGCGTCGGCGATGAGTGCGCCGATCACCGGTTCGTCTTCGACGACGATGACTACCTTCCGAGCGCCTGCCTGTGACTGCCCTCCCTTGTCGTTCACGACACGCCTCCAGCCCCAACCTCGAGCAGTAGGGGTGCCTCATTACAAATCGTCATCGTTCTGTTGTCTGGATGATGTGTCTTTGCCTCTTTGACCTCGGAATTTGGCCTTCGACTCGCGCACCCTTGAGGCATGCGAAGAGATGGCGACCTCGCACGCGGCGACCTCCTCGATGTGCTTGATCGCGTCCTGGATAAGGGCATCGTCATCGATGGCTGGGGCCGTGTGTCGGTCGCCGGAATCGACCTCATAGCGATCGATGCCTGGGTCGTCGTGGCGTCGATACACACATATTTGAATTACGCGGAATCGCTTGGTTTGAGCCCGCGGCTCCCGACGAGCGCGCCGCTTAGTGAAGCGTTGACGTAGCGACGCTCATTTCGCCGCGGCGGCGCTCCGCGCGAGATATCGCTCGGCATGTCCAAGCGGACTTGCCATCCGAAACACGAACGCGATCAGGAAGGTGACGACACCGACGACCGCATAGATGAGACGCACGTCGCCGGTCCGCTCGATGAGCGCGCCACCGGCGAGCGCACCGATCGGGTTCGCCGACCATGCGAGCACCATCGCGATGCTGATTACGCGGCCGAGCATCTGGTTGGGGACGATCGCCTGCCGGAGCGAGCCGGTGTTGATGTTGAAAAGGACGCCGAGACCAGAGCTGAGTCCCCAGAGGACGATGGCGACCCAGAGCGAGGTCGTATACGCGAGTCCGACCGTGAGGAGACCCGACAGCATGAGCGCGCCGAGCGCCACATTGCCGAATGACCACCGCCTCCGAAGCGGACCCGCCGCGAGCGAGAGCACCACCACGCCCGCGCCGCCGGCCGCGAAGAGAAGACCGACCTCGCTGTCCTCGGCCCGTAGGGCCTGCTTGGCGAAGAGCACGATCTCGGCGAACACGGTCGCGCTGACCATATTGATCATCGCCATCATCAGCGAGATGTTCCGCAGAACAGGGTGGGAGAGCACATAGCGCAGGCCTTCGACGATGTCCTGGCGAATACTTGTGGCCCGCTTGATGATCGGGGCATTGAAGGGGCGGGCGATGACCGAAAGCATCGCCGCCGACACGAGGAATGACGCGGCGTCGAGGAGCAGGACCGCCTCGACGGACACAAGGACAAGAAGCGCCCCGGCAGCGAGCGGGCCGAGCACGGACGCGGCCGCGAAGCTCGCCTGGATCCGACCGTTGGCGCTGACGAGCTCGCCTGAATCGACGAGGCTCGGGATCGCCCCGAACTCGGCCGCGACGAAGAAGATCGAGAGCGTCGACGAGACGAATACGACGGCGTAGATCCACCACAGCGAGAGGAGCCCAGCGCCGGAGGCGACCGCGATGGAGGCGATCGTGACCGCCGACAGCAGATCGACGACGATCATGAGCCGCTTGCGGTCGGTGCGATCGGTCCACGCCCCGATCGCGAGTCCGAAGAAGAGCTGCGGCGCGGTGTAGATCGCGAGCGTCGCGCCGAGCGCGAGCGCGGAGCCGGTGAGCTTGAAGACGATGAGGGGTAGCGCGAACTGCGTGACCGAGTTCCCGAAGTTCGAGATCGTTTCGCCGATCCAGTACTTCCGGAAGTCGCGGTTCAGTCGGCAGCCTCTCCCGTCGCGGCTTTCTTCGGGCCGAGCCCGCTGCCCCGCCGGCCACGCCCTCCCCGCCGTCCGCGGCGCGTGCGTTTGCGCGGAACGACCGCACCAGTGGCCGAGGTCGGAGCCGGCTCAGGCGGCGTCGCGTCCGCTGGCGCCGGGAGCGCCGCGAGCTCGCCCGAGGGAAGTGCGGGAACCGCTCGCGCTTCACCGTTGAGGCGGTCGAACTCGCCGAGGATCGTCCGCACCTCGTCGTGCGTCTGGTCGATCACGAAGCCGGACTTCTTCCCGTGCTCCTCAGCGCGCATCACGCTGCGTTCGATGGCGCGGCGCATGGTGGACTCGAGAGCGTCGCCCTCGACACGCGATAGCAATTCCGCGAAGAGCGCCTGGTTGACCCAGTCGATCCGCTCTCCCTTCCCGCGCGTCGATGCGACGAAGTTAAAGAGATGGACGATCGAGGCCGCGGGCTGACGCGCGTACACGACGAGCGGGTGGCCCTCGGCGAGCCAGCACATCGTGATCTGCCGGCCGTCGCGCTCGACCTGCTCCGTCTGAATGGCGCCACGCTCCTCGGCGATGCTGAAAAGCGTCTCGAGAAGAAGACGGCGCTGCGAGCGGCCGCGGGCGAGACCGCCGGGTTGATCGGCGCGCGAGAGCGGATCGAGGACGGCCTCGACCGCAGGGATCCGTCGCGTGTCCTTGCTCGTCACCGTGTCGATGCGGCGCAGCACTCTGACCAGATGGAAGAACGTCTCAGCGACGAGCGGCGCGGACATGTTCGGCGCGAGCATCTGCTTGGCCTTCGCGCGAGCGCGTCCCTCGAGCTTCGCGACAACGGTGCCTTGCTCGATCCCGGCGTCGAGGCGCTGCTCGAGGACGCTCGATGCTTCCTTCTCCGAGAGCGGGACCACGCTCGTGACGAAGTCGCCGCGCGACATCGTGCGGGCATGCAGAGCCACGAGCTGGTCGAGGAGGAGGACGGCGAGACGCCGTTGCTCCTTATCGGACTCCGGTGAGGCCGTGGGGACCACGGCGGGAACGTGCGGTTCCGTCCGCGTTCGAGCGGGCAGACGGCCTCGTCGTTGCGGTGTACGCCGCGCCAGCTCCGCGGGCGGTTGTGGCTTGTCGACCTGCGTGTCATCCGCGCGAAGGGCCGCGCGAGTCCAGCGCGCCTGCGGGATCAGGTCTTCGAGGAGGAAGACGTCGTCGCGAAGGTAGGGCGAGTCACGCAGCTCGTTCGCGAGCGACTTGTCGCCGGCGATGAGATACACGTGTTTGTCCTCGTCCTTGATCGCCTTGCAGAGCGCGTTGAGGTCGCGGTCTCCCGAGACGATGAACCAGTAGTCGATGTCCTGGCGGTCCTTGTAGAGGAGCTTCAGCGCTCGGGTGATCAGGACCGCGTCGGAACGGCCCTTAAGCAGTCGGCCGCTCATGCGCTGCGCGACGGCGATGGGCTCCATGCCCGTGAACTCGAGGGACATAAGGAGCGTGTCGTCCTGGGTCGCGACCTCCTGACCGAAGATCGCGAGCTTTACGCGGACGGGTCCGAACTCGGCGGCTTTTTGCAGGATCGCCTGCAGGATCGAAAGTGTTGACGGCAGCGGTCCCGTCGTGTGCTGGCGAAGGGTGTAGTAGACGTTCTCCCAGTCGATTAGGAGAGCAACGTCAGGCAATGGC
>DASWCR010000021.1:0-12959 GCA_036389995.1 Candidatus Limnocylindria bacterium | reverse complement strand
GGTACCGGACGGTCGGAGTTAGCCGCGAGCAGAACTTTCGCGAGGGAAAGTGGAAGGATCGCTGGCTCGGCGAGGTCCTTCGCGACGATTGGGAGAAAAAGCAGGCCTGACACCCGCCTGCGACCGTCCAAACGAGCGGTGCTCTGATAGCCTCGCGCTGCGGGAAGGGGCGCGTTGAAGAAGGTACTTGTCGTTTTCCTCTTGATCCTCGCGGGAGTGGGGGCATTTCTCTATTTCCCTCGCGGCGGCACGAGCACGTCCGCGCAGAGCGCGGCGACTCTCGCGATCTTGAACACCGCGATCGAAGGAGCGCGTGCGGGTGCGGCGTTCACGCCGGCACTCGATGGTGAGATCTACGCGACTGGAGATTTGGTCCGCGCGAACGTCGAGGGCCGCGCGGTCCTCACGTTCTTCGACGGATCCTCATTGTCGGTCGATCCAGGCTCGCAGGTGAAGGTCGTCGCGCTGAATCGCGTCGCGACCGACGGCATCCAGGTGACCATCGAGCAATCGCTCGGACGGTCCTGGCAGTCGGTGCAGAAGCTCAAGACGCCGGAATCGCGTTACGAAGTGCGGACGCCGAGCACGAGCGCGGTCGTCCGCGGCACCGGGTTCCTCACCCTCGTCCAGCAGCTCACGACTGGCGGAACGCAGACGACCTACCAGGTCGACGAAGGCACGCTGCAGGTGAACGCGACGGCGGGCGGCACCGTGAGCGTTCCGGCCGGGACGCAGGTCACGATCGCCGAGGGCGCGCAGGCGCCGGCGAACGCGACGCCGATTCCGCCGTCGCCGCGTCTCGAGTTCACCAGCACGGGCGGCCTCGGCTTCCTCGTCGTGGCGCCGACCGGTCAGGTCTGCGGGCCGACGGGAAGCAAGGCCGAGATCTTCGGCTGCGTGGTCGGCCCCGATAAGGTCAGCGTCCGCGAGCCCGCGGCGGGTCGTTGGGGACTCGTCATGACCTCTACGGGCGCGGTGCCGCTCGGGACGCTCAGCGTCGACGGGTTCATCGGAACAGCGCGCAACGCCGGGCGCACCACAGGGCGTCCATACGCCGCCGGGGACATGGTTCGGACCGGCCTCACCCTTACGCCTGGTCCGCCGCTCGGACTCTCCGCGTTCGAGCCGCCGACGCTCGTCACGAGCGTCTGCGCCGCCGCGGCGCCGGGTCGCGTCTTCGCGTCTGGGCCGGTCGACGGCCGTGCCGACTCGATCAGGAGCTTCGCTCGTGACAACAAGGCGACAGCGGTCTCGTTGGTGTTCACCGAGGCCGAGCTGAACCAGGCCGTGAATCAGAACGCCCCCTCCACGACGCAGGGCGTGACCCTGAGCGATGCGAAGATCACCATCGACGCGGGGGGAATTCACGGGACCGCGAAGGCCGCGACGCAGTTCATCACCGTCAACGCGAGCGCGGACGTCGTCGGTGGGCCGGTCGGCGACAAATTCACGCTCAAGGTGTCGCGGCTCGCGGCCGACCCGCTACCGCCGGGCCTCATCGACGCGATGAAAGGCCTCGTGGACTCGAGCACCGCGGATATCTCGGGGACGGTCCCGTTCCTCGTGAAACAGGTCGCGTTCCGTAACGGATGCTTCTGGGTCAGTGGGGTGACGCCGAGCTAAGCGCGCGCGCACAATTCGCGGGTGCGGCCTGAGCTCGAGAAGCTGGTGCGGGAAGGGATGTCCCGCTATCACGTTCCCGGGATCGCGATCGGTGTTCTCCACGACGGCGACGAGGACATTGCCGCGTACGGGGTGACCAATCTGGAGCATCCGCTGCCGGTCGACGCGGACACGCTGTTCCAGATCGCGTCGATCACCAAAACGATCACAGCGACGGTCGTCATGCGCCTCGTCGAGCGCGGCGCGCTCGATCTGGATTCTCCGATCCGCCGCTACCTCCCCGAGTTCAAGGTCCGCGACGATGACGCCGCGAAGCGCGCGACCCTCCGGCACCTCGTCACGCACACCGGCGGCTGGCTCGGCGATTGCTTCGCCGACTTCGGGAAAGGCGACGACGCGCTCGCGCGTTACGTCACGGCGATGGCCGAGCTCGAGCAGCTCACGCCACTCGGCGAGATCTGGCATTACTCGAACTCGAGCTTCGCGGTGCTCGGCCGCCTCATCGAGGTGGCCACCGGCAAGACGTACGAGGCCGCCGTGCGCGAGCTCCTGTTCATCCCGCTCGGCATGTCGAAAAGCTGCTTCAACGCCGACGAGGCCATCACCCACCGGGTCGCCGCGGGGCACTCCATCGTCGACGAGCAGCCCCGGGTCGTGCGCCCCTACTCCTTCCCGCGCGCCACCACGCCGGTAGGAGGGGTGATCTCGAGCGTGCGCGACCTCCTGACCTACGCGCGATTCCATCTCGGGGACGGGCGCACCTCCGACGGCGGCCGCCTCCTCTCGGTCGGCTCGCTCGAGCTCATGCGCACGCGCTTGGCGCCTGCCGACAACGATCGCGGTGTCGGCGTCGCCTGGTTCCTGCGCGAAGTCGGTGGCGTAACACTCCAGTACCACGGCGGATCGGCCATCGGGCAGCAGGGGGTTCTCATGCTCGCGCCGGAGCGCGGCTTTGCAATCGCGGTGCAGACCAACTCGACGCGCGGCGCCCTGCTGCATCAGGCGATCACGAAATGGGCCCTCAAAACGTTCGTTGGGGTGGAGGAGCCGGCCCCTCAGCACGTCCGGATGACGAAGACGCGCCGCGACGAGTTGGTGGCCCGCTACACCGCGGCTGGGGCCGATATCGAGCTTCGCGCCGGTGGCGAGGGCGTGCTGCTCTACCGCACCATCTATCACAACCTCCTTGGCATGACGCCCGCACCCACCGACCCTCCGCCGTCACCGGTCGCGTTCATCGGCGAGGATCAGTTCGTGTGCCTTGAAGGTCCGCTCAAGGATGTCCGCGGCGAGGTCATTCGCGACGAGAGCGGTGCGGTCCGCTGGCTCCGTAGCACCGGCCGCGTCCATCGGCGCGTGGACGCTTAGGGTGCGGCAGTACCTCGACATCCTGAGGAAGGCGCTCGAAGAGGGTGATGACCGCGCCGACCGCACGGGCATCGGCACGCGCGCGGTGTTCGGCGAGATGATGCGCTTCGATCTTTCCTCTGGATTCCCCGCGGTGACGACGAAGCGGCTCGCGTTCCGCTCCGTTGTGGCGGAGCTGCTCTGGTTCCTCGCGGGAAGCTCGGATGTGAACGACCTGCACGCGCTCGGCGTTCGTATCTGGGACGGCAACGCGTTCGCCGACTACTGGCAGCCTCGCGCGCGTTTTTCCGGCGACGCCGGACGCAACTACGGGCAGCAATGGCGAGACTGGATCGCACCCGACGGGCGGCACATCGACCAGCTGCGCGACACGATCCGGCAGATCCGCGAGCAGCCCGCGAGCCGTCGGATGCTCGTGGTCGCGTGGAACCCAGGAGAGCTCGAGCAGACGTCACTGCCCGCGTGCCACGCGCTGTTTCAGTTCTTCGTGGCCGGCGGGAAAGTCTCGCTGATGATGTACCAGCGCTCGTGCGATCTCGTGCTCGGGGTGCCTTTCAACATGGCCGAGTACGCGCTTCTGCTGCACCTGGTGGCTCGCGAGGTCGAGCTCGAGCCCCACGAGTTCGTGCATGTGCTCGCTGACGCGCACGTCTATCGCGATCACGAGGACGCGGCGCGCGAGCAGCTCGAGCGCGAGCCCTATCCCGCGCCGGCGCTGTGGCTCGATCCCGAGCTTCGCGGCGTCGACGACGCGGTCGCCCGCTACCGCGAGATCGTCGCGCGCGCCAAGCGCGGCGAAGCGCCGGGTCCTCTCCTCGACGGGTTCGCGAAGCTTCTGAATTACCAGTACCACCCGCCGATCAAAGCGAAGATGGCGGTTTGAGCCGCATCGCATTCGTCGTGGCGCGCGACCGCCGCGGGGTCATCGGCAAGGACGGACGGCTTCCCTGGCGGCTCCCCGACGACATGAGACGCGTGCGCGAGCTGACCGTCGGCAAGCCGCTCATCATGGGGCGGCGCACCTTCGACTCGATTGGGAGGCCCCTCCCGGATCGGGTGAGCATCGTCCTGACCCGCGATCCGGCGTTTCGCTGCGATGGCTGTCTCGTCGCGCGCACGACCGACGAGGCGCTCGCGCTCGCCGGCGACGTCCCCGAGGTCATCGTGTTCGGCGGTGCCGGCGTTTTCAAGGACTTCCTGCCGCGCGCCGATCGCATCTATCTCACCGAGGTCGACACCGAGGCCGCGGGCGACACGTACTTCCCCCCGCTCGATCCGAAAGACTGGCGGGAGGTCGAGCGGCGCGCGCATCCAGCCGATGCGCGCCACCCGTTCGCGTTCTCGTTCGTGACGCTCGAGCGGGCGCGATGAGCGCCGCCGCCGGGTTCGTCTGGGATCCGCGTCTCGCATCGCACGTCTACCGCTCGGACCACCCGCTCAAGCCGTGGCGGCTCCAGGGCGTGCACGACACGCTCGAGCGCCTCGGCGCATTCGCGCTCCCGAACGCGCGCGTGCTCGAGCCGAGACTCGCGACGCGCGCCGAGCTCGAGCGCATCCACGACCCCGCGTACCTGGAGGCGATCGAGCATGCGTCGGAGGACCCGGAGCTCGACTACACCGCGTGGGGTCTCTCCGCGTGGGGCGATACCCCGCCCTTTGCCGGGATGCACGAGGCGTCTCTGCTGACGACCGGCGCGACGCTCGTCGCGATGGAGGACGTGGTCGCCGGCCGCGCGCGCGTTGCGTTCAACGGCTCGGGCGGCCTGCATCACGCGATGCGCCGGAACGCATCCGGGTTCTGCATCTACAACGACCCGGCGATCGTCTGCGGCCTCCTCGCCGATCGCGGGATGAAGGTCGCGTACGTCGACATCGACGCGCACCACGGCGACGGCGTGCAGGCCGCGTTCTACGAGACGGCTCAGGTGCTGACGATCTCGCTGCACGAGTTCGGCATGATCCCGCGCCTCGGCCGGCCGTTCTTTCCCGGCACCGGCAGCGCCGACGAACGGGGCACCGGGAAGGGCGCCGGCTATAGCGTGAACGTCGCGCTCCCGGCGTACACCGACGATCTCGCGTACATGCGCGCGTTCGACGCGGTCGTCCCGCCGCTTCTCGCCCGGTTCCGCCCCGACATTCTCGTGACCCAGCAGGGCATCGATCCGCACTTCACCGATCCGCTCACCGACCTACAGCTGTCGACGCACGCACGAGAGCACGTGGTGAGCTGGTTCGCGTCCACTCCGTATCCGTGGGTCGCGATGGGAGGGGGCGGCTACGACCTCGACGCGGTCCGGCGAACCTGGTCGATGGAGTACCTCATCATGCTCGGCGCTCCCGTGCCCGAATCGCTCCACGACGACGATCCGCCCGTTCTCGGGGGTCGCGCGCGGACCGCGGTGGATGCCGCGACCGATCAGGCCACGCACGAAGCGCTCGCCGCCGCCTTCAGATGATCGCGACGGTCGCCGAGCGCTGGCGACCGAGAGACTTCGCGGCCTGGGCGCTCGGTGCGAGCACGTTCTTTGGTCTCGCGTGCGTCCCGATCGCCATGGTGTTCTCGACGCTCAGCGCGTACCGCCTCTCGCAGACGGTCCACGTCGACGCCATCGTCTTCGGCCCGACGCGAAGTGCGATCGTCGATGCGCTCCTCCTGGCGATCGGCGTGGAGCGGACCGCGGTGCTCGTGTACGTGCTGCAGCGATCGTTCGACGCGCTCGTCGTCGCGGCGGCGCTGACACCGATCTTTCTCTGGCTCCTCGGGTCGAGCGCGATCCACGCGGCCGCGCGCTTCCGCGGGGTGCGCGGCCGGCCGTACCGCCCGCTGCTTGTCCTCTTCGGGTACGCCGAGCTTGTCTATCAGCTGCCGACATCGCTTGCCGGGATCGTGTTCGCCGGCGGACCGTTCACGCCGTTCGCCGACGTCATCAGCGTCGTCATGCTCGTGTGGCTCGCATTCGTCGTCCATCGAGCGATCGAGATTCATTACGGCGTACCGGGCGATCAGGCCACCGCGATCTTCATCCTCGGTGGCCTCGCGTTCTACCTATTGCCCCTCATCCTCATTGGGGTCCTCCTCGTCGCGATCGTGGTGGCGGCGGCCATCCTGCAGTACTTCTAGCGATGCGCCGGGCGTGGGCGATCTGCCGCGGCCGCTGCCCGCGATGCCTCTCCGGCCGTGTCTGGCGCGGGATGTTCTCCATGAACGAGCCCTGTCCGGTCTGCGGACTGCGCTTCGAGCGCGAGAGCGGGTACTGGACCGGCGCGATGGTCGCGAGCTACGCCATCGGGATCCCGGTGCTCGCGCTCATCGTCCTCGGGGTCTGGGTCGCGACGGGCTGGGACATTCTCGTCGCCCTCGTCGTGGGGGATGTCGTCTTTCTCGCCGTCGTCCCATTCGTCTGGCGCTACTCCCGCGTGGTGTGGCTGCACCTCGACTGGCTGATCGACCCGGTCCCGACCGCGCGATAACGCTAACGTGACGCGGATGGCGGCAGCGTGGACCCCGACGACCGCGTACCTCGAACGCAGCCGTCTCCGCGCGTTCGCGATGAAGAACGGCTGCGCCGACTACGCGGCGCTCCTGCGCTGGTCCACGGAGGACCTCGAAGGGTTTTGGGCCGCGACCGAACGGGATCTGCGCATCTCCTGGCGTGCTCCGTACACGCACGTGCTGGACACGTCGCGCGGCATCCCGTGGACCACCTGGTGGACCGGCGGCCGGATGAACTACGTCGCGACTGCGCTCCGGCATGCAGACGGCAGCGGCCGCGTCGCGATCGTCGCCGAAACCGAAGAGGGCACGGTCCGCACCCTCACCTACCGCGAGCTCTCCGACCAGGTCGCCAGCTTCGCCACCGGCCTGCGCTCGCTCGGCACCAAACGCGGTGACCGCATCGCGGTCTTCCTCCCGCTCACGGTCGAATGCGCCGTGGCGGTCCTCGCGATCGGCGCGATCGGCGCCGTCTTCATTCCGATCTTCTCCGGATACGGCGCGGAGGCGATCGCCGGTCGGCTACGCGACGCGGACGCGAAGGTGTTGATCTGCGCGGACGGTTTCTATCGCCGGGGGAAGGTCGTCCCGATGAAAGAGACCGCCGATGAGGCGGCGGACGGCGCGCCATCCGTCGACGCGGTCGTCGTCGTCGATCGGGTGGGACGCGCGTACCCCAAGCGCGGCCGCGACGTTCTCTGGTCCGACGTCACCCACGCCGGCGCGGTGCTCGACATCGCCGACACATCTGCCGAGGACCCGTTCATGGTCATCTACACGTCGGGCACGACCGGGAAGCCGAAGGGCGCGCAGCACGTGCACGGCGGTTTCCCGGTGAAGGCGGCCCAGGACCTCGCGCACTGCTTTGACCTCCAGGACCGCGACGTGATCCTCTGGTCGACCGACATCGGCTGGATGATGGGTCCGTGGCTCATCGCGGGCGGGCTCATGCTCGGCGCGACGATCGTGCTGTACGACGGGACGCCGGACTTCCCCGATGCCTCGCGGATGTGGTCCCTTGTCGAGCGCCATCGCGTTACCCATCTCGGCATCTCGCCCACCGCGATCCGCGGGCTGATGCGCTCCGGAGAGGACCCGGTACGCGCGAAGGATCGCTCCTCGCTCTTCGTCCTCGGATCGACCGGCGAGCCGTGGAATCCGGATCCCTGGTGGTGGTACTTCCGGAACGTCGGCGAGTCGCGCTGCCCGATCATCAACTACTCCGGCGGAACCGAGATCTCAGGTGGCATCGTCGGCTGCACCACCTGGACGCCGATCCAGCCGAGCTCGTTCATCGGCCCATGCCCGGGAATGGCCGCGGATGTGGTCGACGAGGAGGGCCGGTCCGTGCGCGGTGCGGTGGGCGAGCTCGTCATCCGCAAGCCCTGGCCGGGCATGACGCGGGGCTTCTGGCGCGATCCTCCGACCGAGGAAGGCCGCTATTTCCAGACCTATTGGTCTCGCTTTCCGAACACCTGGGTTCACGGCGATTGGGCGCGCATCGACGACGAGGGCTACTGGTACATCGAGGGGCGCAGCGACGACACCCTGAAGATCGCCGGCAAACGCGTCGGACCCGCGGAAGTGGAATCCGCGGCTGTCGCGCATCCCGCCGTGTCGGAGGCGGCCGCGATCGGCGTACCGCACGAGATAAAGGGCGAGGCGATCGTCGTGTTCGTGGTGCCGCGCCCGCTCCACGCGCCGACGGAAGAGCTCGCGCGTTCGGTGCAGGACAAGATCGCGGAGATACTCGGCAAACCGCTGCGGCCGGAGGCCGTCCGCTTCGTCACGCAGCTCCCGAAGACGCGCAATGCGAAGATCCTGCGGCGCGTGATCCGCGGCGCGTACCTCGGCACGCAGGATCTGGGGGACCTGAGCTCGCTTGAGAATCCCGCGGCGATCGACGAGCTGCGGAGTCTCACCCCGCGCTGATCGAGTGCGTTACTCCGATTGAGGTGACAGTACCCGCGCGGGAGCGACCGCCCGAAGGCGGCCGCTCCGATGGACGCCTACGTGGTGCGCGGTGAGGTGATCGCGCGGACGACCGCGACGATGAGCGCGGCGATGAGGAAGAAGAACGCGATCGCGAGAAGCGCGGCGAGGTCGAGCGCGGGCGGCCCCGATGGCTCCGGAAAGATCCCCTGGAACGGCCGGACCAGGGGCTCCGTGATGCGGTAGAGGCCCGAAACGAGCGGCTGATTCGCGTTCGCTCCGAAGATCTTCAGGATGAAGCGGATGAGCAAAAGCACCTCGAGAACGGTGAAGAGCAGCGTGACGATGCGCGTGACCGCCCATACCGCGTCGTTCCGCGCGACCACCGCGGTCGTCGGTCCGACGTTGACGTTGGATGCGCTCGCTGGCGTCGGGTATGTGGGACGTTCGATGACGCGCTCGCGCTCGTAGCGCTCGACGCGCTCCGTGGTGTCGTGGTCTCGGCGGGGTGTTGATGTAGCCATGCGGGAAGGGGCAGCAGGTGGCATGCCAAATCGTTACCCTGCGAAGCGGTCGTGGATTTTCCGTTCGCGCATCGTCAGCGAGTGCGTTTTGGTGAGACGGACCTGCAAGGGGTCGTCTACTACGCCAACTACCTGCTGTTCGCGGAGGTCGGACGCATCGCCTTCTTACGGCAGCTCGGCGTGGTGTACGAGCGCGATCTGCTCGCGTACGGCGTCGACTTCACCATCGGCGAAGCGCGCGTCCGTTATCAGGCGCCCCTACGCTTCGACGACGAATACGACATCAAAGTCCGCGTCGGGGAGATGCGCCACTCGTCGTGGACTCTGGAATACGCGATCGATCGCGCCGATGGCATGCACTGCGCCGACGTTTCGACGATCCAGGTGATGATCGATCGCAAGAGCAGCCGCGCGACACGGATACCGGCCGAGCTGCGTCAAATACTCGAGCGCGCGAAGGGCGCTTGATGGACCCCGTCCTTCCCGAGGAGCTCGTCATGCTCCAGCGCTCCGTCCGCGAATTCGTCGAGGAGAAGCTTGCGCCCCTCGAGCGCGAGATCGAGGAGAAGGACGAAATACCGAGGCATGTGATCGACGCGATGGCGGGTATGGGCCTCTTCGGCCTGGGCTTCAGCGAAGACGTCGGCGGTCAGGGTTTCGGGAAGCTCGGTTACTGCGTCGCCGTCGAGCAGCTCGCCCGCGCGAACGCGTCGCTCTGGAACGTCATCGGTGGATCGGCGGGACTCTGCGGGACGGCGATCGACATAGGAGGGCCCGATGCGCTCCGCTCGCGGTACCTCCCTGATCTCCTGTCGGCGCGAAAGATCGGCGCGTACGGTCTCTCGGAGCCGGGCGCGGGGAGCGATGCCGCCAGGCTCAAGACGACCGCGCGCCGCGATAGCGACGCATACGTGATCGATGGCGCGAAGACATTCATCACGAACGCTCCGATCGCGGACGTGTTTGTGATCTTCACGACGCTCGATCCGAAGCTGGGCTCAAAGGCGATCACCGCGTTCGTGGTCGAGCGCGCGACCGCGGGACTCGAGGTCGGACGGAACGACGCGAAGATGGGCCTGCACGGCTCGACGACCGCGCAGCTCTACTTCCGCGAGATGCGCGTGCCGGCGTCGCAGCGCGTCGGCGAGGAAGGCAAGGGCTTCACGATCGCGCTCGCGACGCTCGATTACGGCCGCATGGGTCTAGCGGCGCACGCGGTCGGCGCGGCGCAGCGGCTGCTTGAGGCCTGCGTTGCCCACGCCAAGACCCGCACCCAGTTCGGACGGCCGATCGGGACCAATCAAGCGATCCAGTGGCCCCTGGCCGACGCGGCCATCGAGATCCACGCGGCCCGGCTCATGGTCTACGACGCGGCGTCGCGGGCCGACCGCGGCGAGCGCGTCACCGACCGCGCCTCGAAGGCAAAGCTCTTCGCCACCGAGGCCCTCGGGCGGATCGCCGATGCGGCGGTGCAGATCCACGGGGGCATGGGATACATGCGCGAGCTCTGGATCGAGAGGGCCTACCGGGACGCTCGTATCTACCGGATTTACGAAGGGACGAGCGAGATCCAGCGGCTCGTTATTGCGCAGGGGCTACTTGCGGACAGCTAGCACCATTTCTGGAGTCAGTTGTGGATAACCCCATGAATACGGTGGATAAAGGGCCTCCGGGGACGGTTTCTGTGGACAACCTGCCTGTACAGCGAGCGTCCATCGCTGATGTGTGGCGCGTTCCGCGCGCCGTCTGGCGGGCCCGGCGAGCCCTGGACAGAGGCGAAATGGACACCGCCCGGACGCTCGTGGCGCCCCTCCTGGGACGCTTCGGGACGGTCACTTTCGTCCGGAAGATAGCCGCGGAGATCCTCTACGCGTCGGGCGATCCGCTCTCAGCCGCGTCGCTCTTCGAGCAGGCGGCGAAGAGGCTGCCACACGACCGCGCCATCGCCGTTGGCTTGGTCGCCTCGTACGCCGCGCTCAACCGCGCCGGCGACGCGCGTCGCAGCGCGGCGCTTCTGCTCGACCACATCGACGTCCGCCTCGCGCTCGCCTGGGCCGAGCTCGTCGCGCTCGGCGGCGATCCTGATCGCGGTGCCGCCCTCGTCACGGAGATCGCGAAGGATCCCGAGATCGCGCGCTCACCGGAGCGTGTCGCGATGCATCACGCGCTCGACGCGATCGTGGCAGGGCGGTCACGCGATCGCGATGGCGTTCGCGCAGCACTTCGCACGGCCGAGCTCGACGCACGGAAGGTGCGGGCCCCAGATCGCGCGTTCCTCGGTTATCTGGGCGGCGTCGCGCTGCGTGAGGCGGGTCTCGTCGATGATGCCCGCGCGACGTTCGCGCTGGCGATGGAGGCGTCACCGGAGTCCATCGGCGGGGCCCTCGCGCGACGCGAGCGCGCGAACCTCGGTTAGTGCGCCGCCGTCCTAGCCGGCGGCGTGCGATCGCCGTAGCAGCGTAAGAAAGTCCGCGACCGGGCCCATCGGCGTGCCCGAGTCGGCTCGGCGGATGGCCACGATCGGGCGGCGCACCGGAGGCGCACCGATGACCCGGACGGGGCGGAGCACGCGCGCGCGCAGCTCGGCCCCAAGAGCCATGCGCGGCAAGAGCGCCACGCCGAGTCCCTCGATGACCATCTTCTTCGCGGCCTCGACGTTGTCCATCTCGATGACGCTCTCGGGCACGACGCCGGCTTGCCGAATCAGTGAGCTCGTGAGCTCGTAGTAGCTGGACGCGCGATCGAAGAGGATGAGCCGATCGTCCGCGAGCTCCTGAAGGCGGATGCGATCGCGGCGCGCGAACGGGTGATGGCGACTCACGACAAGCACGAGCTCGTCATCGAAGACGGAGATGAGCTCCGCGTCCGGATGCTGGATCGGTCGGCCGACGCCGAGATCGACCTCGCGTCGCAGCACCATCTCCAGGACCTCCTCGGTGTGGCCGGTGCGGACGCCCATGCGGACCTGCGGATGAGAGGTCTGGAACGACTTCAGGACCGCCGGGAGAACGTAGGTGCTGACGGCCGGCGCCGCGGCGATGAACAGCTCGCCGATCTTTCCCGAACGCAGGTCATCGACCGCCTTCTGCCCGTCGAGCACCTGGGCGATCGCGCGCTGCGCGTAGGGGAGGAGCGCGCGTCCGGCGTCCGTGAGCGTCATCCCGCGTGCGGCTCGGACGAAGAGCTCGACCCCCAGCTCGCGCTCGAGGCCCTGTAAACGTGCGGTAAGCGCGGGCTGCGTCACGCTGAGCGTGTCGGCAGCGCGGCTCACGTTGCCAAGCCGCGCCACCTCGCTGAACGCCTCGAGCTGGGCGAGAAGCATCGCGCCATCATAAACAAAACTGATCGATCCTATCCAAACAAACGATTTGTTTTATGGGCGATCCGGCACGCAGCATGCCCTCTCATGCCAGCCATGAACAGTTTCGACCGCATCAAGACGACGCCCGCGCCGATCGTTCGCGCTCCCGAGACTGACCAGCCGAGCGAGTCGCAGCAATCGGAGTGCTGCTGCCCTGAGCTCTGCCTGCTCGACCATGACAATTAGGTCGCTCGTCGAGACCCCGCTTCTGCCGCCGGGCTTCACCGTTCCAGCGTCGCGCTGGACCGATCCCGCGACACGCCTGCGCGAGCTGCTGGAGAGCGAGCCGTACGTGTTCGCACCCGGCATCTACGACCCGCACGGCGCCGAGATCGCGATGTACCACCGCTCAACGGCGATCTACTTCTCGGGCTACTCGTTCGCGATCGGGCATCTGGGCACGACCGACATGGACCTCTACTCGGGCCCGGAGATCGCCGACGGCGCGCGCCGCACGATCTCGGCACTGCGGAAGTTCCAGCTCACCATGGCCACCGGCGACCCTGAGAAGGGCGTCCCGCCGACACACCTCGAGATTCCACCTGTCGTCGTCGACATGGACGGCGGCTACGGCAACCTCTTCAACGTCCAGCGCACGGCCGAGCTCTACGTGAACGCCGGCGTGGCGGGCGCGCACATCGAGGATCAGGTCCTGCCG
>DASWCR010000020.1:0-9813 GCA_036389995.1 Candidatus Limnocylindria bacterium | reverse complement strand
GCGCGCGATCGACGCCGATATCAACCAGTACGCGATCACGTGGGGCTCGAAGAGCCTGCGCGACACGCTCGCCCGCACGTACGGCGAGCTCTACGCGATGCGCGTCGATCCCGAGACGATGCTGACGGTCACCTGCGGATCGACGGAGGCGATGATCTCCACGCTTCTAGCGATCTGCGACCCGGGGGACGAGGTCATCGTCCTCGAGCCCTTCTACGAGAACTACGGTCCCGACGCGGCGATCTCGGACGCGGCGCCGGTCTTCGTTCCACTGCGGCCGCCCACGTTCGAGTTCGATCCTGACGAGCTCGCAAACGCGTTCACGCCACGCACGAAGGCGATCATCGTCAACACGCCGAACAACCCGACCGGCCGGGTGTTCACGCGCGCGGAGCTCGAGACGATCGCCCGGCTCTGCCGGGAGCACGACGTCATCGCCGTCACCGATGAAATCTACGAGCACATCCGCTACGACGGCGAACACATCCCGATCGCGACCCTCGAGGGCATGGCCGAGCGCACCGTGACCATTTCGGGCGCGAGCAAGACGTTCTCCGTCACCGGGTGGCGCGTCGGATGGATCGTCGCGCCGCCCGAGCTCACCGCCGCGATCAGAAAGGTTCACGACTTCGTGACCGTCGGCGCGCCCGCACCGCTGCAGGAGGCGATCGCCGTCGCGCTCGATCTCGGCCGGCCGTATTACGACAGGCTGTCGGCCGAGTACCGTGTTCGCCGCGATCACCTGGTGCGCGTCCTCGATGCCGCGGGCCTTAGCCCGAGCACACCGCAGGGCGCGTACTACGTGCTCTGCTACATCCGCCCGTTCGGTTTCTCTGACGACGTCGCGTTCGCCAACTGGCTCGTCCGCGAAGTTGGCGTCGCGGGTGTGCCAGGCTCGTCGTTCTTCTCACGTCGCGAGCTCGGGCGGAATCTCATCCGCTTCACGTTCTGCAAGACGCCCGACGTGCTCGAGGAGGCCGGCGCGCGTCTCGGCCGCGTCCGCGAGCTTGCCCGCACGCGCGTGAAAAGCTGAGCGCGAGACAGTCGCCCAAGAAGCCTGCTGGCGATGTGGCCACGGGCGCACCGAGGACGAGCGACCGGAAGATCACCCGCTATTACGAGGGTCCGGCTAAGGGTTCCGGCTACGGGACCAGCTGCACCGGGTCGTTGTCGTGCTCCCGCATGAACGCGAGGTAGACCGCGAACGGGTCCGGTGGCGACGCGACCGTCGATGAGTTCGCCGACGTCGAAAGACGCTGCTGCATCGCGTCCGCATCGCTTTGCCGGCCCAGGGCCCGGAGCGCTTGCGGATAGCTCGAGCGGAGCGTGAAGACTCCCTGCACCGAGCCGAGCGCCATCCCACGCTCGAACGCGGTCACCGCTTCGCGGAACAGGCCGTAGCCGTAGGCTGCCTCGCCGTACGCGAGCCACGCCGCTGAGGTGTCCTGCGAGTACGCGTCGGCCTTCGCGCGCTCGTAGAAGTTCTTCCGCATTTTCGCGTCGTTCCAGTCGTCTCCGATGATCGCCTTCAACAGCGCCTCGTCCTTCGGGTCGTAAATGACCATGTAGCGGTAGCTGAAGGACTGCCAGTTGTTCCGGAACCATGTATAGGAGAGCGGCACCATGTTCCCGAGCATCGGGTCGTTCACATAGAAAGTGCTGGCCGCATCGTCGTATCCGCGAACGACCCGCCAGTGAGCGATTCGCGAGATCGACGGATCCTGCATCCATTGCGTGACCATCGGCGCGAAGCCGTTCGCGACCAGACGGCGAAGCAGGTCGTTCGTCCCGTTGTTCCGCCAGACCGAACGCAAACCGAAATTCGCGTTCACCCAGCCGTCGACCTTCTGCGGGCCCATGCCCGAGAGGACGTTCGTCCCGCGAAGCGGCACGCGCGCGAACTCCTGCGAGACGTCGATCCCGAACGTCGACAGCGCCATGACCACGGACGCGGGCCCGCAGTTGTTCAGCGATTGCCAGACGTGCTTCATGTCGTCGAACACGACCGACGCCGGGGCGGCCTTCGGCTCGGGCGCAGGTATAGCGGCCGCGACGGGCTCGGCCGCGGGTGCACTCAGAGTCATCTGCCCTGAAAGTGACGCGCCGTCATCCGCGGCTGGCGCGGCAACGCTATGAGCCGGGCTGGACAAAGGGGAAGCAGCCGCGAACGCCGCGCCGCTCGCGGCGAGCACGACTCCCACGCCGAGCGCGAGAAGGGCGGCGGGGCGTCTCCGCATCGCTGAAATGGTAGCCCTTGGTCACCGCTTGATATGGCGATCGTGCGTAACATCCGCGTCATGCGACAAGTCACGCTCGCGCGAGGAAGGCTCGCAGAGCACCCGGTCTGGTCGCGAGCGCTTGCGCGCGCGGATCTCGCCGGCCGAGTGGTCCTTCCGGTGATCGTGGGAAGCGCGGTCGAGGATCGCGAGAAGATCGAGGCAGCGCCGTGGCTCGAGCGACTGTCGCTCACCGAAGTGGTCCGCGAGGCACGCGCCGCCGCGTCCGCCGGATTCGCCGGGCTTCTCCTCTTCGGCATCAGTGACCGCAAGGACGAGCACGCCATGCTCGCGAGCGAACCCGACCACGTCGTGGCTCGCGCGATCCGCGCGGTGAAGGAAGCCGTGCCCGAGCTCGGCGTGGCGACCGACGTGTGCATCTGCGCGTACACGGCGCATGGTCAATGCGTGCTCTTCGGGGAGCATGGCGCGGACGTCGCCGGAACTCTCGAGCGCCTCGCGGCGATCGCGGAGGTGCACGCCGACGCGGGTGCCGACCTGCTCATCCCGTCGGGGATGCTCGAAGGCACCGTGCACACCTTGCGCGACGCGCTCGGCCCACGCCGCTCCGACCTGCCGATCGCCGCGATGGTGAAGCTCGAAAGCTCCCTCTACGTGACGCACCGCGCCGCGGTGAACGCGATCCCGATAACCGAGCGCGCGGTACCGCTCATCCCAGCCGACGATGCCGCGGCGGCCGTCGCGCGCGCACGCCGCGACATGGCAGATGGCGCCGACGCGATCATCGTCAAGCCGGGCGCGCCTGGCCTCGACATCGTCGCGCGCCTCGCCGCATTCGCCGACCGACCGCTTGTCTCGTACTTCACGGTCGACGAGCACGCACCGTTCGTTGCCACTACCGAGGGACCCCTCGATCCGGCCGCCGCCGAGCGCGAACATCTCGCCGCCGCGCGACGCGCGGGTGCCAGCCTCGTTATCTCCTCAGGTGCCTGGAGCGTCGCCGAGTCATGAGCAGGACGGGCCGCTGAGCCTCGCCGCGCGCCTCGGCCTGTACACGATGCTCGCCGGCCTCGTCGTGGCCAGCTTCACCGTGACTCCGACGCGACGCGCGCAGGTGAGCGCGACGCCGACGATCGACGACGAGCCGGCTGCGGCGCGTATCGCGCCTATGTCGCGCGGTCTCGTCCGCGGGCGCGACATCGACAATCTGGAGCTTACGGTCTCGCCGCCACCGACTTCCGAGCTCACTCAAGCGCCAGCCGTCACGGCCGTTCCCGAGGCTCTGCCCGAAGCGACTGTCGAGCCGGAGCCCGAAGCCACGGCGGAGCCGGATCCCGAAGTGACGGTCGAGCCCGAACCCGAGCCGGTGGCGACACCCGATCCGACCCCAGAGCCGACGCCACGCCCGACGCCGCGTCCCGTCGCGGCGCTCGCGAATTCCGCGACCCGGTCGGCTGAGCTCCACATGCTCGAGCTCATCAACGCATCGCGCGCGCTCGGCGGTCTGGTGCCGCTCGCGATGGACATTGGCGTCGCGGACACGGCACGCGCGCACAGCGCCGCCGAAGCGCAGGTTCGTTACGTGTATCACGACGGCCTCGACGGGACCGCGAGCTCGCGCGACGTGCCGGCGTGCGGCACCGGTTGGTACGGCGAGAACACGGGGAAGATCTGGAACGGCAACGTCGACGCGCTGCACATCGAGTTCATGAATGAACCCTGGGCCCCGATCAATCACCGCACCAACATCATGGATGCGGCCTTCCGACGCGTTGGCGTCGGCGCGGTGAACGGGCCGGACGCGATGTACATGACGATGGTGTTCTGCCGCTAGCACAGCGACGCTCTGATAGCGTTCGCAGTCGATGGAATACCGCAAGGTCACGCTGCCGAACGGGCTGCGGATCCTCGTCGGGGAGATGCCGGAGACGCGCTCGGTCTCTCTCTTCGTGTACGTCGGGGTTGGATCGCGCATCGAGACGAAGGACGATGCCGGCACGAGCCACTTCCTCGAGCACATGGTCTTCAAGGGGAGCGCCAAGCGCCCGACCGCGGCCGACATCAGCCAGGTCATCGAGAGCAAGGGCGGCGTGGTCAACGCGTCGACCGACAAAGAGGTCACCGTCTTCTGGTCGCGCCTGCCGGCGCGCCATTACCTTGTCGCGCTGGACGTCATCGCCGACCTGATCCGCGCACCGATGCTCCGCCCGAAGGATGTCGAGTCGGAGCGCAACGTCATAGTCGAAGAGCTCCGCATGTATCGCGATCAGCCGCAGGACCGCGTACACACGCTGGTCGACGAGCTCCTCTATCCGCGACACCCGCTCGGCTGGGAAGTGGCTGGACGCGAGGAGGTGGTGCTCGGGATGACGGCGGATCGCCTCCGTGCGTTCATGCAGCGCGGCTACGCGCCGTCGCGGACCGTGGTCGCGCTCGCCGGCCCGCTACGGGCGGATGAAGCGATCGCCGCGGTCGACGAGGCTCTTGGCGGTCTCGCTCCGCGTGAGGTGGTGAGGTCAAAGCCGGCCCCGCGCTCCGGGAGATCGCATTCGAAGCTGCTCGGCAAGCGGGCCGAACAGACCAACCTCTGCGTGGGCTGGCGGGCGGTCCACACGACCCACCCCGACAGGTACCCCCTCGACATTCTGAACGCGGTCCTCGGCGAGGGCATGTCGAGTCGGCTCTTTCTCGAGCTGCGTGAGAAGCGCGGCCTCGCGTACGACGTGCACAGCTACCGTGCGAACTACTCCGACGCGGGCCACCTCGTCGTATACGCCGGGTTTGCGCCGCAGAACGGCGCCGAGGTCTTCAAGGCGATCATGCATGAGGTGGAGCGGCTCCGCGACGAGCTCGTGCCGGACGTGGAGATCGAGCGCGTGCGCGACTTTGCGAAGGGCCGTATCGAGCTTCAGCTCGAGGACACCCGCGGCGTGTCGGGATGGCTCGCGGGGCAGGAGCTCTTCCTCGGGCGTGTTCGTTCGGTCGAGGAAGTCTCCGCGCTCATCGACGGTGTGACCACCGCGGACATGCAGCGAGTCGCGCGCGAATACCTGCGTCCCGAGCTCGCCTACGTCGCCGCCATCGGACCCCGCGCGTCGCTCGCCGCGATCGCGCCGTCGGCCGCCGAAGACGTCGCGGTCGTGATGGCGTCATGAGCGCCGAGCGCACGCTCGTCGTGCTAAAACCCGATGCGCTTCAGCGCGGCATCGCCTTCGAGATCCTCTCGCGCTTCGAGAAACGCGGACTGCGCTTCGTCGCGGTGCGTCTTTTGAAGGTGGACCGCACGATGGCCGAGAGGCACTACGCGGTGCACAAGGGGAAGTTCTTCTACAACGATCTCGTTGGGGTGATCACCGCGTCTCCCGTCGTCGCCGCCGTCCTCGAGGGCCCGAACGCGATCGCCGTCGTCCGCGCGATGGTCGGCTCGACTCGTCCCCACGAGGCCAGCGAAGGCTCGATCCGCGGCGATTACGCGCTGGTCGGTTTGCGCAATCTTGTCCATGCATCGGACGCGCCCGAGACGGCGGCATCCGAGATCAAGCTCTGGTTCCCCGAGGGGATCGTGGAATACACACGAGACATCGATCGCTGGATGATCGAAGACAAAGCGCCCAGCTAGGCGACCGGGCGCAGAGGAGCTGCGGCGGGTGGCACGGCGAGCAGGGGCTCTCGCGAAGCGCGGGTGCCCCGGGGACCCGCCAGCAGTGAGCAACGCGAGCTGCGATGGCGGGGAGGGTGCGCTGAGGGAGAGCCCCGCGAGCCGGGACAGGACCCGCCGCTCGCTCCGCGCCTAGAGAGGTCGCAGCGCCCTAAGGAATTCGTCAGCGAACGACGCGATCGGTCGCAGGAATCCATCGGGTTGGATCCCGCCGATCAGGAGCGCGACGAAGATCACGGCGCCAATGATCCCGGCAACGGGTCGCGGCTCTATGAACCAACGCTCGACACCGCTCCCGAAGAGAGCGAGCAAGGCGCGCAGTTGGCCGACGATCAGGAGAAGCGTGGCGAGCACGAGCGCCGTGCCGGTGAACGGCGCGAATTGGTAGGCGATCAGCTCCATGAAGAAGCGCCCGGGAAATCCGAGAAGCGGCGGCGCGCCGATCATCGCGAAGCCACCGACGACGAACGCGAGCGCGGCGAGCGGCGCCTTCCGCGCGATCGGGCGCTCCGGCGCGCTCCGGCGCTCGAGCGTTCCCGCCGCGAGCAGCTGACCCGAGGCCGATGCCCCGGTGACGATCACGCTCGCGAGCGCGCCGATGATGCCCGGTCCTGAGAGCGTCGCGATGCCGACGAGCGCAGCGCCGAGGTTCGAGATCACCGAGTAGACGACCAGACGACGCAGATCCGGCGCGCCGGTCGCAAGGAACGCGCCGCCGACGGCCGAGGTCAATCCGATGCCGTGCAAGAGGTCCTGCACCTTGACCACCTGCACGATCGCGGGCAGCAGACCGGAGAGCGTGAGGATCTCGACGAATGCGATGAAGGTCGTCGGGACGAGGACGCCGAAATACAACGCGAGCGCGGACGGCGGTACCTCGCCCGCGAGAAGCGCCGCGTGGGTGTGGAAGGGGATGGCCGCCAGGAGCAGCGCGAACGCCACGACGAGCACGACCACCAAGAGCACGAACGTGTTCGCGGGCTGCTCGTGCGGGAGGCTCGCCGCGAGCGCGAGCGCGGCGATGCCTAAACATCCGCCAAGCGCGACGAAGCCGAAGTGACGGGTCGCCGCCTCGACCGAGCGATTGCGATGCACCTGGAAGGTGAACGACCCGACGGGCACGAGAAGCCCGAGCACGAGGAGACCGAAGATCGCGAGGGGGGCGGTCAGGACGAGCACCCCGAGTGACGTCGCCCCGACCGCGAGCGCGGTCGGGAAGAAGTTGTAGGCGGGCTCGTCGAGCCACACGTAGAGAACAAGCAAAAACAGGGTCGCGAGGATCACCTCCGACGCGAGACGGCCCAGGCCGGTCGCGCGCAGCTCCAGATCCAGGAGCGTCCCGGTGATGTCGAGCGGACTCAGGACCAGAAGCACGACCGCGACGACGATGGCCGCGAGCGAGAAGGGACCGACGACGTTGAGGCGCTTCCGCAGCACGAACGCTCCGCACGCCGCGACGGCTAGTACGAGAGGCGCCGCCGCGATCGTCAATTCTCGCGCACCACGCGCTCGTTCACGATCAGGAAACCCCCGGCAAGCGCGATAACGACCTCGACCCAACCGAGCAAAAGAGAGAGGCCGAGCTGCGGCACGGTGAGAAGACGAACGAGGAGCTCGACGCCGGTGATCATCAGGATCGCTCCGAGCGATCCCCGGACCGGTGTTCGAGCGGTGACGAGGATCGCGACGCCCGAGGAAATAAGCCAGAACGCGGCGACCTGGGCGGTAACTCCGCTCGGGTCCTCGCCGATCAGCGGGACGGTGACCGTCTCGCTCGAGGCGGTGCGCAGCGTCGCGAAGCACGCCGCCGTCGCCGCGGCCGCGACGATCGTCGCGAGCCACAGCCGCCATCCAGGATCTTCGCCGTATGTCCGGTCGCGCGCGGCCACATACAGGATCCCGCATGCCACGAGGGCTCCGCAGCCTTCGACAGCGAGCTGGCTCACGGTCAGCTGACCGGCGGTGACGACGTTGGCGGCGAGCGATACCCCGAGCAGCGCGACGGCCGAGTAGCGGAGCTGTCGTGAACCGTTGGCGGCGAGGGTCGCGAGCGCAACGATTCCGAGGGGGATCACTTAGCGGGTCGACCAGACCAATAACGCGACGATGAGCACCGCGGCGAGCCAGACGCCGGCGCGTTGCTCGAACACCGCGAACCCTGCCGAGGCCACGGTCACGGCGCGCTCGAGCGCTTTGAACGTCGCGACTCCGGTCGGCACCGGGTCGGCCGCCCACACGAACCGCTGGAGTCGCGCCGCGAAGACCTCGAGGTTCGGCAGAAGCGGCCGCAGCATGCGCGCCGCGATGACGAGGATCGTGGCCGCGACGACCGTGCCGACCGCGATCACCGGGTCGATCGGCTCGAGCGGCCGCCGGAGAAGGGTGAGGGCATCGGGTATTGGCAGCGACAGCAGGCTCGCGACGAGCGCCGTGCTAAAAAGCGCCGCTACGGCTGCCGCGATATCGAGATCCGATGGAGCCTCACCTTGCGCGAGACGTCGGCCGGCGTGCGCGAGCTCGAGAACGAGAACGACCATGACGATGAGGACCGCCGCCACCGCCGTTCCGGGATCCGCGGCGCTCGCCGCGCCCGTTGCCAGACCGATGATCCCGGTCACGGTCCAGACGCTCGTAGCCATGATCGCGATGTATGCGCGATGCGGCGGCATCCATACGCTCTCGAGGAGAGCGGCGAACGCCGCACTCACGAGGACGAAGAGGCCCGAGGCGAGCGCGATCGGCGTGCCCACCGCGAACGCGATCCACAGCGTCGCGAGCGTCACGTCGTGACGGGCGACTTCCCATTGCTCTGGCAGAGCAAGGGATACCGCGGCCGCATAAAGGACCGTGAGCGCCGCCGCCGCGAGCACGAAGTAGCTCCAGTGGACCTCATCCCACCCGGCCAGCACCGCGGCCGCCACGATGGTGATCACGATCCCGCGACGGGACGCACGTCCACGCGCGCGAGCGCGGAACGCGAATGCGACCAGGACGAGGCCGAGCAAGACGAGTCGCGGAACGAGTCCTGTGACCGGAAGGCCGAGGGTCGAGAGGTCGATGCTCGCCACCCCGAGGACGCGAAGGAGCAAGATCGACGCTGCGACGCCGGCTGGCATCGCGAGGAGCCCGCGAAGTGGTTCGCGTTCCGCGGCGAGCAGCGCCTGTGCGGGTTGATAGCGCCAGGGCACGAACGGGTAGAGGCCCGCGAAGAGTCCTGCCCCCGCTGTCGCGGCGAGGATCGCGCCCGGGCTGACCGCCGATGGGGAGATCGCGTCGAAGGCGAGGGACGCGCCTCCCTGCCGCGCGATGAGGAGGGCCGCCACGACGAATCCCTGTATTCCGACCGCGAAATATCCGGCGATGCGCATCGCCGAAGGCGCGGGTGCGACGAGCAGCGTCGCGAACGCGCTGACCGCGGCGAGGACCGCGATCGCTACGGCCGCCGCGACGAGATCCACCGTGACCACGACCGCGATGAAAGCGAAGCCGATCGCCAGCGCGAGCGAGGGAAGAAAACGCGGGGAGCTGGCCGAACGCGCGTTGGCGAGCAGCGCCGCCGCGACGTAGGCGAACCCCGCGGAGACCGCGACGGCGGCGAGGCCATCGAGCCGGTACGACGCTTGGATGGTCGGCCCGCCGGCGGCCGACCACTCCCATAGAGCGCGACCCGCCGCGAGAGCCGGATCGGTAAGCTGATAGAGAAGAAGGGGCGATATGGCGCCTAAAGCGGCGACCAAGAGGGCGGTCGGCACGCGCCATGCCTGTGCGATGCGTCGCGGGGCGACGAGTAGCGCGACCAGCGACAGAGTGATCGCGGCCACGAACAAGGTGAATTCCGCTCGCACTATCACCCTGCGGTAAGGTAGCCGAGGTGGATCTAAGACTCCTCCCACAGCAGCAGCTCAAGGTCACGCCTAA
>DASWCR010000019.1:0-9864 GCA_036389995.1 Candidatus Limnocylindria bacterium | reverse complement strand
CCGAGTTCTTTCGCGACCGCGAGATCGAGGGCGAGATCATCCTCGCCGACGACGGCTCCACCGACGCAACGGCGGACACGTTTCATCGTGCGAAGGTCCTGCATTCGCACCTTGGCCTGAGCTTCAAGGTGTTGCGACTGCCGCACCGCGGCAAAGGCGCAGCCGTCCGCTCCGGCGTGGAGGCGGCCACCGGCGACCCGATCGTTTTCCTCGACGCGGACCTGACGATCCCCGTCGAGATCATCGATCTCTTCAATGCCGCGCTCGACACGGGCGCCGACATCGCGATCGCATCGCGCTACGTGCCGGGGTCGATCGTGGATCGACCGTGGTGGCGTCGCGTGATGGGGGATGTCTTCCGGACGGCGGTGCACCTTCTCGTCCCGACCGGCATCCGCGACACCCAGTGCGGCGGCAAGATGTACACGGCCGAAGCCGCGAAAGACCTCTTCCGGAAGCAACGACTGAACGGTTTCGCGTTCGACGCAGAGGTGTTATTCCTCGCCCGACGCGCGGGCTACGCGGTGCGCGAGATCCCGTTCGCGCTGCGGCAGCACGGCGAGACGCGAATCGACTTCCTCGCCGACACACCGAAAATGCTGCGCGATCTCTTCGTCATCCGCCTCAATGCGATGCGCGGCGTCTACAGCAGATGAACCTGGTGGTCACCGCGGACGATCTCGGCCTCTCCCCAGGTGTCACCAAGGGCATCCTCGAGTCGCACCGCAAGGGCATCGTCCGCTCGACCTCGCTCATCGTGACCGCCGACTCGTCCGCCGAGGCGGCCGCACTGGCGCGGATGGAGCCGGACCTCGAGGTCGGTCTGCACATCGACCTCGTGGGCGGGTGGCCGGTGAGCGACCCTGCGACGGTCCGGAGCCTCGTCGACGAAGAGGATGGGAGGTTTGTTGGGCTCGCCGAGCTCACCAAGCGGCTTTTCAGCGGCCGCGTCCGCGCGCGCGAGCTCGCCGGCGAGGTCCGCGCCCAGGCGGCTCTGGCGCGTTCCTGGGGGATCCTCCCGCTGGCGTGGGACTCGCACCGCCATGTGCATTTGATGCCTCCTGTGGCCCTCGTGGTCGGGCGCGTGGCTCGTGACGAGGGCGTGCGGTGGGTCCGCCGCGCCCGGTCGCCGCGTGCCTGGAGCGGACCAAAGGAGACGGCGCTCCGCGCCGCCACGTTCGTCTCGGCCGTGGCGTACCGCGGCATACCGGGGAACCGCTGGTACGTCGACATGACCTCCCAGCGGCCGCGCCTGGACGCGGCAGGGGTCGCGCTCCTCGCGGCGTATGGAGGAGTGGGGGAGATCGGAGCGCATCCTGGATATGTGGACGACGAGCTTCGCGCGGCTGACACGCTCCTCGACGACCGACCGAAGGACCTCGAGATCCTGACCGATCCGCTGCTCCGGATGGCCTTCGGGAGCGAGGCAGTCCGCTGGCGCGTGCCCTGATGCCTGGCGCGAGCACGAGCGCCGCCCTCAACCGGGCGGTCCACCGATATCGCGCGGCGCCGTTCGCTGCCCGGCTCTTCGTGCACGGTCGCGCGTTCCTCTCCGACCTCGCCTTCGTCGAACGGTTCGTTCCAAGGAGGGGTTTCGTCGTCGACCTCGGTTGCGGTCACGGGCTTTTCCCCTGCCTGCTGCGCGAGGCATCCGAACAGCGACGCGTGCTCGGCATCGACCTCGACGAGCGCAAGATCGAGGTCGCGCGCGGGGCCGTGCGCGATACGCAGTGGCTACGCTTCGAGGTCGGCGACATCATCAAGGACCAGCCCCCGCATTGCGACGCGGTGACGATCGTCGATGTCCTGTACCTCCTGCCGTTCGAGGACCAGGAGCGGGTGCTGAAGAATGCCGCGGCCGCGCTCGGCGAGGGTGGACCGCTCATCGTGAAGGCCCAGGAGCGCCGCACCGATCCGCGTTACGCGATCACGTACGCGCAGGAGCTGGTCACGGTCGGGCTCGGCTTCACGCGCGGCGGGCACGAGCGCTTCTATTTCCCGTCGCGCGATGAGGCCTTCGCGATGTTCGAGCGCACTGGATTCGTCGTCGAAGTAGAGGAGATGCCGCGCCGGCCATACACCGATGTGGTCTATCTCGCGCGCAAGGCTCCTCTCAAGCCCGCGCCCGCCTCATAATCAGCCCGTTGAACGACGCCTCGACCGATCTCCGGCTCGTCGCCGACGAGATCCGCGCTTGCACCGCGTGCCCGCTGCATCGCAGCGCGCGGCAGGCGGTCCCCGGAGACGGCAGTGCTGACGCCGGGATCTTCTTCCTCGGTGAAGCGCCCGGCTATCACGAGGACCTCCAGGGCAAGCCTTTCGTCGGCGCCGCCGGCCAGTTCCTCGACGAGCTCCTTGCCGGCATCGGGCTGGACCGGCGGAAGGTGTTCATCACGAACGTCGTCCGCCACCGCCCACCGGAGAACCGCGACCCGCTACCAGAAGAGATAGCGGCCTGCCATATGTGGCTGCTCCGCCACCTCGAGGTCCTACGGCCGCGCGTCATCGTCACGCTCGGGCGGCACGCGATGGGGAAGTTCTTCCCGGGCGAGTCCATCTCGCGCATCCACGGCAAGCCCCGGAAGACCACCGACGGCCTCCTCATCTTCCCCGTGTACCACCCGGCCGCCGCTCTGCATCAGCCCGCATTGCGCGACGCGCTCCACGCGGACTTCGCCGCGTTGGCGCTCTTCCTCGCGACCACTCCGCCCACGAAAGAGCCGGAGGAGAAGCCGGTGGAGCAGATAACGCTCTTTGGCTAAGTCGAACGTGTCGCTGCGGGTCGTTCCGCTCGGCGGCGTCGGTGAGATCGGCAAGAACATGCTCGCGATCGAGGTCGGCGACGACATCGTCGTCATCGACGCCGGTCTCATGTTCCCCGACGAGGGGATGCTCGGCATCGACCTGGTGATCCCCGACATGACGTATCTACGGCAACGGAAGAACAAGATCCGCGGCTTCCTGATCACGCATGCGCACGAGGATCACATCGGCGCCCTGCCGTACGCGCTGCGCGACCTGCTGGAAGTCCCGATCTACGGCACGAAGCTAACGCTCGGGCTCGTCCGCACGAAGCTGAAGGAACACAAGCTCTCGGAGCGGGCAACCTTCCGCGAGATCGAGCCCGGCACGCCGTTCAGCATCGGCAGCTTCCGCTGCGACTCGTACTACGTCTGCCACAGCATCCCCGATGCGGTCGGCGTCACCATCGAAACTCCCTACGGGACCGTCGTGCACTCAGGTGACTGGAAGTTCGACCACACCCCTGTCGACGGCCGCCAGACCGACTTCGCGCGCCTCGCGGCGATCGCGGCGAAGGGCGTGCTCCTCTTGATGTCGGACTCGACGCGCGCCGAGCAGCCCGGCTACACCCAATCCGAGCGTCATGTCGCCGAGATGTTCGACGCGATCATGTCGCGCGCGCCCGGTCGCGTGATCACGACCACCTTCGCCTCCAACATCTCGCGCATCCGCCAGATCGTGGAGATCGCGCACGCGTGGGGACGGAAGACCGCCATCGTCGGCCGCTCGATGGAGAACTACACGAAGACCGCGCGCGAGCTCGGCTATATCGAGTATCCGGAGGGCTCGATGGTCAGCCCGCACGAGATCGGCAAGCTCGCCGACCATGAGCTCTGTATCATTATGATCGGGAGTTAGGGTGAGTTGATGAGTGCGCTCTCGCGTATGGCGCTCGGCGACCACCGCCACGTCGCGGTGAAAGAGGGCGACACCGTCGTCATGTCGGCGACGCCGATCCCCGGGAACGAGGAGCTCGTCTCTCGGACCGTCGACAACCTCTTCAAGCTCGGCGCCGAGGTCATCTACGACCCGCAGAGCCGGCCGCACGTTTCGGGACACGCGAGCCAGGAAGAGCTGAAGCTCCTCCTCAATATCCTCCGGCCGAAGCACTTCCTCCCCATCCACGGCGAGTACCGGATGCTCGTCCGCCACGCCCGCTTGGCGATGGACCTAGGCGTCGAACCGAAGAACGCGTTCGTGCTGACGAACGGCGACGTCCTTCAGATCGACGAACACGGCGCGCACGTGGGCGAGAAGGTTCAATCCGGCGTCGTCTACGTCGACGGCCTGGGCGTTGGCGACGTGAGTCAGTCGGTCATGCGCGACCGTTGGTCGATCGGCAGCGACGGCATCTTCCTCGTCGTCGTGACCATCGAGCAGCGGACCGGCGCGGTCGTCGCCGGCCCCGACATCGTGACCAAAGGCTTCGTGCCCGAGCACGACGCCGCGGAGCTCGTCGAGACCGCGAGGCAACGGATCCTGGACGGCCTCGCCGAAGCGCAGACCGGCGAGCACCTCGCCGAGCCGTCCGCGCTCAAAGATGCGATCCACAACAGCGTCGTGAACTTTCTCTACGAGCGCACCAAACGGAGGCCCATGGTGCTGCCCGTGATCATGCAGGTCTAGGCCGGTGGCGCGCAGAGCAACAAGCTCGCGGCGCAGAGGCGCGACACCGGCGATGGAGCCGCGCATCCGCGACGAGATCGGCGCGATCGCGGTCGTCGCGTTCGCCCTCCTGTCGACGGTCGCGCTCGCGACGGATCAGGGCGCGGTGCTGCAGTGGTGGCGTTCGGCGCTCTTCGCGCTGCTCGGGTGGGCGGCCTGGCTCGTCCCGCTCGCGCTCGGGGCGATCGCACTCGAGCTCTGGTTCGGGTTCATCCGCCGCGAGACCGTGCTGCCGATACTCGGCGGGCTCGTCATCGTCGTCGCGCTTCTCGGTCTGACACGTCATTACGTGCACGACGACGTCGCCGGCGGGTTGGTCGGAGGCGCTGTCGCCAAGGCCGCAGCGGGTCTCTTCGGTCAGATCGGTGCGCCGATCGCGCTTGGAGCGCTGCTGGTGGTCGGCATTGTCGTCGCGGCGAACCGCACGATCGCCCAGATGTTTGTCCCAATCTGGCGTCAGCGGCCCGCCATTGGCGGGCTCAAACCCGGCACGCTCATTCCCGCCGGAACCGCAACTCGCTTCGACCGCTTCCTCGACGACGGCGACGACGAGCCGGCTGAGCCCGTGCGAATACACATACCGGAAGAAAAGCCGAGCCGCGCGTCGGCGGTTCCGGCTCAGGCGCCGAAACCCTCTTTACGCGACGAGGACCCCCCGGCCTCCGGCCGGGCCCCCATCGCGCGGGGGCCCTCGGCGCCTGAGCCGGGCTCACCGGACGCCGAGCGGCGCCCGTTTGCTGTGTCTACGGCCGGCCTCGCGTCCGCCGCCGTTGCGGCCGAAGGCGTGTTGCACGCCGACCCTCCCGAGCGAGCCTGGGTCTTGCCCGCGATGGACCTGCTCGATGTGGGATCCGCAGCTCGCTCTGGCAAGGATGAGCTCATCCGGAACAAGCGCGTCATCGAGGAGACCCTCTCGCACTTCGGAATCGCCGCGACGATCGTCGACGTGTTCGTCGGACCGGTCGTTACGCGCTACGAGCTCAAGCCCGCAGCCGGGGTCAAGCTCTCGCGGATCGAGGCGCTGTCGGACGACCTCGCGCTCGCCCTCGCCGCACGGACCCTCCGGATAGAGGCGCCCATTCCGGGAAAGAGCGTTGTCGGGATCGAGATCCCCAACCTGGCCATCGGGCTGGTCTCGGTCCGCGACGTTGCCGAAAGCGCGGAGTTCAAGGGCTCGCCGTCGAAGCTCACCGTGGCGCTCGGGAAGGACGTCGCGGGCGGCGCGATCGTCACCGACCTGGCGAAGCTCCCGCACCTCCTCATCGCGGGGCAGACCGGCTCTGGCAAGAGCGTCTGCATCGGGGCGATCCTCACGAGCCTCCTCCTGCAGTCCACCCCCGACGACGTGCGGATCCTGATCGGCGATCTGAAGCGGGTGGACTTCCCGGGCTTCAACGGGGTGCCGCACCTCGTCGTCCCGGTGATGCACGACTCGCCTCAGATCCTCAACGCCCTCTACTGGACGACGAGCGAGATGGACCGCCGGTACCGCCTGTTTGCCCGAGCCAACGCCCGGAATATCGCCTCTTACAACGAGAAACACACCGGGAGCGACCGCGTCCCGTATGTCGTCTTCATCATCGACGAGCTGGCGGACCTCATGATCCAGGCACCGATCCAGGTCGAGAAGCAGATCACGCGGGTCGCACAGCTGGCGCGAGCGACCGGGATCCACCTGGTCCTCGGGACACAACGTCCCTCAGTCGACGTCATCACGGGACTCATCAAGGCGAACGTGCCCGCTCGTATCGCCTTTGCTACCGCTTCCGCGGTCGATTCCCGCACGATCATTGACATGACCGGTGCGGAAAAGCTCCTTGGGCGCGGCGACATGCTCTGGCTCGCGCCCGACGCGGCGAAGCCCGTCCGCGCGCAGGGCGCCTTTGTCTCGGACGCCGAGATCGAGCAGGTGATCCGCCACTGGAGGCAGCAGCGCGAAGCCCACTACGACATGTCAATCGTCGAGGACAAGGAGCGCGCGCGGGTGCGCGAGGACGGCGGGGACGAGATCGACGACGACCGCTACGAAGAGGCCGTCGAGATCGTCCAGCGCGCGGGGCAGGCCTCGGTGTCGATGCTGCAGCGCAAGATGACGATCGGTTTCGCGCGCGCGGGCCGGCTCATCGACATCATGGAACAGAACGGCGTCATCGGACCGTCGCAGGGTCCCGGCAAGATGCGCGAGGTATACGGGATGGCGAAGGACAATGCCTAGCCTCGGCGAGCAGCTGCGCGCGCAGCGCGACCGGAAGGGCATCACCCTCGAGCAGGCCGCGGCCGACACGCGCATCCGCGAGAAATTCCTCAAGGCGCTGGAGGAGGGGGATTACCCGTTGCTCCCCGGCGCCGTGTACACGCGCGGATTCCTTCGCAACTACTCGGACTATCTCGACCTCGAGACCGACGAGCTCGTCGTGCTGTATCAGCAGGAGCGCGGCGGCGCCCCGCCGGAGCCGGCCCCAAAGCGCAGCAACTTCAAGCCGTATCGGCCGGTGGTCCATCAGAGCCTCATCTTCCGACCTGTCGTCCTCGTTCCCGTGCTGATCATCGCGTTCGTCGGCTCGTTCCTGGGTTACATCTACTACCAGTTCGCGACGTTCGCGACGCTGCCGAAGCTCGAGATCATCGATCCGTCGAGCGACGGCCTCGCGGCGAGCCCCGAGCTGGTCGTCCACGGCATCACGGTGCCGGACGGGCGGATCACGGTGAACGTCTTCCCTGGCCCTGACGTGTTCGGCGACATTCGGACGGCGAGCGACGGCAGCTTCACCACGACGGTCTCGCTGAAGCCCGGGTCGAACCACGTCGTCGTCGAGGTCCTCGACGCGGCGGGCAAGACGAACCGCGTTAGCCGCACGATCCAGTACCAGGCGCCAGCCGTCGGCGTGAGCGCCCCGCCGGTCCTCGCGGTCGAGCAACCCGCGAACGGCGCGACGTTCACCAACACGTACGTTCAAGTGAGCGGTCGCGTCGACCGCGGCGTGACCGTGCAGATCAACACGGTGCCCGTGACCGTCAGCACCGATGGAACGTTCCAGGCGCGGTACTACTTGCCCGCGGGTGCGCAGCCCTTCCGCATCGTCGCGCGCAACAGCGCCGGCGGCACGGTCGAGGAGACGCGCACCGTGGTCATCGCATACACGGCCGCCGTGGTCATCGTGCGCGTGACCGGCGGCGACTCATGGATCCTCGCCACGGTCGACGGCAACTGCGACCCGTGCCAGGGACGCGTCTTCAAGGATGGCGAGACCGCGACGTTCCAGGGCAAGGAAGTCCGCATCCGCACCGGCAACGCCGGCGCCGTGCAGGTGAACCACAACGGTCAGGTCATCGCGTCTCTCGGCCGTCAGGGGGAGGTCATCGAGCGCGTCTTCGTAGCGCAGTGACGCTCCCGAACGCGCTCAGCGCGGCTCGCGCCCTTTTTGTCATCCCCGTGATCGGTCTGATCGCCACGGGCGATGCGTCGCTCGCGCTTTTCGTTTTCCTCGGCGCCGCCGCCACCGATGCGCTGGACGGACCCCTCGCGCGTCGCCGCGGCGCGACGGCATTTGGCGCCACGCTGGACCCCCTTGCGGACAAGGTCCTCGTCATCGCGACGCTTGCCGCCCTGGTAATTCGGGGGATCGCGCCGGCCTGGGCGGTGTTCCTCATCATCGCCCGCGAACTCGTCGCCATCGAGGTCCGCGCCAGGTCGCCGCGTGCCGTCGCGGCCAGCGCGGATGGCAAGGCGAAGACGGTCCTCCAGGTCACGGCGATCGCCCTGTTGCTCGCGACTGCGGCCTGGCCAGCCGCGGGGCTCGCCACGGCCGCGAACGCGCTGCTCGTGGCGGCGACAACGCTCACCGTGCTCTCTGGCGTCAGACTCGTGCTGCGTGCCAAACAAACGACCGCCGACCCTGCCTGAGCTCGAGGAGCGCATGGGCGCGATCCACTCGCGCCTGCGACGCCGCAAGCTGACCGTCGCGGCCGCCGAGTCGTGCACCGGTGGGCTCCTTGCGGCGGTCCTCACCGCGCACGCCGGCTCGAGCGAGTACTTCAAGGGCGGTGGGGTCGTGTACTCGAACGAAGCGAAGACCATCCTCGCCGACGTGCCGCCCGATCTCATTCACGGACACGGCGCGGTCTCTTCGGTCGTGGCCGGTGCGCTCGCGCGTGGCGCGCGCGCGCGACTCGGCGCGAAGATCGGTCTCGGCATCACTGGCATCGCGGGACCCGGCGGCGCGACGCCGGGGAAGAAGGTCGGGCTCACGTACGTCGCGGTGGACAGCGACGAACACTCGGCTGTCAAGAAGAACGAGTGGCCCTACGACCGCGAGGGCAATCGGCTCGCATCCGTCGGTGCCGCGCTCGACCTCCTCGAGAAGGCGATCGAATGAGTCCCTCGGGCGCGCGCGAGCTCGGCCGCGCCTTCCTGGACGCCGAGGTCGTACGCAACTACCGCTACCGCCAGCCGTACCCGACCGATGTGTTCCAGATTCTCGAGGGGCTGCTGGTCGCGCCGCGAACTGTCCTCGACGTCGGCAGTGGCACTGGGGCGCTCACGATCGGCCTCGCTCGGTTCGCCGAGCGCGTCGACGCGATCGATCCATCCGCGGCGATGATCCGCGAGGCGCGCGGTATGCCGGGTGGCGACAACAAGCGCATCCGGTGGATGCTCGGTACAGCCGAAACGGCTCCGCTCGACTCGCCCTACGGCCTTGTCACCGCGGGCGCGAGCATCCACTGGATGGACCCCGACGTTGTCATGCCGCGCTTCCGCGATGCGCTCGCACCCGGAGGCCACCTCGCCATCGTCAATTCGGAAAGCGTCTACGCGGAGCAGGAGTGGCGGGACGAGCTCATCACCTTGATACAGGCGTTCTCGCCTATCACCCATCACCTCGAGTTCGTCGACCTCGTGCGATCGCTCGAAGCCTCTGGGCATTTCGCCCGCGACGGCGAGCGAACCGGGGCGTCGGTGCCCTATGAGCAGTCGGTCGAGGACTACCTGGCCATGCTCGCGAGCACGAGCTCCCTCTCACGCACGACGCTCGGGCCTCGCGCCGACGACTTCGAGCGCGAAGCACGCGCCATCTTTGCGCGTCACAACCTGACCCGCGTTCGCGCCGATCTTGTCGCCGAGGTCATATGGGGGCGCCCGCAGTGAGCGCTCGGGGCCTCGGCGTTGGCCTTCTCGGCCTGGGCACGGTCGGCTCGGCGGTCGCGCGCGCGTTTGCGGATCGCTCGCGCCGGATCGATGCGGCCGCGGGACGGCCCGTTCGCCTCGTCGCGGCTGCCGTGCGCGATCCGCAGAAGGTCCGGGACGCCGGCGATGTCCCGGTCACGGCTGACCCGCACGCAATCCTCGATGACCCGGAGGTCGCGATCGTCGTCGAGGTCATCGGCGGGACCGACCCC
>DASWCR010000018.1:0-16732 GCA_036389995.1 Candidatus Limnocylindria bacterium | reverse complement strand
TCTTCCGCGTTGACGCCGGGTCCGGTGTCGCGGACGCGCACGACGATGGATCGCTCGAGGGTGCGGTCGCGCGCGCTTTCGATGGTGACCTTCCCGCCGCTCGGGGTGTGCTTCACCGCGTTCGCGAGAAGGTTCGTAAGGACGCGCACGATGAGGCCGTCGTCGACGAAGACGTTGGCGTCCTGCGGAAGTGCGCTCTCCACCTGGATGCCCTTCGCGAGCGCCTCGGGTACCACCTGCGCGACGCTCCGCTCGGCGAGCGCGGAGAGCGCAATGGACTGCGGCATCGCCTCGAGCTTGCCTTCTTCCATCTTGTAGACGTCGAGGAGGGCGTTGACCATCCGCAGGAGCTCGCTGATGTTCGACTCCGAAAGTCGCAGGAGCTCGTCGAACCCCTGACGGCCGGGCTTGAGCTGCCCCATTCGGACCAGCTGCATGAACGCGACGACGCTGTTGGCGAGGTTGCGGATGTCGTGGCCGAGCATCCCGATGAGCTCTTTACGCGACTGCTCCATGCGCTTGAGGTCGCCGGCCGTCTTTCGCAGCTCGTCCTGCAGTCGCTTGGTGAAGATGGCGCTGCGGACGCGGGCGGCGAGCTCGACCGGTTCGAACGGCTTGGTGAGGTAGTCGATGCCGCCGACCTCGAAGCCCTTGCTCAGGTCTTCATAGCGATCCTTCGCGGTGACGAAAATGACCGGGATGTCCGCCGTCTCGGGCTGGGCCTTGAGACGACGGCACGTCTGCCAGCCGTCGATCCCCGGCATCATCACGTCGAGCAGGATCAGGTCGGGCTGCTCGCTCCGGGCGAGGGCGATCGCCCGCTCGCCGGAGCTCGCGACCTGCGTCTGGCAGCCGATGGCCTCGAGCCGCCGCGCCAGAAGCTCCACGTTCGCGATCTCGTCGTCCACGATGAGCACGCGCCCGAGCGTGATCGGCACCGGGCCTCGTACGACGGGCGCGGCGCCATCGCGCGCGAGCGGCACGTGCGCGGCGCCGCCGGGGAAGTAGCGCAGGAGGATCGCGCGCAGCTCCGCCGGCGCGAAAGGCTTGGAGACGAAGTCGTCGCATCCGGCCTCGATCGCGCGTGCGCGATCCGAAGGGAGCGCCAGCGCGGAAACGGCGATGATCGGGATGCTCGCCGCCCATGGCTCGGTGCGGAGCGAGCGCGTGAGGCTCCAGCCGTCCATTCGCGGGAGCAGGAGGTCTACGAGGATCGCGTCGGGCCGCTCGACACGCGCGAGGTCGAGGCCCGCGACGCCGTCGGACGCGACGAGCGCCTCGTGACCCGAGGCGCGAATGATGCGTGACGCGACGTCGAGGTTGTTCGCGTCGTCCTCGACGACGAGCACCCTTGCCATCAGCGGGTCGCTCCAGTCCGTGTAAGGAGCGCGGTCTCGCCGCCGGCCCGGACGCGGATCGGCAGAGTGAAGTGGAACGTGCTTCCCCGCCCGATCTCGCTGTCCACCCAGATGCGGCCGCCGTGCAGCGTCACGAGGCGCTTGGAGATCGCGAGACCGAGGCCGGTGCCGCCGTACCGACGCGTGGTCGAGCTGTCGGCCTGCCGGAACTCATCGAAGACATAGGCTTGCGCTTCGGGACTGATGCCGACGCCGGTGTCGGAGACCGAGACGGTGACCCAGCCCTCGGCCGCGGTCGCCGCGACCGAGACCATGCCCCGTTCGGTGAACTTCACCGCGTTGGCGAGCATGTTCGCGAGGACCTGGCGGACGCGCGCGCGGTCGGCCCACACGTTCGGCAGACCCTGGGGGATGAGGGAGCGCACGTGCAGGCCCTTCTCGTCGGCGTGCGGGCGGACGAGCTCGAGCGCCTCGTCCGTCACGTCGGTGATGTTGACCTCCTCGATGTTGAGCTCCATCTTGCCGGCCTCGATCTTCGCGAGGTCGAGGAGACCGTTGATGAGACCGAGCAGGTTGTCCGCGGCCTGCGCTACGCGGAAGAGGTCCGTCTGCTGCTGCGCCGTCATCTCGCCGTCGAGGCCGTCGAGCATCAGCTTCGTGTAGCCGATGATCGCGTTCATCGGCGTGCGGAGCTCGTGGCTCACCGACGCGAGGAACTCGCTCTTGAGCCTGTTCGCGCGTTCGAGCTGCAGGTTGTTCACGCGGAGCTCGCCGACGAGGTCTGCGTTCTCGTTCGCGACGGAGACCAAACGCGCGATCGTGCGAAGCGCCCGCGCCTGGGTGTCGGTGAGCTCGCGCTGATCGTGGAAGTACGCGGACAGGAGGCCAATGGTGCGGCCGCGCGCGGAAAGCGGAACGTGCGCGACGAATCGCAACTCGCCCGCCGAGACGGCCGAAAGCCGTATGCGGTCGGCGTCCGCCTCGGAGCGAACGAGGACGCGCATTGCGAGCGTGACCGCCGTCTCCGGGTCGATCCCCACGGTCGCGGGCGCGGAGAGCCGCCCACCCGAGCCGGGCGGCGCTCCGGGCGGATCCTCGCGGATGACGATGGCGCCGCCGTCCGCGTTCAAAAGGGAAACCATGCGATCGAGCGACCGCGCGAAGATCCGTTCCGCGTCGGTGACGCCGACGACCGCGTCCGCGACCTCGTTCACCGCGCGCACCTCGTCGAGGTACTCGCGCTGGGCGCGTTCGCGTTCGTAGAGCGACGCGGCCATCGTGTCGAAAGCGCGCTCCAGGGTGCCGATCTCGTGCGACGACACCTGCTGCACGCGCGCCGCGAGGTCACCCGCTTCGATCCGCTGGGCGGCGGCCGCGAGGTTGCCGAGGGGGACGGTGATGCTTCGTGCCGTGCGGTAGGCGAGGAGGGTCACGATCCCAACGAGGCCGAGGCCGAGAAGAACGAGGACGGCGATCAGGGTGCGCTGCGCCTGCTCGACGCTCGCCGTCGGCACGAGAACGGCGAGGAGGCCGGGATTCTGCCGCTGCGAGCGAAGCACCCGGAAGATGCCGTAGTAGTTCCGGCCGTTCGCCGTGACGTTTTGGATGAGGACGTCGCCCGTCTGCGCGTCGACCTGCAGCGTCGTCGGAAACGCCGTGTCCGACGCGAAGTCGACCGTCGATGCGCGCACCTGGCCGTTCCAGATGAGGGCGAGGTCGGCCTGGGACCGGATCTTGATGCTCTTGAGGAAATCAGAGCCCAGGATGTTTCCAACCTCCATCATCCCGATCGGGTCGGTCTCCGCGTTGCGAATCACGTAGATCGCTTTGATGACCAGACCCTGCGGCTCGTCAAACAACACCCACTGCGACTGCGCCTGCGCCTTGGCATAGGCGACCAACTCCGGCTCCAGTGTGTTGCTCGGCTGCTCCTGGGCAAACGCGATGATCCGACCTTCGTTATCGGCGACGTTCATGTCGCTGACGACGAGCCGCGCCTTCAAGGGAAGCAGGAAGTTGGTAAGGGCATCACGGTCCCGAGCCTCAGTGAGCTCGCGCGTCGTCGGAAGGCCGGCAACGAGCTGCGCGGCGTGCGTCGCGCCATCCGCTTGGTCCTGGATCTCGTTCAGCGCCACCTCGGCCAGGATCTGCGACTCGTCGGCGAACTGGTTCAGGATGAGGTCGTTCGACTCGTAGATCGCGACAGCGACCACAACGACAAGTGCGAGGACGCTCACCAGCACGTTTCGGCTGACGAGCGCCCTCAGGAGGCTCGGCGCGAAGAGCTTATCCATAGCCCGAGCTAGCCTTCCTCCTCGGCGATCACGCGGGGCTTCGTGTCGCTACAGGCCCGCGAGGATCTTCTGGCCTTCGGGCCCCTTCACGAAGTCCAGGAAGGCCTTGATCGCAGGTTTGATCTTTGCGACATCGGTGCTGTAGACGAAGTACAGCGGCCGGCGCACCTGGTACTTGCCGGTATTCAGGTTGTCGCGGCTGGCGGCGACTCCGTCGACGGTGACGAACGCGACGGTGGCGTTTCCGAAAGTCGTCGCGTTCATCGTGACCATGCCGATTGAGTCCTTGAAGGAGTTGATCGCCTTCACGGTCTCATCGATCGTCGTCACCTCGACCGCCGTCGGCGGGTATGTCGGCTTCTTCCCGTCGAAGAAGTACGCCTCGAAGGCGCTGCGGGTCGCTGAGCCGGACTCGCGGATAAGGAGACGGATCTTCCCGGGCGTGCCTCCGACATCTTTCCAGTCGCTGATCGCACCGGTGAAGATCTTGGCCACCTGGTCCTTGGTAAGCGCTTTGGTCGGGTTGCTCGCGGCGACCGCGACGGCGGTGCCGCTCGCGCCGATCGGAATGGCCTCGACCTTGCCGGCCAGCTTCTCCGCGTCGGTGAGGTCGCGGCTGATGTAGCCGAGGTCGGTTTCACCGGAGACCACGAGGTTCACGCCGGCATTCGAGCCGACGTCCGCGAGCCCCTGCCAGGTAATGGCCGGATGCATTTTCCCGAACGCGTCGGTCAGCGCCTTCACGTTGTCGAGCGCCCCACCGCCGCCGTTGACGATGTATTGCCCAGCGAGTGGGTCCGCCGTCGCCGGTGCGGGCAGCCCCGCTGTGCCGCAGCTCATCACAAAGAGAGCAGCGGCGATGATCAAAGACACTGTCCGCAAAGAACGCATTCGGGCCCTCCTCATTGGGTCGAATCGTGACATTAGTCTCTGACCTTTGTATAGGCCGGTCTATCCCTCTGACGGCCGATTCACGTTACACATTGGGATACGCAGAGCTAATCCATTTGCGGTAGTCGAGACCGAAAGTGGACCAAAAGCGTGCGAAAGCAGGTCATACTCTCGCGGGATGAGCGAAGGGAACCCGGTTCTGCGAGCGCAAACCGCCCCACGCCGCATCGCGGACGTCGACGTACGAGGGACTCGGCGGATCGTGCCGCTCACCCTTCTGGCGGCCGCCGGAGTCGCGGTCATCTGGCTTGTCGACATCTCGACCGGGCCGGACTTTGGCTTCGCGATCTTCTACCTCATTCCTATCGGGCTCGCGAGCTGGTGGCTCGGGCGCGGGTCCGCGGTGCTCATCGCGCTACTCGCCACGGTCGCGTGGATCTGGGCTGACCTCCTCGCGCGTCCAAGCGTCGTGCTGTCGGCGAGCCTGTGGAACGGGCTCACGCGCGCCGCGATCTTCCTCATGCTCGCCCTTCTTATCGACCAGGTACGCCGCGAGCGCATCGCACTGCGGAGCGTCGACGCGCACCGTGAGGAATCGCTCGCGCTCATCGCACACACGCTGCGGCGTTCCGCCGGGGAGATCGAGTCGGCGATCCCCGATCTCACAAGGGCGCCCGCGCTCTCGGTCGTGGAGCGCAGCGCGATCGACGAGCTCCGCAGGCAGAGCCGCAACTTCAAACGGTTCGCGGATGACGTGCTCGAGGTCGGGCAGCTCGAAGCCGGACGCTTCCGTCTGAATCGCGCGCGCTTCGATCTGTCGGAATTCGTCGCGACGCTCGTCAAGGAGACCGACCGCGATCGTCTCCAGCTCGTCTCGGAGTCCGACCCCGTGTGGATCGACGCCGACCCGGAGCGTCTGCGGACGGCGATCGAGCACATCCTCAACAACGCGCTTCGCTTCTCTCCACCCGGCTCGACCGTTCACGTGACCGTGGGACAGCGCGACAACCGAGCGCGCATCGTCGTGAAGGATCAAGGGGTCGGCCTTGCGCGCGCGCATCTCGGAGTGATCTTCCGGAAGTACGGACGGATCGAGACGCCCGGGACAAAGGACAAGATCGGCGTGGGCCTCGGCCTCTACGTCGCGCGGCTGATCGTCGAGGCGCAGAACGGCACGGTGTCCGCGAGCAGTGTCGGGCTGGGCCTCGGATCCACCTTCACACTGGATCTACCGCTCGCCTCGCACCAAGCCTGAGTGAGACCGAGGTAGGGATGGCCAAGATCCTCGTCGTGGAGGACGAGCCCAACAACCTCGAGCTGGCGCTGCGGATCGTGAGGCACGCCGGCCATGAGGCGACGGTGGCGACCGACGGGTTCGCCGCCTTGGAGCTGGCCCGCGAGCACCGGCCGCACCTCATCCTCCTGGACCTCCAGCTCCCGAAGCTGGACGGCTGGACGGTCGTGAAGCTCCTGCGCAAGGAGACCTGGGCGAAGAACGTGCCGATCGTGGCGGTGTCCGCGTCCGCGACGCCCGGAGACGAGCACAAGGCCATCGAGGCGGGCTGCACGGCGTTCCTGTCGAAGCCCTATTACCCCGCGGCCCTGCGCGAGATGCTCGCGCACTACCTGCCGGCGGCCTAAGAAGCCCGAGTATCACCCCGCGGGTCCTGTCCCGGGCTCGGAGTCGCGCGCTCGCCGCACCCTCCCCGCCTTGCGCGTCATTCGCTGCGCTCACGCCGCGCGGCGGGTCCCCGGGGCACCCGCGGCTCGCGCACAACCCGCTCGCCCGTGCCACCCGCGGGGCGTTTGCTGCTAAGGCGGTGGCCGACAGGACGAGCTGCTCGCTAAAGAAAAGAAGGAGAAGCTTCGCGACCCGGGGGTGATTGCCCCTCAACCCTGCCGGGCCCGTCGCCTCTCCTTCTTGAAGAGCGCTGCGGCGAGTGTCAGTGGTGAAGAACCCGGCGTAAATCGGCCCGCTGGTGGAGTGCGCTCTAGCGCATTTGGATTAGGCGCGAGCGCGTGAAGTGCGCTGGGCGGGCACGTTCCGAGCCTTCTCGAGCTGTTCAAGGAGACGCCGGGATGCGCGGCCGACTTCGCTCACCGCGGCGTCGAACGCCTCGGTGTTGCGCTGTGACGGCGCGCGGTAACCGCTCACCTTCCGCACGTATTGCAGTGCCGCGGCGGCGATCTCCTCATCGGACGCGGGGCCGTCCGCCCGGCGGAGGGTCTTGATCGATCGGCACATGTCCTTACGTTAGCCGCTTCTACCCAAACCTGGGCATCGCGTTTGACTTCGCGGAGCGCTCGGCGGATGTTCGCTTCGTGAGCCCGAACGTGGTGCTGCCTCTCCTCTCGTCCGTCGTGAGCTTTGTCTTCGCGGCGGCCGTACTGGCGCAGTGGTCCCGCCGCCATCGCGGCTTCCAGCTCGTGTGGGCGGTCGGCCTCCTCTGGTACGGGATCAGCGCGGGCACCGAGTTCCTGGGCTCGGCGTTCGGCTGGAACGAGGCGCTGTACCGGACCTGGTACCTCATCGGGGCCTTCTTCGTGGCCGCATACCTCGGCGCGGGGACGATCGTGCTCCTGGCGCGCACGCGGTTCGGTTATTTCGTCGCGGTGAGCTTTCTCTTCGGCGCGCTCTACGCGTTCGCGATCCGCGGACGGTATCCCGAAGACACGACTGCCTTCGCCGTCGTCCTCGTCGCGTGCATCGCGGCCGCCGTGGCCATAGCCATCGCGACGTGGCGCGCGCGAGCGCTCGTCGCACCGATCGCACTCACGGTGCTCGGCGTCGGCTCCGTCATCGCCGCCGCACTCGTGCTGCGCGCGACCCTCGATGCGCCGTATGCCCTGGATGCGACGACCGGCGTTCCGGTGGGCACCGCGATTCCCGGCAACATCCGGATACTCGCGGGGCCGTTCAACATCATCGGAGCGTTCGCTCTCGTGGTGGGCGCGATCTTCAGCGCGTACGTGTTCATGCCGAAGCAGCGGGTGCTCGGCCGGCGCTCGCTCCCGCCCGTCGTCGCGCAGATCTACGGCGCGCTTGCCGTGGCCGTGAACTTCATCGCTTCCCTGCCCCGCGCCGCGGTCGCGCTCGCGCACGGCGAGCTGCACTCGCGCGTGCCGGCGACGCTCCTCATCGCGCTCGGCGGCTTCATCCCCGGCGTCACGAGCGGCCTGAACCGCTTCGGCGTCACCTGGGCATTCTTCCTCGGGGAGCTCCTCGGCGTCCTGTTGATCTTCGCGGGGTTCGTCGTCAGCACTGAGGTGTTCGGCGAGCGGGTCAAGGTCGGCCCGGTGGTCTTGCGCCGCGACGAGGAAAAAGTCACCGCCGCCTAACATCGCGCGGTGCTCGTCCTCTCGCGCGCGGACGTCGAACAACTTCTCGACCTGGATCGGCTGCGCGAGGCCGTCGCCAGCGCGATGGCCGATCTCTCCGCAGGTCGCGTCTCGATGCCGCCTCGGATCGCGGCGATCGTGCCCGAGCGTGACGCGCTGCTCGCCGCGATGCCGGCCTATCTACCGTCCTCGGGCGCGCTCGCGACGAAGCTTGTCTCGCTCTTTCCGCGGAACACCGACCGGCCGACTCATCAGGCCGTGATCGTCGTGTTCGACCCCGAAAACGGCGGCCCGCTCGCGCTGATGGACGGTGAGGCGATCACGGCGGCCCGTACCGCGGCCGGATCGGCGCTAGCCACCGATCTTCTCGCGCGAGAGGACTCCGATCGCCTGATCGTCATCGGGACGGGCGTTCAGGCACGCGCCCACCTGCGCGCCGTATCGCGCGTCCGCAAGTTCGGCTCGATCTGCGTTGTCGGGCGCGACGTCGAGAAGGCCAAGGCCCTCGCAAAGGAGCTCGGCGCGGGCGCCTCCGTGAACATCGAGGAGGCCGTGCGCGAGGGCGATGTGGTCTGCGCGTGCACCCATAGCGCCGAGCCGGTCGTCCGGCGCGACTGGCTCAAACCTGGCGCACACGTCAACTCCGTGGGCTACAACACCGCGGGGCGCGAGGTGGACGGCGCGACCTTCCGCGACGCGCTCGTGGTGGTCGAGTCGCGTTCCGCCGCGCTCGCACCACCGCCCGCTGGCTCGAACGACATCGCCATGGCGATCGCGGAAGGCGCGATGACGCGCGAGCACGTTCACGCCGAGCTTGGCGAGCTGGTGAGTCGCACGCGACCGGGCCGCGCGGACGGGCGGCAGATCACGCTCTACAAATCTGTCGGAGTGGCGGTCCAGGACGCGGCAGCGGCGGCGATGGTGCTGGAAAGCGCGCGCAAGGCCGGCGTCGGCCGAACGATCGATCTCTAGGAGACGGCGATCCTCGAGCGGCGGCCGATGCGGCAGCCGGTGTCGACGAGAACGGTGGAGATCCATTCTTCCCCCACCTTTGCCTCGACGCGATATGGCGATGGCTTGCCGGCGTCGAGCGCCGCGACAACTTCATCGGTGATGCCGAGGACGACCCACGCGACGCCGTTCGGCTCACCTTCGATGATCTTGGCGTGGCCCTTCTGGCCCGGCCCGATGGGAATGAACTTTCTCGTCTCGACGACCTCGTCGTTTCGGTCGAGGACGCGAACGGATGTCGGGACCAGATCCGTCGTGCCTCCCTCGAGCTGCATCCAGTGGCGGTCGCCATCGTCGTGGATGCAAAAACGGAAGGGGGCCTTCGGCAGGAGCCGGGGCATCGGAAGCGTCGGCGCGGAAAGGGCGAGGTCGGCGGGCACGAGCGCGCGCACGGCGCTGACGATCTTCTCAGCCGCTTCGTGGAGTGCCGCGTGACCGCCGAGGACCTTCGAGCCATACGCGAGCTCCATGGTCGCGCGCCCGACGTCGCCGATCGGGAGCATGAATTCGATGTAGCGCGCGTACTCGTTCGCCGCGCCGTCGATGTCGCCGGCATTCGCGAGCATGGCCGCGAGGCGACGATGTGCGCCGAGGTCGGTCGGCGCGATCGCGACGGCGGACCACATCACCGCGAGAGCGGCCACGCGATTGCCGGCCTGCGTGAGCATCACGGCGCCGTCTTTGAGCGCGTCGAGGTCGGACCGATGCATCTCGTGCGTGTCGGCTTCAGCGGGTTCGATCGACACCTCTGGATCGGAATCACCAGGGGCGGCGATCGCGCGCAGGCGCAGGTCGTCGCTCATCACTGACAGTGTTGTCCTAACGGGGAGCGTGTGCACTACGCCAAATAGGGGATTTCCACGGGAGAATCTATCGTCGGGCGCGGCCGTGTCCTTCTCTTCCGACCAAGCCCCGTCCTGGCGGCCGCCGCGGTCGTGGCGGCGCGTCCTCACCGTGGAGTCCCATGCCGCCGGCGAGCCGCTCCGGGTGGTCACGGGCGGGATCGACCCCATTCCGGGCGCGACGATCCTCGAAAAGCGCCGTTTTGCCCGCGAGCGGCTCGACGGACTGCGCCGCGGCCTCATGTTCGAGCCGCGCGGGCACGCCGACATGTATGGAGCGATCCCCACCGAGCCGGTCACGCCCGACGGCGACGCCGGAGTGCTGTTCATGCACAACGAAGGCTGGAGCACGATGTGCGGCCATGGCGTAATCGCCCTGGTGACCGTCGCGCTCGAGGTCGGTCTCCTCGGCGAGCGCGCTGTTGTTCGCCTCGATACGCCTGCGGGCCGCGTGACGGCGCGGCCGCGGCGCGAAGGCGCGCGCGTGATGAGCGTCGCGTTCGAGAACGTGCCGTCCTTCGTCGTATCGCTCGACGACCGCGTGACGGTGCCCGGCGTTGGCGAGGTGCGGTACGACCTCGCGTTCGGCGGTGCGTTCTACGCGTTCGTCGACGCCGGGAGCGTGGGCCTCGAGATGACGCCGGATCGGTTCCGCGACCTCATCGCGGTCGGCAGCGCGATCAAACGCGCGGTGATCGCGGCTCGCGAGATCCGTCACCCGGTGGAGCCGGACCTCTCATTTCTCTACGGGACGATCTTCACGGGACCGGCGCTCGGCAGCGGCGCGGATTCGCGGAACGTCTGCGTCTTCGCGGAAGGCGAGGTCGATAGATCGCCGACGGGCACCGGCGTGTCCGCCCGGGTCGCGATCGAGCGCGCGCGGGGTCGTCTTTCCCCAGGCGGGTCTTTCGTCGTCGAGAGCATCATCGGCACCCGCTTCACGGGACGAATCGCGCGCGAGATGCGCTGGGAGGGTTACGACGCGGTGGTGCCGGAGATCGAAGGAAGCGCATGGATCACCGGGCGCAGCGAGATCCTGATCGCGCCGGACGATCCTCTCGCGGAGGGCTTCATCCTCCGCTGACGCGCGTCAGCCGAGCTTCACCGCGAGCATCGACACGCCGCCGTTCAGGCCTTCCGTCGGAAAGGACACCTCGTCGCCCTCGCGGCGCGCGCCCACCGTATAGAGGAGCGGGTAGTAGTGATCGGGCGTCGGCACGCAGAGCTCCGCGTCCGGACCCAGCTGCTCGTAGCTCGCGAGCTGCTCCGCGTCGCCGCTCACCGCGAGCTCGCGCACCTTCTCATCGAACCGCTTGGCCCAGTCGTACTCCGGCGCGTGATCGCCGAAACCCGCCCGAAGGTTGTGCACCACGTTGCCGCTGCCAACGAGGAGTACGCCCTTGTCGCGGAGCGACGCCAGGCGCTCGCCGAGGGCGCGATGGGTCTCGGGCGGTGCGGTCCCATCGATGCTGAGCTGCACCACCGGAATGTCCGCCTTCGGGAACATCCGCACGAGGACCGACCACGTGCCGTGATCGAGTCCCCAGTAGCTGTCGAGCAGGACCGGCGTCGGCGCGAGGATTTCGGTCAGGTCCTTGGCGAGGTCGGGATCACCCGGCGCCGGGTATTGGACTTCGAAGAGCGCGCGGGGGAATCCGCCGAAGTCGTGGATCGTCCGCGGAGTGGAGACCGCCGTGACGCCGGTCCCGTCGGTGTACCAGTGCGCCGAGATCGCGACAATCGCGCGTGGACGAGGAAGCGACGAGCCGAGCGCCATCCAGTCCTCGGTCCACTTGTTCGTGACGAGCGCGTTCATCGGGCTTCCGTGTCCGATGAAGAGCGCGGGCATGCGGTCGGTCATGACGCTTTCTTGTCGGGAGTCGGTCCGATGAGCTTGAAGCCGCTCTGCCAGGGCCACCCGTTCTGGATCTGGAGCGCGATGTTGAGGATCGCCATGGCCTCGAGCGCCCGCGCCATCGCGAGCGGACCTGCGTCGATGGGCCGGAACCCTATCGATCGCGCGAGCTCGAGGGTCGTCTTCTTCGCGTCGGCGTCGTCGGATGCGACATATCCGTCGATCGACTGCCCGTCCGCCTTCGGATCGGCCTGCTTCGAAGCGAACGCGTAGTTGAACGCCTTAGCGACCTTCGCCTTCGGGGCCTTCTTCTGAATGTGCTCGGCCGCCGAGGTCCCGTCGACCGATTCGGCCATCGCGTCGCGTTTCATTCGGTTCGTGACGTCGATCAACACCTTCCCGGCGAGTGCGTCGCCGAGCTCGTCGAGAACGGCGTCGACGGCCGAGTACGGCACCGCCAGGATGACGACCTCCGCGGCGTTGACCGCAGCGGCGGCGCTGCGAACGGCGCGGGCCCCCGTCTCTTTCGCTTTGGCGTCCGCGTGCGCGGGATCCTTCGCGCTCAGCGTCACGTTGTGCCCTGCGCGCACGCTCGACTTCGCGAGCGCGCCGCCGACGTTACCGGCTCCGATGATGGCGATATTCATGGCTTTCCCCCAGGCCTGCAATGGCAAACGAGCAACGCGCGAAGGCGCGAGAGTATTCCCCGAGTGAGGGTCTTTGTGACCGGTGCGACCGGCTTCGTGATGGGCGCCGTGGCGCGCGCGCTTCGTGCGCGCGGCGACGCGGTCATTGCGCTCGTCCGGAACACATCCCGCGCCGCATCACTGAGCGAGCTGGGGTGCGAGCTTGTCGGAGGCGATGTCGTGGATCCGACCGACGCGATCGGCGAGCTCCGGCGCTGCGACGCGCTCGTACATGGCGCGGCGATCTACGAGATCGGCGTCACCGCGGAACGACGCCGGGTGATGGAGGCGACGAACGTCACTGGAACTCGCGGCATGCTGGAGGCCGCACGAGCGGCCCGGACCCCTCGGATCGTATACGTGTCCACGATCGCGGCATTCGGCAACACGCACGGCAAGGTGGTGGCCGAGGGCTTTCAGCCGACATCACCGGCAACGTCCGCGTACGAGGACACCAAGCGGCGAGCCCACGACATCGCGGTCGACGCGGCGCGAAGCGGGGCGCCGATCGTGATCGTCCAGCCCGGTCAGGTGTACGGGCCGAACGACCACTCCGCGGTGGGCGCGAATCTCCGTGCGCTCGCGGAGGGGCGCCTCCGCTATCGCGCCTTCGAGAGACTCGGGTTGAATCTCGTGCACGTCGACGATCTCGCCGACGGCATCCTTCGCGCGCTGGACCGGGGCCGCGACGGTGAGTGCTACATCCTCGGCGGAGAGATCGCGACGCTCGGGGACGCGTATCGCGCCGTGGCGAAAGCGACGGGGCGCGCTTTACCGCCGCTCGTCATCCCATCCGCGGTCGTGCGCCTCGCGGGGCGATTCATCTCGAGCATGCGCGAGGTCGTGTCGTCCGCGGACGGCGTCACCTTCTGGGCAACGGACGCGAAAGCGCGTGCCGAGCTCGGGACCAAGCCACGCGATCTTGCGACGGGTATGCGAGATGTGTTCGGGCCCCCGACGAGTCGGGCCGAGAGGGCCTGACGGCGCAGTGGGACCCGAGACCCTACGTGGTCGAGGGAGGGACCCGCGAGCACGTCAGGCCCTGTCGGGCCGACTCGTGCCGAGGGTCAGTCGATCCGCTTGGGAGCCGCACCTCGTCGTGGAAGACGCTGAAGGGAGCCCGCGGGTGGAGTCTCGGTCCGGAGTGGAATGTGGTGGTACTGATGCTCGGCGATCTCGTGCTCGGTGCGTTTCGCGCTCGCCTCGAGAAGGGATGGATATGAGTCGCCCCTCTCGACGGAGAAGCGCACATCGCAACCACCGTATCGACACGGGAAGCCACCGTAACGCACCGATACGCACGATAACCGACGACAGCCCGCAGGTCTCTACCTTGCAGCCGCAGAAGTGGTGACATCTCTGGCCGACCGTGCCGAGCGCATCGCCGCGCTCGCGGACCACCGGGCCGCGCTCGTGCGGGACGACGAGCCCGCCGGAGCGAAGGATCGCGCGCGACAGCTTCGCGATCACGTCCGGGCCTACGTCCTGCCGCGCGTGCAGGCGCTCGAGTCGCCGCTCCTCGTCGTGCTCCTCGGCCCGACCGGTGCCGGGAAATCGACCCTCATGAACACACTCGCCCGCGCGGCGGTGAGCCGCACCGGCGTCCTTCGGCCAACGACGCGTGAGGCCGTCCTCCTCGCGACCGACGCCGACGCGGCGACACTGCGGAAGGGGGCACTCGCGGGCATCGGCGGTGGGCAGATCGTGCGCGCGCCGGCGACGACCGCGTCGGCCGGCCTCGCGATCGTCGACGCGCCGGATCTCGATTCCGTCGAGCGGGCGAACCGGGTCATCGCGGACGCCCTGGTCGAGGCGGCCGACCTCGGCATCTTCGTGACGTCCGCGATGCGTTACGCGGACAAGGTCCCCTTCGATGTCGTGCAGCGCATCGCCGCGCGGGGACTTCCCTTGCTCATCGTGGTGAACCGCATGCCCCCCGATGAGTCGGAGCAGCGCGTGGTCCTCGAGGACCTCCGCCGCGTTTTGAAGGACACGGCGCTCCGGGGGATCGACGACGCGCGTGTTCAGATCGTCGGCGTCGCCGAAGGTCGGCTCGATCCGTCGGGCGAGCGCCTCGAGCTCGAGGCGGCGGCGCCCGTGCTCGAGCGCGTCGACGAGCTCGCCAGGGATCGCGAGCGCAGGCTCGCGCTCGCGCGACGGGCGCTCGAGGGCGCTCTCGCCGGGCTCGGCCCGCTCCTTGGGAGGGTCGCGGACGATGTCGAGCACGCCGCCGCGGAGGGCGAGGCGCTCCGCGCGATCACGGCGAAGTCGTACGACGCCGAGCTCGCCGCATTGTTGGAGGAGCTGCGTGGCGGGACCTTCCTCCGCGCCGAGGTGCTCCGCCAGTGGGAGTCGTACGTGAAGGCCGACCAGATCACGCGCTTCTTTTCGCGCGGGCTCGGGCGGATTCGCGGCACGATCGTCGCGGTATTCCGCGGGATGCCCGAGGCTCCGGTCGGCGTCGTCGAGAAGGAGGTCACGAGTGACGTGATCGCGGTCGCGGTCGCGCGCGCGACCGAGGCGGCGCGCCGGGTCGCGAGCGAATGGTCCAGCCGCGAGGGGCCCGCGGCCCAGCTCGGGCGCGATGCCACCCTGTGGTCGGCGTCGCCGGATCTCGCGGCGCGCATCCGGCCGCGCCTGCAGGAGTGGGTCGCGAGCATCGCGACCGACGTGCAGGCTCGCGGTGCGGGCAAGCGCGATCTCGCGTTCGGCGTCTCGCTCGGCGTGAACGCCCTGACCGTCGCGGCGATGGTCGGTGTCTTCGCGCACACCGCGGGAGTGACCGGCACCGAGATCGGCATCGTCGCGGCTACCGGATTCCTGAATCAGAAGCTCATGCAGGCGATCTTCGGAGAAGCGGCGATGCGCGAGATGATCGCGAACGCGCGCGAACGTCTCGAGGCGTTGCTCGGCGACGAGTTCTCGAAGGAGCGCTCACGTTACGACAGGCTGGCGGCGGATCCCGTGGAGCTTCGCGCGCTCGCTCTGGAGCTTCGATCATCGATGGCGCCGCTCGCCGCATGACGCTCTCCGCGAGCCTTGCGGCTCTGGACGACGCGGTCGACGCGGCAGGTGCGCTCGGCCTGGACACCTCGCGCGCGCGGCGTGTCCTCGATCACGCGCGGCAGAGACTCGGCTTCGAGGGGTCCGCGTACGTGCTCGCCTTTGTCGGCGGCACCGGAGTCGGCAAGTCGAGCCTGCTCAACGCGCTCGCGGGCGAGGTCGTGAGCCCGGCGAGCGCACGCCGTCCCACGACCGGGACGCCCGTCGCCTGGGTCGCGGAGAGCGCACGAGAGGAAACCGCCCCGCTTCTCGCCTGGCTCGACGTGCGCGAAGTGCGGGATCACACGAGCGGTGCGTTCGCGGACGTCGCGGTCCTCGATCTCCCGGATGTCGATTCGACGACCCCCGAGCACCGCGCACGCGTGGACGAGCTCCTCCCCCGCGTCGACGCGGTGGTCTGGGTCGCCGATCCCGAGAAGTACCGCGACGCCGTGCTCCACGACGACTACCTCCGACGGTGGGCACCGCGTCTGGCTCGGCAGCTCGTGGTGCTCAACAAGGCCGACCGGATCGGCGCCGACGCCGAACGCCTTCGCGAGCATCTCGCCGCGAGCCTTCGTGCGGAGGGCATCGAGAACGTCGGCGTCGCGGTCACGAGCGCGACGCGCGACGGCGACACGCGCGAGCTGCGCGAGTGGATCACAAATGGGGTCGAGGCAAAACGCGTCATCGCGGAGCGGATCGCGGCCGAGCTGCAGGACGCCTCGCTGGACCTGGCGACGCGCGCCGGCGTCCTCCAGGACGCGAAGCCGCTCATGACCGCGGAGCAGCGGGCCCGCGTGCTTGCGGACGTCACGCGCGAGGCGGCGGCGATCGTCGATCTGACCGGCCTCGAGCGGCAGGCCGTCGCCGCGACGCGCCTTGCGGCCCGTCCGCGCGGCGCGGGCCCGTTCGGCCTCTTGACCACGTTTCTGTACCGCGCGACCGGACGAGATCGAGTCGTCGCGGATCCGGAGGGATATCTCCGTCGCTGGCGGGAGCGCGGCACCCTCGCTCGGGCGTCCGAGCCGATCCGGATCCTCGTCGGCGACCTCCTCCCTCGCGTGCCCTCCGCGGCGCGAGGCGCGATCGCATCGCTCGTCGATGCCGAGGAGCTGCGCACGCGCCTCACCGCCGCGATCGATGCGGCCGTGGCGACGCGCACGGCGGACGTGCGCGCGCCTACGAGCGTTGTATGGTCCGCGATCGGCGCGCTGCAGTACGTCGTGACGGCGGGGCTGCTCTTCGCGGGGCTCTGGATCGCGGCGGTCTTCCTTCTGCACGCGCCGTTCGCGAGCGTCGACGTTCCGGTCCTGGGGCCGATCCCCACACCGCTCATCGTGCTCGCGGCGCTGCTCCTCGCTGGGTTTCTCCTCGCGCGTCTTCTCGGCGCGCACGCGGGCCTGCTCGGGCG
>DASWCR010000017.1:0-20638 GCA_036389995.1 Candidatus Limnocylindria bacterium | reverse complement strand
TCGCAGAGCGCGAGCGCATCACCCTTCGCGGCGTCATCAACGCGACCGGCGTCATCCTTCAGACCAATCTCGGCCGCGCTCCGCTCTCGCCGCGCGCGCTCGCCGCCATCGCGGCCGCGGCGGGTGCGGTGAGCGTCGAATACGACCTCGTCGCCGGAAAGCGCGGGGAACGGCACGGGCACGCGGCGCGCCTTCTTGCCGACCTCGCGTCCGCCGAGGACGCGGTCGTGGTGAACAACAACGCCGCTGCGGTCCTGCTCGCCCTCGCGGCCCTCGCGCCGCGCAAGGAGGTCATCGTCGCGCGCGGCGAGCTGGTCGAGATCGGCGGCGGCTTCCGCATCCCCGACGTGCTGCGGCGCTCGGGCGCGAAGCTCGTCGAGGTCGGCACCACCAACCGCACCTACGCACGCGACTACGCCGGCGCGATCAACGAGAAGACCGGCGCGATCCTCCGTGTACACGCGAGCAACTTCAAGATCACGGGGTTCGTCGCGCGCGCCGAAGATCGCGAGCTCGCGGCGCTCGCGCGCGAGCACAACGTCGCATTCATCCACGACCTCGGCAGCGGCACTTTCCTGGACACGTCTCGCTTCGGCCTCGGCAAGGAGCTCACCGTCGGCGAGGCGGTGCGCGAAGGCGCGGACATCGTCACCTTCAGCGGGGACAAGCTCCTCGGCGGGCCGCAGGCCGGCATCGTCGTCGGACGCGCGGGGCACATCGCGGCGCTACGCGCGCACCCGCTCATGCGGGCGCTTCGCCCCGACAAGCTGACCATCGCGGCGCTTCTCGCGACGCTCGAGACGTACCGCGACGGCAACGCCGAGGAGGAGCTGCCGGTCTGGCGGATGATCGCGGCGGGGCCGCGCGCACTCGCGACCCGCGCACGCAGCGTCGCGGCGAAGCTCGAGGCGGCGGGGATCTCGGCGGAAGTGATCGAGGTGCGGTCGACCGTCGGCGGAGGGTCGCTCCCCGAGGAAACGCAGCCGTCATTCGCGGTCGCGATCGGGGGAGGACCCGCGACCCGGATCGCGCGGGCCCTCCGGTCCGCGGACCCGCCAGTGATCGCGCGCATCGTGGAGGAGCGGGTCGCACTCGACCTACGAAGCGTCCTGCCGGAGGATGATGAGGTTCTCACACGCGCCGTAAGCGGCGCGCTCGCAAAAGGGGGAGCAGATGGACCTTCGCGCAACCAGAACGGACCGCGCACCCGCGCCGGTCGGACCGTATAGCCAGGCGATCGTCGCGGGCGACCTCGTGTTCTGTGCGGGGCAGCTCGCGCTCGATGCGCAGACGGGCCAGCTCGTCGGCGGCGACGACGTGCGCGCGCAAACACGGCGCGTTCTCGACAACCTGGCTGCGGTGCTGGTCGCGGCGGACTCATCGCTCGACCGCGTAACGAAGACGACGGTCTTTCTCGCGGACCTCGCTGATTTCCCGGCGATGAATGAGGTCTACGCCGAGCGGTTCGGGACCCACAAGCCGGCGCGGTCGACTGTCGGCGCCTCGCTGCTGCGCGGGGCGAAGGTCGAGATCGACTGCATCGCGGTGCGCCGTAACGCCTAGACCCGACACGAGCGCGCGGGTCATCGCGACCGCGGGGCATGTCGATCACGGCAAGTCGACGCTGATCACGGCGCTGACCGGGATCGACCCCGATCGCCTCCGCGAGGAGCGCGAGCGCGGCATGACCATCGATCTTGGCTTCGCCTGGCTTCGTGTGGCGTCCGGCGACGAGGTCGGCATAGTCGACGTCCCGGGACACCAGGATTTCATCCGGAACATGCTCGCGGGCGTCGGTCCGGTCGACGCCGTGCTGCTCGTCGTCGCGCTCGACGAAGGCGTGATGCCGCAGACACGCGAGCATCTCGCGATCCTCGGGGTGCTCGGGGTCGACCGGGGCGTCGTCGCGCTGACCAAACGCGATCTGGTCGACGAGGAATGGGCATTGCTTGCGCGCGCCGACGTCGCCGCGGTGCTTCAGGGGACAGCACTCGCGGGCGCGCCGATGGTCGAGGTCTCGGCGACGGCGAAGACCGGACTCGCCGACCTCGTCGCGGCGCTCGAGTCGGTCCTCGCGACCGCGCCGGCGCGGCGCGACCTCGGCAGACCGCGCCTCGCGATCGATCGGGCCTTCACGCTCACGGGCTTCGGTACCGTGGTCACCGGTACGCTCGTCGATGGCGCGTTCGCCGTCGGCGACGAGATCGAGATCCTGCCCGCCGGCCGGCGCGCGCGGATTCGCGGGATCCAGACCCACAAACGCGCGCTGGAGTCCGCCAGCCCAGGAAGCCGCGTCGCGTTGAATCTCGCCGGGGTTGAGAAGGACGAGCTCGAGCGCGGGATGGTCGTGGTCAATCCCGGGACGCTCGCGCCGGTCTCGGTGCTATCGGCTCGTCTCGAAGTCCTTGGCTCGGCGTCCGATGCGATCACCCATGACGAAGCCGTGAAGGTGCATGCCGGTACGGCCGAGGTAATGGCGCGCGTCTCGTTGCTGGAGGCGCCGATCCTCGAGCCGGGCTCCTCCGGTTGGGTGCAGTTACGGCTCGCGACTCCGCTCGCTCTCGCCGTGGGCGACCGTTTCGTCGTTCGACGTCCGTCCCCACCCGAGACGCTCGGCGGGGGTGCCGTCGCCGACATTTCAGGCGAGCGGATGCGCAGGCGCCGCGAGGCGGTCGCCGTCCTCGAGCGGCGCACCGCTCCGACCGCCGCCTCCCGACTCCTCGCCGCCCTCGACGTCCCCCGCACGACCGACGAGGCCGGAGCGCGAAGTGGTCTTGACGCGCGCGAACGTGACGCGGCCGAACGCGAGCTACTCGAGAGCGGGCGGGCGATATCGCTCGCCGACGCGGTCGTATCGCGCGAATCCTTCGACGCTCTCGCGACCCGGATCGAGCGCGCCCTCGCCGCGACCCATCGGCGCGCTCCGCTTCGGGCGGGCGCGCCGCGCGAAGAGATCCGTTCGTCGGTGGATCTTCCGCCCAAGCGATTCAACGCCTTGGTCGAGCGACTGGCGCGCGACGGCCGCATCGCCGAGCGGGGGAGCGCACTCGCGCTTGTGACGCACGCGCCTACCCTCACCGCTGAGCAGGAGTCGGCCTGGTCCCGAGCTCGCGCTGCGCTCGCGCGTGAACCGCTCCAGCCACCGTCGCCGGCCACGCTCGAATCCGAGTACGGCCTCGATCGGGAGCTCGTCGCGGCGCTCGCCGAGCGCGGCGACCTCGTGCGGATCGGCACAGAAGCCGTGTTCCTGCCCGACGCCGTCGCGCGCTTTGCCGACGCCGTGGTGAGCGAGCTCGCGGCGACCGGGACGATCACGGTCGCCCGCGCGCGTGACCTGACAGGCTCGAGCCGAAAGCACGTGCTGCCGTTGCTCGGCTTCCTCGACGACCGCGGCCTCACTCGCAGGTCCGGCGACGATCGGATCCTCGTTGTCCCGCTAGAGCAGGCGCGCGAGCGCGTCGCTACGCTCGTCGCTCGAAAGAAGGTCGCTCAATGAGATTTCGTGCAGTTCGCCCCTCGCAGCTCGGCAAAGTCGACGCGATCATCGTGCCGCTCTTCGCCGGCGGCGAGCCCCCCGCGTGGCTGTCGCGCACGACGCGGAGCGCGATCGCACGCCTCCAAAAACAGGAGCAGGGCGTCACGCGGCTCTACGGCGTGAACACGCTCCACGAGGAGCCGCGTGTGGTCATCGTCGGTGCCGGCAAATCCGCAGAGCTCGACGCCGAGCGCGCGCGCAACATCGCGAGCGCGGGCGTTCGCGCACTGTGGCGAGCGTCTGTGCGCAAAGTCGCCATCGCGATCGCCGCGGATTCGCTCGGCGAGGAGCGCGCGGCGCAGGCCGCGGTCGAGGGCGCGATTTACGCGATGTGGCGACCCGAGGCTCACCGCACGCGCGAGGAAGAGCGCCGTCTGCCGGACATCGATCAGGTACTCCTCGTCACCGAGAAGGCCGTGGCGAGCGCGATCGAGCGGGGCACCGCGATCGGCGATGCCACCAACGCGGCGCGGCGCATGGCCAACGAGCCCGCGAACCGCATGACCCCAACGCTGCTCGCCGACACCGCAAAGGGGCTCGCCAAAGAAGCCGGAGTTCGCATCGAGGTCCTCGATGCTGAGCGCTGTCGGGCGCTCGGGATGGGCAGCTTTCTCTCCGTCGCGCAAGGCAGCCACGAGCCCCCGCGCTTCATCGTCATGCGCCACCGGGGACGCGGCGGCACGGGCTACGACCTCGGCCTGGTGGGGAAGGGGATCACCTTCGACTCCGGCGGGATCTCGATCAAGCCCGCGGACAACATGCACCACATGAAGGCCGACATGACCGGGGCCGCCTCGGTCGTCGCGGCCCTCGCGGCGATCGGGAAGCTCGGTCTCAAGGTCAACGTCATCGGGATCGCGCCGTGCACCGAGAACCTGCCGGGGGGCGGTGCGACGAAACCCGGTGACGTGTTCACCGCGATGAGCGGCAAGACGGTCGAGGTCATCAACACCGACGCCGAGGGAAGACTCGTCCTGGTCGATGGCATCACCTACGCGCAGCGCGAAGGGGCCAAGCGCGTGGTCGACGTCGCGACCCTCACTGGGTCGATCGCGGTCGGCCTCGGCCAGCATTTCAGCGGTCTCTTCGGCAAGCCGGACTCCTTCGTCGAGTTCGTTCGTGCGACCTCTTCGGCGGCCGGCGATCGGATGTGGCCGATGCCGCTGACTGACGAGTACCGCGACGACGTCAAAGGAGAGGTCGCCGATATTCGGAACAGCACCGGTGCCCGGGCCGGCGGCGCCATTACCGCGGCGGCATTCCTCGAGTCGGCCGTCGAAGACGGGACCGAGTGGGCACACATGGATATCGCTGGCACGTTCTGGTTCGAGCGCGACCGGCCGCATGCCCCCAAGGGGCCCCAAGGCCCGGCTGTTCGCACCCTGATCGCTCTTGCAGAGCGGCTTGCTCAAGACGGACAATAGAACGTGTGGTCTATCTAGGGACTGCCACCTCGGCCCAACCGCGTAAAGAGGGTTTCGGTCGGGCCGAGCCTGTCGATCGAGATCGCCTGCGATGACCGAGCAGCTCAGCTTCCGTCTTGGCGAGCCGCGTCCAGACATTCTCCAAGGGCTGCAGCCAGAGCAGCGCCTTGCTGTCGAGCACGGTCTCGGCCCGCTGCTCGTCGTTGCCGGTGCTGGTACGGGGAAGACTCACGTCCTGACCGCACGCATCGTCCACCTCATCACCTCCGGGGTGGCGAAGCCGCACGAGATCCTCGCCGTCACCTTCACCGAACGCGCCGCCGCCGAGATGCAGGAGCGCGTCGACATCAACACGCCGATCGGACTGAACGACGCCGTCATCCGCACCTTCCACGGATTCGGCGACGAGGTCTTTCGCGAGTTCGCCCTCGAGCTCGGGCGAAGCGGCGAGCTCCGCGTTCTGTCACCTGCCGAGCAGGTGATTCTGGTCCGCGAGCATCTCTACGGATGCGCCCAATGCGATATCGCCCTTCCCCTGAAGCGCTACCGGCCGGCGGGCGATCCGCTCCAGCACGTGCGCGCGCTCCTCGATCTCTTCGGGCGCGCACGCGACGAGGATGTTTCCCCGGAGGCATATGTCGCCTACGCGAAGTCATTAAGGGATGCGGTGGGGGATTCGCTCGACGCCGATGTGAAAGCAGACGAGGCGGCGACGCACGAGGAGCTCGCCGCGACCTACGACGCGTATACGCGTATCAAGGATCGCCATGGGGTCGTGGACTTCGGCGATCAGATCGCCCTCACGCTGAAGCTGCTGCGCGAGCATCCGGCCGCGGCCGCCCGGCTGCGGAACCGCTTCCGCTACATCCTCGTCGACGAGTTCCAGGATACGAACGACGCCCAGTTCGCATTGCTCCGACTTCTCGCCGAGCCGCACCGGAACATCACCGTCGTCGGCGACGACGATCAGTCGATATTTGCCTGGCGTGGCGGGACGCTCCGCAACTTCGACCGCTTTCGCGAGAGCTATCCCGATCACACGACGGTGCCCCTCATCGAGAACCGTCGCTCATCGCAGGGTCTTCTGGACGCGGCCTATCGGCTCATCACGAAGAACCCCGATCGCCTCGAGACCAGCCTCGGCATCGACAAGAGGCTCCGCGGTCGTGAGACGACGGACGAGCTCGATGTCGACCACATCCAAAAGGTGACCGGCGTCGAAGAAGCTGAGACCGTGGCGGACCTCATCGCGCGCGAAGCCGTTCGCCGTCACCGGCGCTTCGGCGACTTCGCGATCCTGGTCCGGAACAACGCCGACGCGACGCCGTTCCTTCACGCCCTTGCGCAAAGACAGATTCCCACGCACTTCTCCGGCGGCGGCCAGCTGTACGAGCGTCCCGAGATCCGTCTCCTCATCTCGTTCCTTTCCGCGGTCGCGCTTCCGTCGGACTCGCGGCACGTGTACCACCTCGCGGTCTCGCCGCTCTATGGATTCCCGGCGGACGACCTCGCGCGCGCGATGGAGGGAAGTGGCCGTCGCCAAAAACCGCTCCGCGAGGTCTTCGACGAGATCGCCGCGGGAAAGACCGCCGCGGGTGAGGACGCCGTCGCCTCGGCCAAGCGGCTCGTCGAGGACCTGACTCACTACGCCGCACGCGCGACGGAGCTCAGCACGGCCGCGCTCTTGTTCGAGTTCCTCGATCGCTCGAAGCTTCTCGCTCGATACCTCGACCCCGACTCGACCCTCGTCGAGGAGCAGGCGCGGAACGTTGCGAAGTTTCTCCGTCTCGTTCAGAGCGCCGGCCGCGCGCTCGCGACTGATCGCGCGTCGTTCTTCGTCCCGCACCTCGAGCTCCTGCGTGAGGCGGGAGACGATCCGGTGGCCGCGGACTTCGAAACCTCTCGCGAGCAAGTCAACGTCCTCAGCATCCACAAGGCGAAGGGCCTCGAGTTTGGGATGGTGTTCCTGGTGCACGCCACCGATGAGCGCTTGCCGGGTCAGGCGCGCCTCGATCCCTTCCGGCTTCCCGATGCGCTGGCTCGGATGCCCCCGCCGGACCGGGATCGGCACATCGCCGAGGAGCGGCGCCTCGCCTACGTCGCGATGACCCGGGCGAAGGACACCTTCTATTTCACCAGCGCCATCGACTACGGCTACCAGCGCGCCGCGCGCCCAAGCCGGTTCATCGCCGAGGCGCTCGGGCGCGAGCCGTCCCGCCTGAGCGCACGACTCCAGGTCGCACAAGAGCTCGAGCGGTTCCAACATCCGCCGGGCGAGGCCGACGCTCCGCTCCCCGCGCTCGGCGTCGACGATGTCCTGACCGTTTCATATGAAGCGATCGACGACTATCAGAAGTGCGCGCTGCTCTACCGGTTCAAGCACGTCCTGCAAATTCCGACGCTGCCAACGCCGCAGATGACCTACGGCCTCGCGCTGCACGAGGCGGTGAAGGACTACCTGCGGCGAAAGCGCGACGGTTCGGAGCCCGGTCTCGCTGAGGTCCAGGCCGTATTTCGAGCGGCATGGCTCGCCGAGGGATTCATCAGCCCTGCCCATGAGAGCGAACGCTTTCAGGCTGGCCTGGCGTCGCTTCGTCGCTTTTACGAGCAGGAGCGTGGGCAGCCGATCCCTGATCTCGTGGAGCAGCGCTTCAGCTTCATGGTCGGGAAGGACCGCGTCGTCGGGAGGTGGGACCGCGTCGATCGGACGCCGGACGGCGCCGTCGTCATCGATTACAAGGCCGGCGCAGATGAAGAAGGGAGCGGTCGGGCGCAGCGCTCCGCCAACGAGAGTTTGCAGCTCCGGGTCTACGCGCTCGCCCACGAGCGCGTCTATGGCGAGCGGCCGATCCAGACGGTCCTCCACTACCTCGAAAGCGGCGAGCGCGGAACAGTCGCCCCGACGGAGGACAGCGTGGGCGCGGTGCGGGGTCTCATCACTGGCACGGCAGCGCGCATACGTGCGCGCGAGTTCGCACCGAATCCCAAAGGACTGCGAACGTGTCAGCAGTGCCCGTATCACCAGATCTGCCCGAGCTCGCTGACCGCTCGTGCCGCGACCGCGTCGGCGGTCCCGGTATGAGCAGCTGAGCGTCATTGCACACAGACGTGTGGTGCAATCAAAAAAGGGAGCAAGGCCAAAACCCTGCTCCCTTTCTCGTTGGTGTTGGTTACGCCGTTGCGGAGGCCCGCCGCTGACTGCGTAGGAGCTGCGCCAGGCGGAGCGTACCGCCGAGCGCGATGAGCCCCGCGAGGAACGGGATGACCTGCGAGATCGGGTCGTTCGTGGCCGGCGTGTTCGTGGGAGCGGTCTGCGTCTCGGCGGCCGCCGCCGGAGCGAGGACGGCGACCGTCCCAAGGTCATACGGGGCGAAGAACGTGCCCTGGGTGACCTGCCAGGTGTAGGTGCCCGCGGCCGGGAAGTAGACGTTCGCGACGTAGTGGCCTGCTGGGCCTTGTGGTGTCGCGGGGTAGGAGAGGACCTTGCCGGTTCCGTTGCGGACGACGATCTCCGCGACGTCAGCCTTGTACGGCTCGACGCCGTCCATAAGGATCGTGAAACCGACCGGGATCATCTGACCTGCGTGAAGTCCTCCGGGTGGAAGCGCGTCGAGCTTGGTGACCGCGCCCTCCTTGGCGAACGCGCTCCCGGCGAGGGCGCCGAGCGTGAGGAGCATGCCGATCGCGATGACGTTGATGCGTCGCATTCGTTCCTCCGAACGGTGGCTGCATGGCCCTTGCGCCACTCAGCCTCCATACAACGCAGTGCGGGGAAGGTTCCCGTCCCTGCGCAAGGACGTCGCTATGCGGGCCGGGTGACCCTCGGCGCCCGTACGGTGAGCAACAGAAGGAATGCGACGAACACGAGAACGGCAGCCCCAACGAACGACGCTCGGTAGCTCTCGAAGTTACCGATCAGGATCCCGGCGATGACGGCCCCGATCGGTTGCGCGAGGGACCAAACCCCGGAGCCGAGGCCGGTCATTTCAGCGGCGCGCTCGGGGATGACGAGGTCGACGAGGAGCGGAACGTTGAGCGCGGTCCAGACTCCGTTCGCTAAGCCGATGAACGCCATGACGACGAGGGCCTGGGGGACGGTCTGGACCTGGGAGCCGATAAGCGCGATGACGGAGAACGCGACCATCCCGACCGCGAGTACGGGTTTCTTTCCGATGCGGTCCGCAAAGTAACCGGCGGGGATCGCTCCGACGATCGTTCCCAGGAGCGCGGGGAGAAAGAGCTGGAAGGAGTCACTCTCGCTGGTGCCGAGTTCGTTGACCGCGAACCGCGTCAGATAGGGGATGACTCCCCCGGTGCCGAGCCAGAAGACCGCTGCCGCAAGAACATATTTCGTCAGCTCGCGCTGTGCGAGGAGGCCGCGTACGTATTTGCCGACGTCGATCTTGACTCGATCTCTCGGCGCTGGCGGTGACTCGGGCTCGCGTACGCCGATGGTCGTGATGGTGAAGCTGACCACGAGGATCGCGGCAACCAGAACGAACACGAGCTGCGGTGACTCGCCCCATAGGAACAGCGCGATAAGGGTCGCCGCGATCTGACCGAGCATGTTGAATATCGCGAGGACCGTCCCGACGCGCCCGCGCTGGCTCGGCGGCACGAGGTCGGCCATCAGCGCGGTGTAGGGATCGACCGCCACGTTGAGGAAGAACGCGTTGATCGAGAGCACGATCAGCATTGGCACAAGCGGCGGGAATCCGGAGAGATAGAGGAGTGACGCCGCCGTGAGTGCAACCCCGGCGATGAAGTACGGTTTCCGCCGGCCGATGCGCGTGCGCGTGCGGTCGGACAACGCGCCCACAATTGGTTGCGCGAAGGCGCCCGCCAGGGACCGCTCTTGCGAGAGCAGGCCGACCAGCCAGATCGGGACCTCGGGATATCTGTTGAGATAGAGGCCTGCGGCGCCGTTCAAGAAGTTGTAGACGGCGTTCGCGCCCAGGTTGCCGAAGCCGTAGACCACAGACTCGCGGAAGGTGAGCGGTCGCGTCGGTCCGGTTGCTTCCACGCCCGACGTTCTAGCGCAGTGGCGGTCCGTGAGTGTTGGCAGGCGGTCGGCGAGAAGGTGCTCCCGCACACGACAAACTTCGTCGAACGCTTGTGCTAACGCATTCGGGCGTCGACAATCCGACCGATGGATATGGCCACGACTCTCGCGCTCGTCGCCGCAATCGCCATCCTGGGCGCGCTGGTCGTGGTCCTCCGGCGTCTGGCCAGCGGCGACGCTTCTGCGCTCCGCGACGGCCTCCGCGTGGAACTGCAGGCCGCACAACAGGGGATGCAGGGGCAGGTCGAGCTTCTCGCGCGCTCCGTCGGAGAGCTTCGTTCGGATCTGAGCCGCTCTCTCGGTGCGACCGAGCAGCAGCTGGCGAGCCAGGCCGGGACGACCCACCGGACGCTTACCGATCTATCGCGGCAACTGGGGAGCCTCGGCGAGCAGAGCCAGCGGATCGGGGAGCTCGCCAAGGACATCGGCTCGCTCCAGGACCTGCTCCGCGCGCCGAAAGCACGCGGCGGATTCGGCGAGCTCCTTCTCGAGCGGCTGCTCCACGACGCGCTGCCTGCGGGCGCCTATGAGGTGCAATACACGTACAAGGACGGCTCGCGCGTCGACGCGATCGTCCGCTACGCGGGTCGCATCGTGCCGATCGACGCGAAGTTCCCTAATGAGACCTGGAACGCGCTCGCCAACGCCGCCGACGAGGCGGAGCGTCGCACCAAGAAGCGCGCGTTCCTCCAGCAGGTCCGTCGGCATATCGACGCGGTCGGCCGCTACGTCTCGCCGGCGGATGGCACGATCGACTTCGCCCTCATGTATATCCCGTCGGAGTCGATCTACTACGACCTCGTGCTGCGCGAAGAGGAAGGGGAGCCCGACCTGCGCGCGTACTGTGCGGAGCGCAAAGTCATCCCCGCTTCTCCGAACACGCTTCTCGCGTACCTTCAGGTCGTCTCACTCGGCGTTCGAGGTCTCGCGATGCAGGAGCGCACGCGCGAGCTTCAGCAGGGGGTCGCGGCCGTCCGACGGGAGTTCGAACGATTCGTCGAGCTCCACGACCAGCTTGGCCGCCATCTCGAGAACGCGACGAAGAAATTCGACGAGACCGACCGCGCGCTGTCGCGCGCGTCGAGCGCGATCGAGACACTCGCGCAGGCTCCGATCGCAGCGGGTGGCGAGCAGGTCGCGCTTCCTCTTCTCATGGAGCCGCGATCGAAGGTCGAGGACAGCTGACCAAACAGCTGCTCGCACTCGGTGCTCTGGCGGCGATCGCGGCACTCGTTTTCCTGCTGCTGTCCCGCGATCCGACCGAGCCGCTCGCGGTCGCGGCGGTCGTCGGCGCCTCGTCCATCGCCGTCGCATGCGCGGTCGCCCTCGTCGGGCTTGCCGTCGAAGAGCGCGATGCCGCGCTCGCGCGCCCGCGTCGCCGCCGGCCGCAGCGCGCTCGCGCTCTCCGTCGCGGCATCGAGGTCGGGGCGCTCCTCGCGGCGCTCGGTCTTCTTCGCGCGGTCGACGGCCTCTCCCTCATCACCGGCGGATTCGTCGTCGCCGGCTTCGTCCTGGCCGAGCTCGTTCTGACCGCGCGTCCCACGGCGCGTTCGGGGTAGCCTCAGGACGACTTGGACACCGCGGCGCGCAAGAAGCGGATCTCCGAGCGTGTCGACGCGCGTGCGCAAGCGCTCGACCGGCTCGCGCTCGAGATCCACGCCCGGCCTGAGCTCGCCTTCGAGGAGCGCTTCGCCTCGAGCTCGCTCGCGGATTACCTGGAGTCGGAGAAGGTCTCGGTCGAGCGCGGGGCCGGAGGCGTCGAGACGGCGTTCGCCGCGGAGGCGGGGTCGGGCGGTCCGCTCGTCGCGATCCTCGGCGAATACGACGCGTTGCCGGGGATCGGCCACGGCTGCGGGCACAACCTCATGGGAACGGCTGCGGTCGGAGCGTTCCTCGCGCTTCGCGACACCCTCGACGGCGTCCGTGGCCGCGTGCGTGTCATCGGCTGCCCCGCCGAGGAGCGCGGCAACGGAAAGGTCCAGCTCATGAGGGGCGGCGCGTTCCAGGGAGTCGATGCCGCGCTGATGTACCACCCCGGCGACCGCGACGAGATCGATCCGCTCATGCTCGCGATGGTCAACCTCGACGTTGAGCTTTTGGGAAAGGCCGCGCACGCCGCAGCCGAGCCATACGACGGCGTCAATGCGCTCGACGGGCTCGTCCTCGGCTGGACCGCGATGTCGGCGCTCCGCCTGTTGGTCCGGAGCGACTCGCGGATCCACGGGATCATCACCGACGGCGGAAAGGCGGCGAACATCATTCCGGACCGCGCCGCCGCGAGGCTCATGGTCCGTTCGCCCGACAACACATACCTTGCCGACCTTCGGCGGCGGGTCCTCGCGTGCTTCGAAGGTGCGGCCGTCGCGACCGGCACCGAGATCCGCCCGACATGGAGCGACGTCTGCGAGGTCGTCAGCACCAACCGTCCTCTCGCGGAGTCCTTTGCCGAGAACGTCCGGACGCTCGGGCGCATGATGCAGCCGCGGCGGCCCGCGGACACGCACGGGTCCACGGATATGGGGAACGTGACGACCGTGATCCCCGGTATCCACCCGTTCCTCTCGATTACCGAAGGTCCGGTGCCAGGACATTCCATCGCCTTCACGGAGGCGGCGCGGGCGCCGCGAGCGCTCGAGACGATGCACCTGGCCGCCAAGGCGCTCGCGATGACGGCGCTCGACGTGTTCACGGAGCCGGCGCTCCTCAAACACGCGAAGGAGGCACATGGAAACGAGCGACGAGCGGCTGTGCCGTGAGGAGGGAGTTAATCAGCCCTGAGCGTGTCTCCGGCGGAGCCGGAGATTGGTCGTGACGGCCGTGCCGCGTGACTGGCAGGGCGCCGAACGCGATCCGGCCGAGGCCGCGCGCCTTGCGGCGCTCTACGATCTCGATGCCGCGCCACTGGAAGGAGGACCGGACGTCGAGTGGTTCAGCGGCCTCGCGCGCCGGACCGGCGGCCCGATCCTCGAGCTCGGCTGCGGGACGGGCCGGATCACGGTTCCGATCGCTCAGGACGGCCATCACATTGTCGGATTGGACCGCTCCGGTGCGATGCTCGAGCGGGCCGAGCGGCGCGCGCGCCGGGCGAATGTCGAGGTCCGCTGGGTCGAGGGCGACATGCGCGCGTTCTCTTTCAATGAGGCGTTCGCGCTCGTCTTCGTCGCCGCCAACTCGTTCCTCATGCTCGACCCGAACGACCGCTGGTCGTGCCTTGCTCGCGTGCGCGAGCATCTCGCGCCGCGCGGTCGGGTCGCGATCGATGTGTTCCAGCCTGATCCGGAGGTCGTGGTCGGCCTTGACGGCGGCGTGGTCGACGAGTGGGAGCGCGTGGACCCGGAGAGCGCTCGCGCGGTGCGGAAGTTCTCGTCGAGCCGCGCCAACGTCGACGGTTTGACGCAGCGCATTTGGTACGACGAGACCGACGACCACGGGGCGGTGCAGCGGATCGGCGGCACGACGACGATCCACTACCTCTACCGGCGGGAAGCGGAGCTGCTCTTCTCGGAGGCCGGGTTCGTCATCGAGACGCTGCACGGCGATTACGACGGGAATCCGGCGGACGCGCGGTCACGCAAGCTCCTCGTCGTGGCGAAACGGAAGGAGCGCGGGCAGAGACTCGAGCGACGGCACTCGTGACCGACCTCCTCATCCGCGGCGGAACGGTGATCGACGGGACCGGAGCGCCGGGGAAGCCGGCGGACGTCGCAATACGGGGCGGACGCATCGCGGCGGTCGGCTCCGACCTCGCAAAGAACGGGGCGCGGGTCATCGAGGCGAAGGATCGTGTCATCGCGCCAGGGTTCATCGACATCCATTCGCATTCCGACGAGGCGATGTTCGTGAACGACGCGCTCGAGAGCGCGCTGCACATGGGTGTGACGCTCGTCATCTGCGGGAACTGCGGTGGCTCGTCGGCGCCGGTGAGCGGCCTCGCCGAGGCCGAGCTCGACCGGGAGCTCTCGCGCCTGAACGTGCAGCGGACCTGGTCGTCCTTCGGCGAGTACGCCGACGCAGTCGACCGGGTCAAGCCCGCCATCAACGTGTGCTCGTTCGTGGGCCACGGCACGCTGCGGTCTTGCGTGATGGGTGCGGACGACCGCGCGCCGACAAAGGACGAGCTGGCGCGGATGCGCGCCCTTCTGGCGAAGTCGATGGACGAAGGCGCGATCGGGCTCGCGTCGGGACTCATCTACCCGCCGAGCGCCTTCGGGACGACGGACGAGCTCGCCGCGCTCTGCGAGGTCGTGCGCGATAAAGGCGGCCTCTATGCGAGCCACATCCGCAACGAATCGACCCATCTTCTCGATGCGGTCGAAGAGAATCTCGAGATCGGCCGGCGCTCCCGTGTCCGGGTGGAGCTCTCGCATCACAAGGCGTCGGGACAGAAGAACTGGGGCAAGGTCAAGGAGTCGACCGCGTTGATCGAGCGCGCCCGCGGCGAGGGCGTCGACGTCACGGCCGACCAGTACCCATATACCGCGTCGTCCACCGGACTCGCGGTCACGATCCCGAACTGGGTGCACGAGGGCGGGACGGCGAAGATGTGCGAGCGTCTTCGCGATCCGGCCGTGCGGGCCCGGATCCGGAACGAAGAGGTCGAGACCGGGCGCTCCTTCGACCGCATCGTCATCGCGCGGGCGCGGCACCATCCGGAGTGGGCAGGGAAGAGCGTGCAGCAGCTCGCCGATGAGGCCGGCCGCGATCCGCTCGAGTGGTCCTGCGACGCGCTCATCGAGCACGACGGCGCCGTCGACATCGTCCATCACTCGATGAGCGAGGACGACGTTCGGTACGTGATGGCGAAAGAGTGGATTTGTATCGGGAGCGATTCACGTGCGAACGCGCCTTACGGTCCGCTGTCGTTCGGCAAGCCGCACCCGCGTTCTTACGGGACATTTCCTCGCGTGCTCGGCCGATACGCGCGCGACGAGCGCGTCCTCGTTCTCGAGGACGCCGTTCGCAAGATGACGTCGCTGACCGCGTCGCGCCCGCGCGTGCACGATCGCGGCGTCGTTCGAGAGGGTGCTTTCGCTGATCTCGTCGTCTTCGATCAGGCACGCGTGATGGATGCCGCGACGTACGACGACCCGCACCGGTACCCGGTCGGGATCGACTACGTCATCGTGAACGGAGGAGTGGCGCTCGAGTTGGGTGAGACCGCGCGCGAGCGGCACGGTCGCTTTCTGCGTCAGGGCGGCGATCTCGGAGGCCGATGAAGGTCGCGATCCTCGCCGAGGGCCAATTCGCGCGGGCCACCGCGAAGACCGCGATTGGAGTGCTCCGCTACGCGCCATTCGAAGTCGTCGCCGTCGTCGACTCGACGAGGGCGGGGAAGGACGCGGCGGAATGCGTCGGCGTCGGAAAGGGCGTGCCCGTCGTCGCGAGCGTAGACGACGCTTTGGCGCGCGGCGCGACGGTGCTGCTTATCGGCACGGCCGCCGCCGGTGGTCGCATCCCTCTGGGTTATCGGCCCGCGCTCGCGCGGGCTCTGATGCGTGGCGTCGACGTGTGGAACGGACTGCACGAGCGGGTCCTCGCCGATCCCGAGCTCGCGGCCGCGGCGAGGCGCGGCGGCGCGAACGTGCGCGAGCTCCGCGAGCCGCCTCCGGACATTCCGGTCGGCGGCCATCGCGCGCGGCGCGAAGGCGTGCGGGTTGTGCTCACCGTCGGGTCGGACGCAGCGGTCGGGAAGATGACCGCATCGCTCGAGATCGTGGCCGCGCTGCGCCGCGCGGGCGAACGCGTTGAGTTCGTCGCGACGGGACAGACCGGGATCGCGATCGCCGGAGGCGGGATCGCGGTCGATGCGGTCGTCGCGGACTTCATCGCTGGAGCCGCCGAGCTCATGGTCTGCGATGCCGCCGAGCGGGCCGACTGGGTGGTCGTCGAAGGGCAGGGGTCGCTCACGCACCCCGGCTTCTCGGGCGTCACACTCGGTCTGCTCCACGGCACGGCGCCGGACGTGATGGTGCTCTGCCACGAGGCGATGCGGCACAGCGTCAAGGGATACGACGATCGGCAGCCGCTTCGGACGCTCCGCGAGTACGTCCGCATCTACGAGGACGCGGCCGCATGGCGGCGGCCGCCCGGCTATCCGCCGGCGCGGGTCGTGGCGGTCGCAGTCAACACGGCCGACGTGAGCGAGCAGTTCGCCTACGCGCTCATCCAGAGCGCAGCGACGGAGACCGGGCTCCCGGCCGCCGATCCAATACGTGAAGGCCCAGTCGGCGCCGACCGGATCGCGCGTGCACTCCGTGAGGGCGTCCCCGCGTGAACGTCACGGTTCGTACGGTCGAGCTGCACCTCGCCGTTCCGTTCGTCATAAGCCGTGCGACGCACACCACGAAGAAGGTGGTGCTGGTCGAGCTACGCGAAGGCGACCGCGTGTCGCGCGGCGAGGGCGTGCCGGACGCGTTCTTCGGTGAGACGCCCGAGACCGTCGAGCGCGACGTTCGAGGGGCGGTCGATGCGCTGTCGGAGGATCCGCTGGATCTGACGAGCCTGAACGCCGCGCTCGAGCGCCGGTTCCCGCACGGCGGTGCGGCCTGCTGTGCGATCGACGTGCTGGCCCACGATCGCGCATCGCAGGCCGCGGGTGTCACCCTGCGCGATTTTCTCGGCCTCGCCGCCGGCGAGCCGCCGCCCACCTCCTTCACGATCGGGATCGCCGAGCCACAGGTCATGGCCGAGCGCGCCGCGAAGGCCGCGGCCGACGGCTTCACCGTGCTCAAGGTCAAGCTCGGTCATGGCGACGAAGTCGCCGCGCTCAAAGCGATCCGCGAGCGTTTCTCCGGAACGATCCGCGTCGATCCGAACGCCGCGTGGACCGCCGCTGAGGCGCCGGCACGGATCGCCGCGCTCGTGCCGTTCGACCTGGAGTTCGTCGAGCAGCCGATCGATCCGAAGGACATCGAAGGCCTCCGCCGGGTGCGCGACGCGTCGCCGCTGCCGATCGTGGCCGACGAGGCGGCGGTCCGCGCGAGCGACGTCGCGGGTCTTATCGGTGCGTGCGACGGCATCAACGTGAAGCTTCAGAAGTGCGGCGGCGTCGCGGCGGCGCGCGCGATGATCGCCGCGGCGCACGATGGCGGGCTGAAGGTGATGCTCGGGTGCCGCGCTGCCGAGACGAGCGTCGCGATCGCCGCCGCGGCGCACCTCGCGCCGGCGGTCGAGTGGGCCGATCTCGACGGCAACCTGCTCATCACCGACGATCCGTATCGCGCGGTCGGCGTGAAGGCGGGCCGCTTCGTGTACTCGGACCGGCCTGGCCTGGGCGCGATCCCCGCGTGAGATCGCACCGCACCGATGTTGTGATCTTCGGGATCGCGTTCGCCATCTGCGGCCTCGTCGCACTCGCGCTCGTGTGGAGCGGCGACTGGGCGTACGCGATGCTCGCGAACTTGAATGGAGTCAAGGGGACGACCTTTACGAGCAGGCTCCTCACAGATACACCCGTTGTGTGGTCAGTCGATCTCCCAGGTTTGCTCGACTGGCACCGGCGCTGGACCGCATACGTCGTTGGCTTAAGCGGTTCGCCCCCTGAGGGCCTCGGCACCTTCAGCGGCGGGGAGTACGAGCACATGGCGGATGTGCGGAATGTGTTCCGAGGGGCCGAGCTCGTCGCGATCCTCGCACTGGGGATCGTCGGGTTCCGCACGAGACGGGCCCAAAGCGAAGGGCGGGCGCTCCGACTCGTTCGGGACGGCGCGCTCGCCGCCACGGCTCTCGTCGCGGCGATTGGCGTCGCCGCGGTCTTGGCCTTCGATCAGCTCTTTCTGCTTTTCCACGAGATCTTCTTCCCTCAGGGCAACTTTCTATTCGCACCTGACAGCAACCTGATCCGCCTGTATCCAGAGTGGTACTGGCAGGGCATAACGGCCGGCGTGGGACTCTCGTTCATCGCGGTCGCGCTTCTTGTGGCCGGGGCCGCCCACACCGTACTCCGGCGGCGCTCGAACACATACACTCGCGCCGCATGAAACGAGTTCTCCTTATCGAGGACCTGCCGCAGGTCGCCCAGCACCTCCAGCAAATGCTTTCACGCGAGAAGGAAGCCGAGCTCGTCGGCGTCGAGAAGGATGGAGACGCCGCGCTCATCCGCGTGACCACGGAGAAGCCCGACGCCGTCCTGATCGACGCGCTCCTATCAGGGAAAAGCACGGGCTTCGATCTCGCCAAGCGTGTCCGCGCCTCGTCACCCGGCACGCGGATCGTCATGGTCACGGTCCCGCAGCGTCCGATCGATCCAAAGCCCGATCAAGGCATCGACGCAGTCTTCATCCTGCCAGGCGGGGCCAACGAGCTCGCGACCGCACTGGCCATCGGCAAGCGCGACGTCCGGCTCAAGGGGCGGATGATCGTCTGTTTCTCGCCAAAAGGTGGATCGGGCAAAACGACCATCGCCGTGAACCTCGCCACGATCCTCCGTCGTCGCGGACACTCCGTCGCTCTCATGGATGGCGTCATGCAGTTCGGGTCCGTCCGTCACGTTCTCCAGGTCCCGCCCGCGACGCGCTCGATCGTCGATCTGCCCACCGGTCAGGGCATGCGCACGTCCCTCTCAGAGGTGCTCTGGGAAGGACCGAGCGGCGTCGCCGTCCTCCTCGCCCCGCCACGTCCCGAGGAAGCCGAGCTCATGGCCGCGCCAGACGTCGCGGGGGCGATGCAGCTGCTCGCGGAGGACCACGACTACGTCATCGTCGACGCGCCCTCGAAGCTCGGAGAAGAGACCCTCGCGATGCTCGATGTCGCGGACATCATTCTGCTCGTCGTCACCTACATGCAGGCCTCGATCGCGAACACGCGGGCCGCGGTCGACACGTTCGAGGCCCTCGGCTACAAGGGACGGATCCCGATCCTTCTCGTCGTCAATCAGTCCGATAGCGCGCACGGAATGTCGAAGGGCGGCATCGAGCACACCCTCAACCTTCCGGTCGTTGGCGAGATCCCGACCGATTGGAAGGTCGTCGCCGAATCGCTCAACAAACAGCAGCCGTTCGTGCTCTCGTCTCCCAATGCGCCGGTCTCGAAGGCGATCGACGCTCTCGCGAACGCGCTCGTCCAGCAGCAGCGCCGCTAGAACTCCGTGAACGGGGCCGCCGACCGGCCGATCGGCGTGTTCGACTCGGGCGTCGGCGGGCTCACGGTGCTGCGCGAGCTCCGTCGGCAGCTCCCGAACGAGTCCACGATCTATCTCGGCGACGAGGCACGCATGCCGTACGGCCCGCGCGAGCCCGCGGAGGTCGTCGGCTTCACCCGCGAGGCGATGCGCTGGTTCGCCAGGGCCGATTGCAAGCTCGTCGTGATCGCGTGCAACACAGCGACATCGGTCGCGCTCGAGACCGTGCGCGACGAGTTCCCTGTGCCGACGATCGGCGTCATCCGGCCGGGTGCGGCCGCGGCGCTCTCAGCGACGGCTCGGCGCGCGGTCGGGGTCCTCGCGACGGTGCTGACCGTCCGAAGCGGCGCGTACGTGCGGGCCCTCCGCGATCTCGACCCGCTGGTCGACGTCGCGCAGCAGGCCTGCCCCAAGCTCGTCCCGCTCGTCGAGGACGGGAAGGCGGAGAGCCCCGCGGCTCTCGATGCGGTGCGCGAGTACGTCGAGCCGCTCCTCACCGAGGGCGGGGTCGTCCGGCCGGTCGTCGACACGCTGCTTCTCGGGTGCACGCACTACCCGTTGCTGCGCGCCGCGATCGAGAAGGTCGCCGGCCGCGACGTTCGCGTGGTCGACTCCGCGACGACGACCGCGCTCGCGGTGCGCGAGGTCCTCGCCTCGCATCGGCTCACCAGAGATGGCGGGCGCGCCGAGCACGCCCTCTTCTGCACCGGACCGGTCGCCCGGTTCCAGACGATCGCGCGCGCGATCTTCCACGAGGATCCGCCGGACGTCCGGGAGACGCGGCTCGCATGAACGTCGTCTCGGCGATCACCGGTCTGCCCTACGTCGGCAAGACCACCCTGTTCAATCTGCTGACCGGCGCCCATGCGTCGACCGGCGCCTTCGCCGGCGCCGAGGCGGAAACGAACGTCGGCGTCGCCAAGGTGCCGGACCGGCGCGTCGAGCAGCTCGCCGCGCTCTACAAACCAAAAAAGATCACGCACGCCGAGGTCATGTACCGCGACATCGGCCTTGCGCGTGCGGAGAAGCCGGGTCAAGCGATCTCTCCGCAGAAGCTCGGCGATCTGCGCACGGCCGACGCGATCGTTCACGTCGTTCGCGCGTTCAGCGCGCCGTCGGTCCCGCACGTCGATGGTTCGGTCGACCCGGTGCGCGACCTGTCCACGGTGGAGGTGGAGCTTCTCTTCGCGGATCACGCCGTCGTCGAGCGACGGTTGGAGCGCATCGAGCCGGAGCTTCGCAGCTCCAAGGGACCGGAGCGCGAGATGAAGGAGCGCGAGAAGGCAGTGCTGCGGCGCGCGGTCGCGGCGCTCGCCGAGGAGCGTCCGCTTCGCGACCTCGACCTCGATCCGGACGAGGAAAAGGCCATCCGCGGCTTCCGGTTCCTCACCCGCATGCCGGTCCTCGTCGCCGTGAACCTGGACGAAACTGACGTCGCCGATCCCGAGCGCATCATCGCGCCGGTGCGCGAAGCCGCGAAAGCCCATCGCGCGAGCGCG
>DASWCR010000016.1:0-13091 GCA_036389995.1 Candidatus Limnocylindria bacterium | reverse complement strand
CGAGCGTCTGCAGACGCTCTTCGCGAGCAGAAGGCAAAGCATCTTCCGCGAATGCCGCTTCGACGGCGCGGATCTCCACGCCGTCCGGCCCGGTCAGGCGCGGTTCGAGAGCTGCAACTTCGCTCGCACGAACATCGACGGCTGGATTGCCGCATGCGCTGAGTTCGTGAACTGCACATTCAGCGGGCCGATTCGCAACGTCACGTTCCACGGGAAGCCGTGGGGCCACGCGGCCGAGCGGATCGACCCGGTGCGGGCCGCGAACGCGTTCACCGGCAACGACTTCAGCAACGCGGACCTGATGGGTGTCCTATTCGTCAACGGCATCGACGTAAACGCGAACATCTGGCCGAAGGGCGACACGTACGTCGTCCTCGATCGCATCCACCAGCGCGCCACCCGCGCCCGGGCGCTCATCCTTGACTGGCGCGACCACGAGTCTCGCAACGAGGCGCTCGCGATGCTTCAGCAGGTGGCCTTCGTGTTCATCCACCAGAACGGCATCGCGACGCCACGCGCCGACGATCGCTGGCCGGCGACGCCGGAAAATCAACGAAAAGTTTGGGAGACGCTGGAGGCGGTCTTCTAGCAGGTCGCCCGCGTCGCGCGCTCATCTCCCTTAACGGGCCGCTCCCGTCTCGTACAGACGGATCCTGATCGGGCCGCTTGCCGATGGCACCACGACGTCGTCGACCAAGACATACGCGCGGTCAAAGACAGTCTCGAATGTCTGGACCTGCTCCTTCATGAGAGCCGAGTCGTCCGACTGGAGCGAGCTCAACAGAAAGACGCGGGAACGTGCGGCGGCGTAGACGGCGACCGCGCGCTGGTCGAGAGCCCGCTCTCCATATCCAACCCAATCCGAGCGAGCGGGACTTTCTGCAACGACCCCGGTGGGGACGGCGCCGATCCGGGTGTAGTAGTCCATCGCGAGCGTGGATGACCAAGTGGTGCTGACCAATCCGTCGCCGGGCTGATAGCGCACCGCGATCCAGCGCGAAGCGCTCCGAAAATCCTGCGCCTGTAGGGACGAATAGATCGGTGTCGCGAACCCCGCGGCGACGACGAGGGCCATCGCAGCGACAAGTCGGACCCGCGGCCACGGCAGCGCCGCGACGCCGGCCCCGCCGAGCAGGCAGAGCGCCGGCACGACGACGACGAGATAGCCCCACGCGAAGAGATGCAGGTTCAGGTAGCCCTGCGTGACCGCGAAGCTGAGGGCGACGGGGAAGCAGAGCCAGCACCCGAGCGCGATCGCGAGAGGTCTCGGAAGAGGAGCCCCCGACCCTTGAGCTCGGCGTCTGGCGCGAACGACGAAGGCCGCCGCGACGATCGCCGCGGCGCCCAGAAGTGAGCCGTACATCACGTCGTGGCCGGCCATGTTCCAGAGCAGGCGAAGGAAGGCCACCGCGTTCGCCGGCGGGATCCACGCATTCGTCGATCCGTGGCCGGCGACGTAGAGCGCCATGGGAAGGACCGCGATGCAGATCGCGGCAACGCTGACCGCCATCGGGCGGACCGAGCGCCGGACGCGGTCCCGCCATTCGTTCGGAAGAACGAGCAGCGCACCGAACGCGATCAGCTGTGATGCGAGGATGAGCACGCTGAAGAGGTGCGCGTATACCGCGAGCGTCATGGCGAGAACGTAGGCCGCCCACAATCGGCCGCGGTTCCGCTCCGCGGCGAGAGCCGCCACCAACGCGTACCAGCCCAGACAAACGAGGAACGTCTCGAGGGCGTAGGACCGCGCTTCGCGCGCTTTCGTGAGCTGGACGAAGTTGAGGAGGTACAGGGTCGCCCCTGCGGCGCCCACCATCCGTCCGCCGAACCGCCGACCTATCCAGAAGACGACGGCCACCCCGAGAACGGCGACGAACAAGGATGGCGCGCGCACCACGAGCTCATCGGGCGTCACGCCGAGGAACCCGGTCACGAACAGCCAACCACGAAGGAGCAGGTAGTAGAGCGCCATGTTCGCTTCGTGGGTGGTCAAGAAGCCCCAGAACACCTGCCACGGCTGGCTGACGAGCTCGACCGAGAAGAGCTCGTCGCTCCACAGGCTCGTGCCCGGAAGCCTGAAGAGGCTGGCCGCCAGCGCGGCCGCGGCGAGGCTGATGGCAAGAGCTCGGTCGCTGGCCGCCGCGGCCAAGAGGACGTGCGCCCTGCTCGCCGGCAGCTGCGCGTGGACCGCCGCGACCCCCGGACGAACCCACGGGGCCGAGCGGGGCTCGGCCGCGACCGAGCCGCCGGACTCCGGTGCGATCCCGATCCCGAGCTTCCGCCCCAGCATCAGGAGAGAGGCTCGGCTTCTCCCGTTGAGGCGGTGTGGGGGTCTGGATTAAGGCTCGGCCGGCGGCGGCCCCAAGTCGCAAACTGAGGCCGCAAACGCCAGTGGGAACAGTTGCTACGTCTTATCGCGGCAACATCTGGCGGCTCTTCGCTGTGCAGGCGTTGCTCATGTTCATCCTGTGGGTGCCGATCTGGGTGGTGTTCCTCCAGCGCAAAGGACTGAGCCTTACTCAGGTCGGCCTCCTCGAGGGTGTCGCCTGGACCATCACCGCCTTCCTCGAGGTTCCGACCGGGGCGATCGCCGACCGTTGGGGTCGCAAAGCGTCCATTGCCGTCGGCGCCTCGCTCTACGGACTCGCGATGTTCCTCATCCTCGCGGAGGCGCTCTCGCCCGCGTTCCTGCTGGGGTACGCACTGTGGAATTCATCCACCGCATTCGTGAGCGGCGCGGATTCGGCTCTCCTTTATGACAGCCTCAAGGCTGACGGACGCGCGGCGGAGGCGGCCAAGCAGTCCGGCCGCTACGCCGCGATCAATCAAGCGTCCCAGGGCATCGCGTCGCTCGTCGGCGCGGCGATCGCCACGATCGACATCAGTCTCTGCTTCACGATCTGCGGGTTCCTCGGTCTCGCGGCGGCTGGTCTCGTTCTCACGATCCACGAGCCACCGCGCACGAGCGAGGACGACGAGTACCTTGGCTACTGGAGGAATCTGAAGACCGCAGTGCGCATCGCGGCGCGGCGGCCGGTAGTGCGCGCGCTGGTCCTGCTGAACGCGACGATCCTCATCGTGCCACTGGTCGTGTATTACGTGTTGCTACAGCCGTATGCGGTTGGAGTCGGGCTGCCGCTTGCGGCCCTCGGCGTCGTCGTCATCGGGGTACAGCTGAGCACAGTTGTTGCTTCATGGCTCGCGCATGGAACGGAGGGCCGCCTCGAGCTCACAAGCGTGGTCGCGGTGGCGCTCGCTGTACTCATCGCTGCAACGGCCATCCTGGCGGCCCTTCCGTCGATTCCGTCGCTTGCGCTCATGCTCGCCGTCGCGCTCGTTCCAGCGCTCCTCACGCCGCTGCTCTCAGCGCGGCTCAACCATCTGATCCCCAGCGGCCAGCGCGCGACGATCCTGTCGCTGGGTGCGCTGCTGTTCGAGCTTGGGCTTGCGATCGCGATGCCGGTGCTCCTGGCTTTTGCCGACCGGTTCGGCGCACCGGCGGCGATCGGCCTTGCGGGTGCCATCTTCGCGGTGACCGCCGTCCCGCTCATGTTCGTCTGGCGCGTGGCGGATCGTGCTTCCGCGCCGGCGAGCGCCACTGGATAGCTCGACCGCGGTATGCTCGTTTCGACGCGACGACGCGGATACCGAGCGCGGGTAGCGCTGCAAGCGAACCGGGGACGGTGTGAGCCCGGCGAAGCGACCCCGCGATCGACCACCGCCGAGCGAATGGGGTAGGCCCCGTATAGCCATCAACGAAGCGCGCCGGTCAGGAAGACCAGCGAAGCTGGGTGGAACCGCGAGCCGATCCTCGTCCCAGTGCACGGGACGGGGATTTTTGTTTGGGCAGGAGGCGGACCATGGCGAAGACAGAGCGAAGGCTCGGGGGACGGGGGGCGCAGGGGCAGGGGCCCCTGGCGCGAAGCGCCCCCGACGCGCTCTACGCGCTGCGGCATTCGACCGCGCACGTGATGGCCGGCGCCGTCCTCGAGCTCTTTCCGGGCGCGAAGTTTGGCTTCGGGCCGCCGGTACAGGACGGTTTCTACTACGACTTCGATCTCCCACGGCCGCTGACCCCGGACGACCTCGGCAAGATCGAAGCGAAGATGCACGAGGTCGTGAAGCAGGACGCGCCCTTCGAACATCGCGACATGCGCGTGCCGGACGCGCTGAAATTCTTCGGCGAACGGAACCAGGACTACAAGGTCGACCAGATCCGCAAGCTCGCGGAGAAGGGCGCCGACGAAGACAGCGACGACGAGGTCGAGGACGGACGCGTCAGCGTTTACCAGCACAACGGGTTCGTCGACCTGTGCAAGGGGCCACACGTCGAGAAGACGGGGAAGATCGGCCCGTTCAAACTGCTCTCGATCGCCGGTGCGTACTGGCGCGGTAACGAGCGCAATCCGCAACTCCAGCGCATCTACGGCACAGTGTGGCCAGATCAGAAGCAGCTCGACGACTACCTGAAGCGGCTTCAGGAGATCGAGCGGCGCGATCACCGCGTGCTTGGCAAGGAGCTGGAGCTCTTCCGCATCGACGAGGAGCTCGGTTCGGGCCTGGTGTTGTGGCTGCCGAACCTCTCGATCGTGCGCGAGGAGCTCGAGAACTGGTGGCGCAAGGTGCATCACGAGCGCGGCTACACGCTCGTCTACACACCCCACATCGCGAGCGAGAAGATCTATCAGCGCTCGGGACATCTCGATAAGTACGGCGAGAACATGTACGGCCCTCTTTTGCTGGATGACGGCAGCCAAAAGTTCTGGATAAAGCCGATGAACTGCCCCGGGCACATCAAGGTCTTCCAGTCGAAGATCCACAGCTACCGTGACCTGCCGATGCGCATCGGCGAGCTCGGCACGGTCTACCGGTACGAGCGCGGCGGCGCGCTCCACGGCATGCTGCGCGTCCGCGGGTTCACGCAGGACGACTCGCACATCTTCTGCTCGTGGGAGCAGGCGCAGGACGAGATCGGGAAGGTCTTCGATCTTGCGATGGAGTTCCTTCGGACGTTCGGATACACGGAGCCGGTCATCTACCTGTCGACCCGTCCCGAGCGGCGCCTCGGCACGGACGAGATGTGGGACAAAGCGGAGAAGGCGTTAGCGGACGCGCTCGGCGTGCGCGAGGTCCCGTACAAGATCGACGAGGGCGGTGGCGTCTTCTACGCGCCGAAGATCGACATCAAGATGAAGGATGCGATCGGCCGCGAGTGGCAGGGGCCGACGATCCAGGTCGACCTCAACCTTCCCGAACGCTTCGATGTGACGTTCGTGAACGAGAAGGGCGAGCGCGAGCGCGCGGTCATGATCCACCGGGTGCTCTTCGGCAGCCTCGAGCGGTTCGTCGGCGGTCTCATCGAGCACTACGCCGGGAACTTTCCGCTGTGGCTCAACTGGGAACAGGCCGCGGTCATCCCCGTACGTGAATCAGCACTGGACTACGCGCGCGACATCACCAAGAAGCTGCGCGCCGAAGACTTTCGGGTGCATCTCGACGAGCAGGCCGGCGATCTGCGCAACCGCGTGAAGGAAGCGCAGCAGCGCAAGGCGAGCTACATGCTGGTCGTGGGAGATAAGGAGGCCGCCGGCGGCACGGTGTCCGTGCGCCGCCGCGGCTCGCGAGAGGAGGAGCGTGGCGTCGCGCTCGACGCGTTCATTGATCGCATCAAGAAGGAGCGCCATAGCAAGGCGCTCCCGGCGGACTTCTCGCAGCACGAGCCCAGCGCCGGGGACGCGATGGCTTGAGCGTTCCAGTTCTTCGCGGCTCCAAGGTGACGCTCCGCCCCATGAGCTACGACGACGCGCCGCTCCTGATGAGGTGGGGGAGCGACACCGCCTTCCGCTACTACCAATGGGGTCAGAAGCCGGGTACGTTCGAAGAGAAGAACGCACGCGCTTGGATCGAGCGCATGTCGCGCCCGGGCGACTCGGCCTGCTGGGTCATCGAGCACGACGGCCGGCCGATCGGCTTCGCGAACTACCGCGACTACCACCCGAAAGGGCAGAGCGCGGAGATCGGTATCGGGATCGGCGAGCCAGATCTCTGGGGGAAGCACCTCGGTCGCGACGCGCTGGAGGCGCTCCTGCAATACCTCTTCGACCAGCTTGGACTGCACCGGGTCGGTCTTTCGGTCGTCGGCTTCAACGATCGCGCGATCGCGATGTACAAATCCGTCGGGTTCGAGGTCGAGGGCGTCGAGAGGGATGGAGTCGGGACAGAGGACGGCTTCGTCGACGACGTGAAGATGGGGATCGTGAAAGGCCGGCCGCGTCCGGACTTCGACCCCCGGCCGGTCACGCTCGAGGGCCAACACGTGCGGCTCGTGCCCTTGCGTACCGAGCACGCGCAGGCCCTTTTCGAAGCCGCGGACGAGGACGACATCTGGTTCTGGATGCAGCCACGGCCGCAAGGCATCCGCGGATACGAGCGCTACATCCGCTGGGCGCTCGACCAACAGATCCTCGGGACGCAGTTGCCCTTCGCGGTGATCCGGAAGTCGGACGGTGTGCTCGTGGGCACGACTCGCTACGCACACATCGATCCGCCGAACCGCACCCTCGAGATCGGATACACGCTGTACGGAAAGGGCGCGCGCCGAACTCCCGTCAACACGGAGTGCAAGCTGCTACTCCTCCGTCACGCGTTCGAGACGCTTGGCGCCAACCGCGTGTGGCTGCAAACCGACAAACGGAACGAACGGTCACAAGACGCGATCGTGCGGCTCGGCGCGACAAGAGAAGGAGAGCTCCGGAACGAGCGTGTCCTGGCCGATGGCCATCTCCGCACGAGCGTGATCTTCGGCATCACCAAAGATGAGTGGCCGAAGGTCCGCGAACGCCTGCTCGATTACCTCGCCCGGTGATATGCTCGTTCCAGTTGAAGTTCTTTCACGGGGAGCGGCCGCACTGCTAGCGGCATTCTCACGCCACTAACCGAGGTCTCCCTATAGCCACGCCCGAACTGCGGATCAACGAAGCGATCCGCGTTCCTACCGTTCGCCTTCTCGGTCCCAATGGCGAGCAGCTCGGGATCATCCCGACTGCGCGCGCGCTCGCGAAGGCGCAGGAAGAGGGCTACGACCTCATCGAGATCGCACCGAACGTCCAGCCGCCGGTGGCGCGCATGGGTGACTTCGGGAAGTACCGCTACGACCTTCAGCAGAAGGCCAAGGACGCGAAGAAAAAGCAGAAGGCCGTGACGTGGAAGGAGATCCGGGTCTCTCCGAAGATCGACGACCACGACATCGACACGAAGATCCGCTCCGCCGCGAAGTTCCTCGACGAGGGCGACAAGCTCAAGGTCACCGTGCGCTTCCGCGGTCGCGAGCTGGCGCACCCTGACCGTGGCCGGGTGCTGCTCATCGCCATCGGCGACAAGCTGAAGGACCACGGCGTCATCGAACGCGCTCCGCTCCTCGAAGGCCGGCAGATGCACATGGTCATGAACCCGGTGCGGCGAGACGCCGTGTCCGGGCCGGCGACGGCCCCGCCGCCAGCCGCACCCGCGCAGCCGACGCCCGCCGCTTCGGCCCTGCCAAAGGCTCCCGCACCTGGTCCCCGACCGGCGCCGGCGGCGCCGCGTCCTGCCGCGCCAACCGCGCCCGCTCGGCCGCCCGCGGCGGCGCGTCCGACACCCCCTCCGCGCGCACAGCGACCTGCCTAGCAATTAGACTGGGCGTTCACGTCGCGCAAATACCGGAGGTCGTTCGCCGTGCCCAAGATCAAGAGCCACAGCGGCGCGAAGAAGCGGTTCGAGTTCACCGGGACCGGCCGCCTCCGGCGTTCGAAGGCCTACAAAGGACACCTCAACCAGCACAAGTCACCCTCGCGGAAGCGCCGTCACGCAGGTAAGGCACTCGTGGCCAAGGGCGATCTCCAGCTCGTCCGCAAACTGCTGCCGAACCTGAAGGTAAGGAGCTAAGGGATGTCGCGGGTCAAGCGCGGAGTTGCCGCACACAAGAAGCACAAGAAGCTGCTTTCGCAGGCTGAGGGCCGTCGAGCCTCGAAGCACAAGCTCGTACGCCCGGCTCGCGAAGCCGCGATGCACGCCCTCCGTTACGCGTACCGCGATCGCCGCGCTCGCAAGGGCCAGTTCCGCGCGCTGTGGATCGCCCGGATCAACGCAGCGGCACGCGACGCGGGGGTTTCGTACAGCCGGCTCATGAACGCACTTCGCCTTTCCGGGATCGACCTTGACCGCAAGGTCCTCGCCGACATGGCGATCCGCGACCCGAAGGTGTTCCGTCACTACGTCGATCTGATCAAAGAGAAGTCGAGCCCGCAAACAAACAAGTCATAGCAGGCGTCGAAGGAGAGCAGTACCGCGACACGTGGCGTACAAGAGAGACCGGAGTGGTGAGAGCCGGTCACGCCGACGACGCGAGAATTCGCTCCGGAGCCGACCGGCAGAAAAGCCGGTCCGGGTGAAGCCCGATAGCGCTTCGACCGAGCGTCCTCCTGGGGGCAGGGGCCCCACGAGGGGGGAACACGGGTGGTACCGCGGAGGCCCGCCTTCGTCCCGAACGAACGGCGGGCTTTGTGTTGTCCAAAGGAGGCGACATGGCGGGCCAAGACCTGAGAGAGCTCGCGGACCGCGCGGTCGCCGAGATTGCGGCGGCGGCGGACGAGGCCGCGCTCGAGGCCGCCCGCGTGAAGTACCTCGGCCGGAAAGGCGCGCTCAGCGAGGCCACGAAGGGCATCGCGAAGCTGCAGCCATCAGAGAAGCCCGCATTCGGGGCCGCGTTGAACGAGGCGAAGGGCCGAATCGAGGCCGCCCTCAACGAGCGCGGCGCCGCGCTCCGCGCGAAAACGATGGAGCGCGATCTCGGCGCAGACCGAGAGGACATGACGCTTCCGCCGCGGCGCGTTCGCGTGGGCCGGCTCCATCCGATCACGCAGACGGTGCGCGAGGTGTCGCGGATCTTCGGGTCGCTCGGCTTCGAGACCGTCGAAGGCCCTGAGATCGAGTGGGACTACTACAACTTCGAGGCGCTCAACATCCCGGCGGGCCACCCCGCGCGTGAGAAGTGGGACACCCTGTGGATCTCGAACCCGCTCGGCGACGATCCATCGCGGCCGATCCTGGGCCGGACGCACACCTCGCCGATGCAAGTCCGCGTGATGGAAAAGCGAAAGCCGCCGATCCGCGTCGTGGTCCCTGGCCGGTGCTACCGGTACGAGGCGACCGACGCGATCCGGGAATCGATCTTCTTCCAGTACGAGGGCCTCGCGATCGACGAGAAGCTCACCATGGCCGACCTGAAAGGGACGCTCTACGCGTTCGCACGCCAGGTCTTCGGGAGCGATCGCAAGATCCGCTTCCGCGTCGACTACTTCCCATTCACCGAGCCCTCGGCCGAGATCGCGTTCGACTGCTTTCAGTGCGAAGGGCGCGACCCCGAGTGTCGCGTGTGCGGCGGTGACGGCTGGATCGAAGCCGCCGGCTGCGGGATGGTCCACCCCGATGTGTTGCGACGCGTGGGCTACGACCCCGCTCGCTATCAGGGCTTCGCGTTCGGTGGAGGCATCGAGCGCCTGGCGATGCTCCGCACTGGCGCGCCCGACATCAGGCTCTTCTATCAGAACGATCTCCGCTTTCTGGAGCAGTTCTGATGCTGCGTGTTGGCGTGCTGCCAGGGCCGAAACCCTCTTTACGCGGCGGCGGACCCCCCGGCCTCCGGCCGGTGCCCCACCGCGCGGGGGCCCTCGGCCCTGTCAGCACTCCGCCACGCCGCTCGCAGCGAGGCGGAATCTCATGCTGATAAAGGTGCCGGTGTCGTGGCTCCGTGAGTACGTCGACATCACGGTCCCGATAGACGAGCTCGCCTTGAAGCTTCATATGTCGAGCACCGAGGTCAAAGGCATCGAACGTCCGTGGTGGGACGACAAGATCCGGACGGCGCGCGTCGAGAAGCTCGCCAAGCATCCGAACGCGGACAAGCTCCTCCTCGCGACCGTCGACTATGGCGCGCGCGCTTCAAAAACGGTCGTCACCGGCGCGACGAATCTGACCGAGGGCGCGATCGTTCCGTACGCCGACGAAGGCGCGACGATCATCGACGGCCACACCGGAGAGCGCGCGACCTTGCGCGGCAAGCCCATGCGCGGAATCAAGAGCGAGGGCATGGTGCTGTCGCGAAAGGAACTCGGCCTCGGTGACGAGCACGAGGGGATCTACGTCCTCGACGCCAAGCTGCCGGTCGGCGCGCTCCTCCGCGAGGTCCTCGGCGAGACCGTCCTCGCGCTCGACCTTCAGCCCAACCGCCCTGACTGCTTCGGCATCGTGGGCATCGCGCGCGAGGTCGCCGCGCTCCTCGGCACGAGTCTCCGGGACCCGCCGCTCGAGCGGCTCGGGACCGGCGCACCGAAGCAGCTCGATGTCCGCATCGAGGACGACCATGCCTGTCCGCGTTTCGCGGCGGCGCTGCTCACGGGCGTTCACATCGGTCCGTCGCCCGAATGGATGCAGGCCCGCCTCGTCGCGGCCGGCATGCGTCCGATCGACAACGTCGTCGACATCACCAACTACGTCATGCTCGAGCTCGGCCAGCCCCTACACGCGTACGACCAGCGCAAGCTGCGGGGCGGCGTGCTCGTCGCGCGCCAGGCACGGCGCGGGGAATCGCTGCGGACGCTCGATGGCGTCGACCGCGTGCTTCCGGAGGGGACGCTCGTGATCGCCGACGCCGAGCATGCGCTTGGCGTCGCCGGAATTCTCGGCGGCGAGGATTCCGAGATCCGCGAGGACACGACGACGGTCGCCCTCGAGTGCGCGTCATTTGAGCCACGGGGGATCGGCCGGACGGCGACGAAGCTCGGCTTGCACGGCTCATCGGGAAGCGCGGCCGCGCGCCGGTTCTCCTGGGAGCTCTCGCCGGACCTCGTTCCGATCGCGCTCGCGCGCGCCTGCCGCCTCCTGCGCGAGCACGCCGGCGCGAAGCTCGAGGGCGTCGTGGATCGCTATCCGAGCCCTCGCGCAAGAGCGAACGTGCGCATGCGTTTTTCGGACGTGCCGCGCGTGATGGGGATGGATATCGATCCAGCGGAGACGCTCGACATCCTGCGCCGGCTCCAGTTCACGGTCGCCGCCGACGGCGACACCCTTGTGGCGACGCCGCCGATCGTGCGCACCGACATCGCGATCGCCGAGGACATCGTCGAGGAGGTCGGTCGCATCGCCGGCTACGACCGCCTGCCCACACGAATACCCGATGGCCCGCTGCCGCTCGCGGAGCGGCATCCGCTTGAGGAATTCCGCGAGCGCGTCCGCGACGGTCTCGTCGGATTCGGTGTTCAGGAGATCGTCTCGTATTCGCTCATCGATCCCGCGTGGTTGAGGCAGCTCACGGCCGATGGCTCGGGTGTCGCACCGGAGCCGTTGCGTGTCGTCAACCCGACGACCGTTTCGCAATCCGTGGCTCGCCCCACGTTACGCGCGAGCCTGCTCGACACCGCCCGGCGGAATCTCCGCCACCGCGCGTCCATCGCGATCTTCGAGATCGCACCTATCTATCTGCCCAGGCGCGCGGACCTGCCCGAGGAGCGATGGACGATCGGGATCCTGCTCGCCGGAAATGCGCGACCGGTGAAGGACGGCGAGACATGGCTCACACCCGAGCGCCGCTTCGACGTCCGCGATCTGCTCGGGATCGTTGCGGGCCTGGAGGATCTCGTCGACATTCGTACGTCAGGCGACCGACAGGACGCGCCCGGTCTTCATCCAGGACGGAGCATCGCGCTCGCACGCGGCGACAAGACCTATCTCCTCGCCGGTCAGCTCGACCCGCGCGTCGCCGAGACCTGGGAGGTTCCAGCCGAGACGTTCATCGCGGAGATCGATCTGGCCATGTGGCAGGAGTCCTCACGGCCGCCGCACGTGGCCGCGCCGCCGCGGTTCCCGGCGGCGCTCCGGGACCTCGGTGTGGTCGTGGATGAGGCGACACCGTACGGCGATGTCGACCGGGAGATACGTGCCGCGGGAGGCAAAGACCTCGAGTCCATCGCGCTCCTTGACGTCTATCGCGGTCAGCAAGCTGGGGCGGGAAAGAAGTCCTTCGCCGTGCGCCTGACGTTCCGGTCCGCCTCGGGAACCCTCGGTGAGGCCGACGTCGAGCGGCTCGTCAAACGAGTCACCGGGCGTCTCCAACACGCACTGGGAGCGACGATCCGCGACTGATCGCGCGGCTGCGGTCAGACCAGGACTGAACCGGCGCGCAGCCGGGGTGGTACCCAGATAGACTCGGCGCCTAGCGCCAGGGAGGTGTGTGAACTAGTGGAGAAACGTTACTTGCGCAGAGGGCTTGCCCTCGTTGTCACCGCATCGATCGCACTCGCGGCCTGCACCCAAACCCCAGCAGCCAGCCCGACGCCGGGCGCGTCCGCGTCCGCGAGCGCGGCGCCTGGGACGTTCTCGCGCGGCCAGGGTGGGGAGCTCAAGATCCTGTACTGGCAGGCACCGACGATCCTCAACTCGCACCAAGCGACCGGAACGAAGGACTACGACGCGGCACGGCTCATCCTCGAGCCGCTCGCTTCGTGGGGCGTCGACGGCAAGCCGATCGCGAACGGGCTCGCCAAGGAGATCCCGACCCTCGAGAACAAGGGGGTCTCCGCGGACTTCACGACCGTGACGTGGAATCTCCAGTCCGGACTCAAGTGGTCCGACGGCTCGGCCGTCACGGCGGACGACGTCGTCTTCACATCGAAGTACATGGCCGATGAGGCCACCGCGGACCCGAACTCTGACTACATGACGGGCGTGAAGTCGGTCGTCGCGACGAACCCAACGACCGTCACCGTCACCTTTTCGGCTCCGACCGCGAACCCCTACCAGTTCGGAACGGGTGGCGGCAACGAGATCATGCAGAAGGCCCAGTTCGAGAAGTGCCTCGGCGCGAAGGCGAGCGAGTGCCCGGAGAACCTGAAGCCGATCGGCACCGGGCCGTACAAGCTCACCGAGTTCAAGTCCGGCGACGTCGTGACCTACGAGATCAACGCGAACTTCCGCGACCCGAAGAAGCCGTACTTCAAGACCGTCCAGTTCAAGGGCGGTGGGGACGCTCTGTCCGCGGCGCGCGCGGTCTTCCAGAC
>DASWCR010000015.1:0-1899 GCA_036389995.1 Candidatus Limnocylindria bacterium | reverse complement strand
AAGATCGCCGAGATGGAGCGCTACCTCGCGCGGACCGGAGGCCACGTCGAGCTCGTCGATGTCGAAGATGCCATCGCCCGGATCCGCGTCTCCGTGACGCGGCCCCGAATGGGACGGCTCGTTGCGACGCTGCAGCTGAAGAGCGGGATCGAGCGAGCGCTGCTCAACGACATTCCGGAGCTGCGCGGTGTCGAGGCGGTGAACCTGCCCCCCTACACGGTGTTGGGCTGGGACCAGGCCGGGTTCACACCGGTCGAGCTGCCGGAGAAGGACGGCAGCTAGAGCACCGCCTTCGCGACCCGCTCGAGATCCGCGGTCGGCGAGCCCTTCGGATCAGCGCGCAGCACCTGAAGACACACGTGGTCCGCGCCGCGTTTCTGGTGTTCGTCGATGCGTGACTTGATCGCACCGGAGCCGCCCCAGACGACGATCGCGTCCACGAGCTTGTCGCTGCCGCCTTCGGTGAGATCGGCATCGCCCCAGCCGAGACGCCGCAGATTGTTCACGTAGTTGTCAAGCTCGAGATAGCGCTTCATATGTCGCCGTGCGGTCGCACGCGCGGCGACCGGCTCGTCGCTCAGCACCGCGGCTTGCTCGACTACAAGGAGCGGACCCGCACCGAGCTCTTTGCGCGCGACCGCGGTGTGCTCGACCGGCACGAAATAGGAGTGCGCGCCAAGCGTGCGCTCAGCGGAGAGCCGCAGCATCTGCGGCCCGAGCGCCGCGAGCACCCGAGGCACATCGACCTTCGGCCCGACGTACGGTGCGGCATCCATCGCGTCGAGGTAGTGGCGCATGTACTCGAGCGGACGCGCGTAGCTCTGCCCGCGCATCTTTACTGTCGGCGCGTGGCTCACGCCGAGGCCGAGCAGGAAGTGGTCGGGATAAGCGTCGATCAGCGTGCGCGCTCCGTTCGCCATCGCGACCGGGTCACGCGCCCAGATGTTGGCGATGCCGGTCGCGATGACGAGCTTCTTCGCCGCGCCGAGCAGAAGGCTGGCGTGAGCGAAGGCCTCCTTGCTGCCGAGGCTCTCCGGGATCCAGAGCGCCGCGAACCCGAGCGATTCGATCGCGTGCACGTAGTCGCGCGCGCCCGCGACGGGCATGCGCTCGACATCGTGCGTCCACACCCCGACGGTGCCGAGCCGCTTGGCCCACTCGCGCGCCCCGTCGGTCACCGCGCGAAGCGTACCCGCGGCGCGCTCGCGAGGTCGAACTCGCTCATGCGCTCGGGACCGAGCGCGATGAGCTGCTCGCGCGCTGCGGCCGCGTCCGCGATGAGCGCGGCGACGTCGATCGTCTGGCACGTTGGCGCGAACGGGCGCAGACGCTCGATGCCTTCTTCGAGGAGGACCGACGCACCGTGGAAGTTGCCGCGACGCCAGTGATGGAAACCGACGCCGACCTGAAGGATGCCGTGATAGAGATGTCGTACCGGCGCGGCCGTGTCCCGCCACAGCAGCTCGAGCGTTTCGTGCTGCTCGAAGAACTCCCCGGCGTTGAATTGCTCGATGCCGCGCAGGAGAGCCTGCGGTGCGGGATCGGAGCAGCGCGCGCGCGCGGGCTCGTCGGGTGCGTCGGAAGGCTGCCGTTTGTGAGGGCGCGCGGACTTACGCGAGCGGCTACTCGGCTCGGGCGTGCTCGGATCCGATGATCCTGCGGTAGCGGAGCTCGTCTTCGACGAATTCGCGGACGAGATCGTTCTCAAAAGCCTTGGGAAGATCCTCCGGTGTTTCGGCGTACGCGACTTTGATGCCCTCGTGTAGATCGTGCCCCGCGGCGAGGTAGCCCTTCGGGAGCGCATACAGGCGGGTGAATTGGAAATGCCACACAGGGCCCGTCTGACCGATCGTTCTACCGGCAAAACGGATGACGCGTGGTTCCTCGCCCAGGATCTTC
>DASWCR010000014.1:0-7287 GCA_036389995.1 Candidatus Limnocylindria bacterium | reverse complement strand
TCGACCGCGCGCACGTCACGGGCGCCGCGGTCGTCATCGCGTACGCCGGCATCCCATCGTTCGGGGTCGGTATCGAGGTCGAGCTCGCGCGAGAGCACGCCGTGCCGGTCATCGTCGTCGCGGAGCGGGATCGGCCGATCTCGCGCCTCTTGCTCGGGAATCCTGCGGTCGTCGAGGTCGTGAAGTTCGCGGACCTCGAAGGTCTGCGGCGAGCTCTTGCGGCCGCGCTCGCGGCGGTCGCCGCGGTGAAGCGCGCCGGCGCGCGCCCGATGGTCGCGGACGATGTCGTGGTGCAGCGCTTCATCGCGAGCCTCGAGCACGCGCGCCGGCTTCCGGCCGTGGAGGTCACGGCGCTCCTGCGGGTGGGCGAGCTCGACGGCGACACCGCCACGGCGATCAGAGATGCGGTCCAGAGCGGCCGGCTCTTCGCGGCAGGTCTCCGCGACCTCGTCGGGCGGTATGCGTTGCGGGGGGCCGACCTCGGCGCCTTCGTGTTGCGCGACGTCCTCGAGCGCTCTCTGTCCGAGACGGCCGGCACGCTCGGGGTGGACCCGCGTGCCGTCCGCCGTCACGTCGCGACCGCGCGCGTCCGGGTTGGACTTCCCGAGGACGCGCAGCCCGATTCGGTCGCACAATGGCTCGTGACCGAGCTCATCGCGCCGCCGACGCGCGCGCTGCAGCTCCATCTCTTTGGGATCACAAAAGCTCGCGATTAACGGAGGGGTGCGGGGCGCTTCGCGCACGGGGGCCCCTGCCCCCGCTTCCCCCGCCATAGGTAGGTAGGAAATGGGCAAAGGACAAAAGAAACAGAAGACCAGCGGAAAGCTGGGCTGGCGGAGTAAGAAGGCCAATCACGGGCGAAAGCCCGGGATGGGCCGCGGAAAGCGCAACTAAGAGAGGGCACGCCACACGGCGCGCCCTCCCTCTTTCAGAGCCTCAGGCCGCTGTTAGCGGCGCTTCTTGCGTGTCGCGGAGCTGCGGCGCGTCGTGCGCTTCGCCGTCGAACGCCTGGCGGTCTTGCGGCGAGCCGTCGTCTTGCGGCCGCCACGCTTCGCCGTGGTCCGTTTCGCCGTGCTGCGCTTGGCGGTGGCGCGCTTTGCCGTGCTGCGCTTCGCGGTCGCCTTACGTCGGGGCGTCGCGCGCTTCGCGGTTTTCTTTCGTCCGCCTGCGCTCGCCGTCGCCTTGCGACGCGTGGTCTTGCGACCGCCGCCGCCGGTCGATGAGCCGCTCATCGGCGACGGCGGGGGTGGCGTGGGGCTCGATGGAAGCGGCGTGGGCCAGACCGAGCCGGGCTCCTTCTGCGCGGACCAATCGGTGCCTTCGTCTTCCTGCATGGTTCCTCCCCAAAAATCGGTGGAGTGTTCGCGTGATGCATATCGAATTCCGGTTTGCATAGCAAGCGCGGGAATTGAGCGCTGCCGTTGCTACGGGAGAAGACGGATGAAGACTTCGCTCGCCAGCAGGCGTCCCCGGGCGGTAAGCCGCGCGCGACGACCGTTCACCTGGACGAGGTGCGCCGGCTCGACCTCTCGTAGAGCGCTGCGTACGCGTGTCGCGGCCGTATCTCCGAACCGCGCCGCATACCGCTCGAGATCGAGGCCCGAATCAAGTCGCAGCGCGAGCATGGCGTTCTCGCTCGGTGGATCGGCGTCGGCGTCGATGGCCCGCGCGGACCCGGACTCGACCCGCGCGATGTACGCGCGCAGATCAGCCGGGTTCGCCGAGCGCTCGCCCGCCAGATGGGTGTGCGCGCCGGCGCCCACGCCGAGCCAGTCGCGGTCGCGCCAGTACCCGAGGTTGTGCAGCGAACGCTTTTGGGGCCGCGCCCAGTTCGCGATCTCGTAATGGCGATAGCCGGCGCGACCGAGCGAGCGCTCTGCGACCCGGTACATACGGGCAATACCGGCGTCGTCGGGCTGTGCCGCGGCGGCCGCAGCGCGCCACCGCTGGAGCACCGGCCACCCGCCGCCTGGCCAGTTCGGGATGGACCCGTCGGGGTCGAGCCGCAGCTCGAGCGGGTAGCAGGACACGTGATCGGGCCCGAGCCCGGCCGCGACGTCGAGATCGCGCTCCCACGCCGCGACTGTCTGCCCCGGCCAGCCGAAGATGAGATCGAGATTGACGTCGAGGCGCGCCTCACGGGCGACGGCGACGGCGGCCCCGCTGTCTTCCGGCTGGTGGGTCCGTCCGAGGGCGCGCAGGCCGCTCGCATCGAAGCTCTGCGCGCCGAGCGAGAGGCGCGTGAGGCCGAGCGCGAGCCAGGCGTCGAGGCGTGCCCGGTCGAGCGTCGCCGGATTCGCCTCCAGCGTCACCTCGCGGGGGCGAAACACGAATGCTCGCCGGAGATCGTCGCCGAGGCGCTCGATCTCGGCAGGCTCGAGAAGGCTCGGCGTGCCGCCGCCGAAGAAGAGGGTGCGCACCCGAGGCCGGCTCTGGACCTCGCCTTCGCGAGCGATCTCGCCGCCAAGCGCCTCGAGGTACCGCCCGCGGAGCGCGGTCGTCGCCGGCGCGGTCGCGAAGTCGCAATACGGGCAGCGCGAGGCGCAGAAGGGAATGTGCACATAGAGGCCGATCCCGCGTGTCATCGCGTCACCCCCAGCGGATTTGGCAGCTCCGCCTCCGCCGACAGCTCGGCGGTGCGCCCGAGATCGATGAGCCACTCGCGCGACTCGTGGACGAAGGCGAGCAGATGACTTGGCTTCCACTCCGTCTCCCTCACGATCCGCTCCTCGCCGAAGTCGGGGAGCAGGAGCACGTAGGCCGTGGCGCGGTCCACCAGGCGCGCTCCCGAGACGCCGAACTCGCCCATCCGCTCCGCTCCGCCCAGCGCCGCGATGACCGAGACGCGAAGCGGGGCGACGACCTCGGCGAGGCGCGCGTCGAGGCCGGTCGGTTCGACGCCCGCGGCGTGCTGGAGCGCCACCGCGGAGCGCGCCGCGTAGAGGCCTTCGAGCAGGCCCCGCGTTTCGCGCGACAGCTTCTCCCACATCGCGGCCGCGTCGTTCTCGGACACGGCGCGCAGGAAGGTGGACGCTGCGAGCTGCGTCGGGTGCTCGAACTGGATCTTCGGCCCCCTCACGTCTCGTCGCCGATCCGGAGCACCGCGAGGAAGGCCTCCTGTGGGATCTCGACCGACCCCACCATCTTCATGCGCTTCTTGCCTTCCTTCTGCTTCTCGAGCAGCTTCCGCTTGCGGGTGATGTCGCCGCCGTAGCACTTCGCGAGCACGTCCTTGCGCTTCGCCTTCACCGTCTCGCTCGCGACGATCTTCCCCCCGATCGCGGCCTGTATGCGCACATCGAACATCTGCTTCGGGATGAGGCCGCGGAGCCTGTTCACGAGGACGCGGCCCGACTGCTGCGCGCGCTCGCGGTGCGTGATGATCGAGAGAGCGTCGACGATCGTCCCCGCGACGAGGATGTCGAGGCGCACGAGATCCGCCGGGCGGTACTCCGCGAACTCGTAGTCGAGCGAGGCGTAGCCGCGCGAGCTCGACTTGAGCTGATCGTAGAAATCGACGATCACCTCGGACAGCGGCATGTCGTACTTCAGCATCGCCCGCGTCGGATCGACGTAGCTCATGTCCGCGAGGGACGCGCGTTTGGTCTGTGCGAGCTCCATCACCGGACCGACGTGCGTGGTCGGCACGATGACCGTCACCTTCATCCACGGCTCGCGGATCTCGACGATCGTCCCCGGGTCCGGCAGGAGCGCCGGGTTGTCGATCGCGACCTCCGCGCCTTTCTGCGTGATCACGCGGTACTCGACGGACGGCGACGTGGCGATGAGGTCGATGTCGTACTCACGCTCAAGCCGCTCCTGCACGATCTCGAGGTGGAGGAGGCCGAGGAACCCGGCGCGGAATCCGAAGCCCAGCGCCTGGGAGGTCTCCGGCTCGTAGATGAGCGAGGCGTCGTTGAGACGGAGTTTCTCCATCGCGTCCTTGAGGAGCGGGTAGTCCTGCGCGTTGGAGGGATAGAACCCCGCGAAGACCATCGGCTTCGCCGGCCGGTAGCCCGGAAGCGGGTTCGTCGCGGGCCGCGACGCGAGGGTGAGCGTGTCGCCGACGCGGCAGTCGGCGACCGCCTTGAGGCCGGTCGCGACGTAGCCGGTCTCGCCCGTCTCGAGCCGCGGGATGGGCCGCGCGTCTGGAACGAACACGCCAAGCTCGAGCAGCTCGCTTTCGCGCTCGGTCGCGATGAGACGGATGCGGTCGTGCGCGGTGAGCGAGCCGTCGATCACGCGGATGTGCGCGACGACACCCTTGTACGCGTCGTAATGCGAGTCGAAGATGAGCGCGCGGAGCGGCGCGTCCACGTCGCCCACGGGTGGGGGCACTCGCTCGACGATCGCGTCGAGCAGCTCGGTCACGCCCGCGCCGGTCTTTCCCGAGACGAGGAGGATCTCCTTGTCTCGGAAGCCGAGCGTCGTGCGGAGCTCCTCGCGGATCACGTCGATGTCGATGTTCGGGAGGTCGATCTTGTTGATGACCGGAATGACCTCGAGGCCCTGCTCCACGGCCAGGTAGGCGTTCGCGAGCGTCTGCGCCTCGATCCCCTGCGACGCGTCGACGAGCAGCACCGCGCCCTCGCACGCCGCGAGGGAGCGGCTCACCTCGTAGGTGAAGTCGACGTGGCCGGGAGTATCGATGAGATTCAGCTCGTGGTCGCGCCAGGCCATGCGGACCGCGCGCGCCTTGATGGTGATCCCGTGCTCGCGCTCGAGCTCCATCGAGTCGAGCATCTGATCGCGCATCTCGCGGAGCGGCACGGTCCCGGTCGTCTCCAGCAGGCGATCGGATAGGGTCGTCTTGCCGTGGTCCACGTGCGCGATGACGCAGAAGTTGCGGATACGGGCGAGCTCAGCCATCGCGCCTCAGATTAGGGTCAGACGCGCCGGATCACCCTCCGCCCGTCGCCCCCTGGACGTCGCGCCGCTCGAACAGCCAAAAGGCGACGCCGCCAAGGATGAGCGTGTAGACCGCGAGAACGATGGCGGCGTGCGTCTGATCGGGAAGCGTCCCGCCGGCGAGGCCACCCGAGCCGCCGATCCAACCCGAGATGTTCCGGACGAGGAAGAAATCGGCGACGTTCTGGAACCAGCTGAAGAGGTTCGAGAAGAGCGCCACGATGAGCTGCTCGGCGAAGTAGTAGCCAAGCCCGATCGCCATCCCCGCCGCGGACGATCTCGCAACGACGGTCACGAAGGTCGTGAGCGCGAGGTACGGAAGGGTCGAGCTCCAGGCCTTCCAGAGCGCAAGCCCGGCGTCCGACCAGCTCGCCGTCGTTGCGCCCTCAGGGGGCGCGCCCGCGATGGCCGACGCGATGAGGCTGCTGATCGCCACGGTCGCGAGCGCCGCAACGAGGCCGAAGAATGCGATGACGGCGAGGGTGATGATCTTGGCAGTCAAGTAAGGCCACCGCCCGACACCCTGCGTGAGCACCGATCGCAGCGTGCCGGCTCCGTAGTCGATCCCGATCGCCGACGCCGTGAGGATCGCGATGAGGATGAGGGCGAGGCTCTGCACGATCCCGAGGGCGGTCGAAACGCTGCCCGGCAGAGTGAAGCCCTGGTACGCGCGCGCGAGCCGTGCCGGCAATGTGGCCGCCTGCTGGCGACATTGCGCCGCGAGCCCCGCAACGACCTGGGCGTCGAGATCGGACGGCTGCCGCGCGGGATCCCCCGAGAGGAGGTCGTTGCACGCGACGGTGCGCGGCGCCCGTCCCTGCTGCTGCTGGAGGGACGCGGGCACGGTGAGCTCTCCGCCGGTCGTCTGAAGATTCCGGTATGAGAAGAACTGACCCCACACCGCAAGCTGAGCGAAGAGGATCGCGAACACCAGAAGGATCCACAGCATCCAGCGCCTGCGGAGCTTGAACCACTCCCACCGTGACAGGTTCGCGACATTACCGATCACGACCGCTCTTTCCCGGTCGCCGGATCCGTCCCGGTGATCTCCATGAAGAACTCCTCCAGCGATCGGTGGACCGGCATGAGCTCGTTCACGTAGACCTCGCGCAGCGCGAGGGCCCGCGAGATCTCCCACGAGCGGTCCGGAGGGGCCGTGACCATGAGGCCGCCGTCCTGAGGCTCGACGTGCTGCACCCAACGGATCTCGGCGAGCGTCGCGCGGGCTTTCGCATCGTCGGTCGTACGCAGGCGAAATCCGTCGTGCTGCCGTAGCAGCTCCTGAATGGAGCCCTGGGCGATGAGCTTGCCGCGCGAAAGCACGGCGACGTTGTCGCACACGAGCTCGGTCTCCGAGAGCAGGTGGCTCGAGAGGACGACGGTCCGTCCGCCCTTTCCGAGATCGCGGACGAGCTCGCGGACCTCGACAACACCCGCAGGATCGAGCCCGTTCGTCGGTTCGTCGAGGAAGACGAGCTCGGGGTCGCCGAGAAGCGCGCAGGCGATCCCGAGGCGCTGCTTCATCCCGAGCGAGTAGGTCGCGTACTTGCTGCCGGCACGCTTTCCGAGGTCGACGAGGTCGAGAAGACGATCCACGTCGGCCGGCGCGCCGCGCCCCCCGATCGCTTGGAAGTAGCGCAGATTCGCCCGCCCCGACAGGTACGGATAGAACGTGGGCGTCTCGACCATCGCGCCGACACGCCGGAGCGTCGCCGGATGGCGAGCGGGGTCGCCGAATATCCGCGCCTCTCCGGAGGTCGGGTGCACGAGCCCGAGAAGCATGCCCATCGTCGTCGTCTTGCCCGACCCGTTGGGGCCGAGGAATCCGAAGACGCCGCCCCGCGGTACCCGCAGCGTCAGATGGTCGACCGCGACAACATCGCCGTATCGCTTCGTGAGGTCGGTCGTCTCGATCACGTTGCCGTTCTGTGCGGTCACGACGATCTCTTTATCACAGTCCGAGTCGACGACCGAGCTTTGGGCGAAAGGACGCGCACGAACGCGCGAAGGGAGGTAGCGAGCGCGTCGCGCTCGTGCTGACTCATCCGCCGCAACGCGTATCGGAGCTGCGCATTGGATCGACGCTCGAGACGCGCGAGGAGCCGAGACCCTTTCGCAGCGAGCTCGAGCAGAACCGCGCGGCGATCAGAGGGATCTTCCCGGCGGCCAATGTATCCAAGACGAACCAGCCGGTCGCTCAGCGCCGACGCGCTGGCGAGGCTCATGTGGAGGCTTTTGGCTAGATCGCTCACGCGCACGGAGTGCTGCGCGGCAGCGAGCACGAAGAGCGCGCGGAGCTGCGTAAATGTCAGATCGACGTCGCCCCACGCGTCAGGCGACCGGGCGGTGGTGGCGCGCATGCGCGCGACAAGTCCCGCG
>DASWCR010000013.1:0-6946 GCA_036389995.1 Candidatus Limnocylindria bacterium | reverse complement strand
ATCGATACGGCCACCATCGCGAGCAGTAGTGGACCGTACCTCGTTATTTCGTCCTGCACGGACGTCGATGCTACGCGCGTCGCAAAGTCATCACGAAGAGCGCGGGCCAGCCCAGCCACTTGCGGGAGCGCTCGTTCCGCGTCGCGAGCGCCTCGTCGACGGAGCGCTCCGCGAGGGTGACGATGATGAGTCCCGCATGGATCGCCCCCATTACGTAATCGGAGAGAGTTGCGACGTAAGAGCGTGGTCGCACTTCGCCGCTTTCATCGCGGAAGTTCGCGCTTACGCCCTTGACGAACATCGCAGGATGCATCGCGGTGACGACGATCATGCCGTCACCACGGGCGACCCGTGCGAGCTCGCCAAAGAACGAAGCAAGCTGACCAACAGGGATGTGCTCCAGTACGAGAGCGGAGAGCACGCGATCGAACGAGCTGGCCGCGAATGGCAGCGGGCGCGCGGCATCGTGCACCAGCCACCGTACGCGGTCCGCACCCGGCTTCTGGCGCGCCTTCGCGAGCATTTCTTCGGAAAAGTCGATCGCCGTGACGCGCCCACCGCGCTCGGCGATGCGGATCGCGTGACGCCCAGTGCCCGCGCCGACATCGAGCACGTCGAGGCCCTGGACGCCGCCGAGCGCACGGTCGACCTCCGGCTCCTCGAGGTCGAGCAGCCAGTTCCCCATGGTGTCGTACGTCGCCGCCCACCGGTCGTAGCCGTCGCGCGTGGGAAGCACTTTCGGCTCGCTCATCGCACGACCGCCGGAGCGAACGCGCGCTCCTCCACTCGTTCCGCCAGCTCTTTCGTGAACAGCATCGACGTGGCGATCTCGCGGAAGCCCTCTGCGAGCAGCGCGCGTGCGACGTGTTCCTCGTACGACCGCACCGGCGAGGTGACCGGTTTTCCGGAGGGGAGGCCGCGCGCCGTCGCCCGGAGCAGATCGCGCGCGAGGTCGACGTCGCCATCCGCCGTCCGCACCTTGCACACGTGCGGGTGGCGTTCCAGACCGCTGAACGAGAGAGCGAAAGCGCGCGGGCGCGACTCCTCGCCCTCGAGGAGCGCGGACTCGCGCCGCATCGCGAGGGGATTGCCGCCGACAAGGTGGGGCGGGTCGTACGCGCCGCCTCTGCGGCTCAGGTCGAAGTCGGAGAAGGAGAGCTGCTCCGCGCGCTGCACCGCGTGGGGCGTCGTCATCGCGTAGAAACGGTAAAGGTCGTGCGCGTCACGGCCGGTCGCCTCGCGCGCCGCGAGCCGCGGCACCGGAGCCATGACCGCGGTTCGCGCGGCGACGAACCAGGTCTCGCGCGTGTACGAGTAGAAGCCCGCCTGAAAGAACGTTTCGCGCGCGAGCGCTTCGTCCGGGACGGCGGCGAAGATACGGTGCATCCCGGCGCGTGCGGCGGCGCCGCTGATCCCCGATAAAAGGCGGAACGCGCTGTCGGCCCCGCCCGGCTGCTGCAACGCGGCGAGAATCAGGACGACCCACTCCGGACGACTCCCGTCGTACACGAGCGCGCTCGATCGCAGCTGTCCGCGGTACTCCTCGAGAAAGACACGAAGGCGCCCGTTGAGCCCGACGAGGCCAGGCAGTAGCCGCGACCAGGTCGAGACTGCGCCCGCCGCAAGAGGGACCGGGAGCGCCGACGCCATGATCCCGCTCGGCTCCCGCAGCGAGCTTGCGAGAAGAGCGGAGACGCGGCGCAAATCGAGCGGTGTCGCCGCTCTCGCGGGCATTTAACTCTTTCCGAGCGAGAGAAAGTACCGGTGAAAACGTTCGTCGTGCGTGAGCTCCGGGTGAAAGCTCGTCGCCAGAAGCCGGCCTTGCTTCGCCGCGACGACGGTGCCGTCACCGAGGCGAGCGAGGACCTCGACGCCTGGGCCGACACGACTGATTCGCGGCGCGCGGATGAACACCGCATGGAACGGCGTCTCGCCGAGCGCCTTCACGTCGAGATCGGCTTCGAACGAGTCGATCTGACGCCCGAAGGCGTTGCGTTCCACGGTCATGTCCATGAGCGACGCGAGCGGGTGCGGATGGCCGGGAACGTCCTTCGCGATGAAGATCGCGCCGGCACATGTGCCCCACACCGGCATGCCCTCGGCGACGCGGTCCTTGAGCTTGTCGATGATCCCGTACTGGCTGGCGAGCTTGCCGATCGTCGTGCTCTCGCCGCCGGGGATGATGAGCGCGTCGATCTCGTCGAGCTGCTCGGGTCGGCGGACGTCGACGCCTTCCACGCCGAGCCGGTCGAGCGTGGCGAGATGTTCCGCGAAGTCGCCCTGGAGACCGAGGACGCCGGCGCGCGCGGTCACACTCCCTGCGGAGCGATTACGGACTAGCGAGGAGGAGTGCGGGAGCTTGCTCACGCACGCAGACGAGCGACGTCCGGAAGGCCGAAGGCCTTACCAACCGCGGACTGCAAGTCGTTCGGGAGCCGGGATCGAGTCGAGAGAAAGGCCGCGCATCGCCTCGCCGAGTCCGCGCGAAACCTCGGCGACGAGCTTGGCATCGCGGAAGTGCGTGGTCGCTTCGACGATCGCTTTCGCACGGCGCGCCGGATCCGCTGACTTGAAAATGCCCGAGCCGACAAAGTTTCCCTCGGCGCCGAGCTGCATCATCAACGCCGCGTCGGCGGGCGTCGCGATGCCCCCGGCGCAGAACAGCACGACCGGGAGCTTCGCGTCCTTGGCTACTTGCCGTACGAGCTCGACGGGCACTCGATACTCGTGCGCCTTCGTCTCGAGGGCGTCTGGACCGAGTTCGGCGAGCTGGCTTATCCCTTCGGTGATCGCGCGGATGTGCGTGACCGCCTCGACGATGTTCCCCGTGCCCGCCTCGCCTTTGCTTCGGATCATCGCCGCGCCTTCGTTGATCCGGCGCAGCGCCTCACCGAGCTCGCGGGCTCCGCAGACGAACGGGACTTTGAAGGCGTGCTTGTCGATGTGGAATTTCAAATCAGCCGGTGTCAGGACCTCGCTCTCGTCGACGTAATCGACGCCGATGGCTTCCAGGATCTGCGCCTCGACGAAGTGGCCGATGCGTGCCTTCGCCATGACCGGGATCGTGACCGCGTCCATGATCGCGTGGATCATCTCGGGATCGCTCATGCGGGCGACACCACCGGCTGCGCGGATGTCAGCCGGAACCCGCTCGAGCGCCATGACCGCGACCGCTCCGGCTTCCTCGGCGATCTTGGCATGCTCGGCGGTTACGACGTCCATGATCACGCCGCCCTTGAGCATCTGGGCGAGCCCTGTTTTCAGGGTCCAGGTGCCCTTGGAGCCGTTCCTGTCGGGTGTGGACTGAGAGGCCATCGGAACGTCAATCGTACCGCGCTGACCCTAGAATCTGAACATGGGCGTAGTCGACGCGAATGTGTTGGTCTTAAACCTCGACTTTCAGCCGCTCAACGTGTGCAACGTCCGCCGAGCGGTCGTCCTGCTTGCCAAGGAGAAGGCGAGCGTGATCGAGCAGAACGGTCACCTGGTGACGAGCGAGCGTCTCTCCTTTCCATCGCCATCGGTGATCCGTCTCGCCTACCACGTGAAGCGTCCGCGGCCGGTCGTAAAGATGACGCGCAAGGAAGTCCTCGTCCGCGACGATCACACCTGCCAGTACTGCGGTCGGCGCGGTCATGACCTCACGCTCGACCATGTGATGCCTCGCCATCGCGGCGGACAGCACGTCTGGGAGAACGTCGTGGCTGCCTGCAAGTCGTGCAATCACCGAAAGGGCGGACGCACGCTCGCCGAGGCACGTATGACGCTCCTGCGTCTGCCGGTGCGGCCACCGGCGACGCCGCAGTACCTGTATTCGTCGTACGTGCGCGCAGGCGAGCGCACGTGGTCGAAGTTCATCGGTCTGGACGAAAGCGCCGTCGCGTCCTAGCACGCGACTTGCCCCTCACCGCTCGGCGATGAAGCTCCTTTTCACAAAGCGTGCCTATGCGCGCGTCGGCGGGTCCGAAAGCCTCGCGTACCAGTTCGCGACGCGGCTCGCGGCTCGGGGTCACGAGGTACGTGTGGTCTGCGCGCAGGCGTTCGACGATCGGCGGGTCTTCACGAACGAGGGCGTGGAAGTGGTACAGGTCAAGCCGCGAGGTGGCTTCTTCGGGAGCGTGGCCGACGCGTCCACGCTCGTCGACCTCATGCGGACGGACGTGCTCGAGTGGTACGCGGAGGATCGCGAGATCATCCACAACATCGGCCGCGAGTACCTCGACAGCTCTCTTGAGGTGTCGGAAGCGCTCGGAATCCCGATCGTCCTGACCCCGCTCGCGCATCGAGGGCAGTTTCACGGCGGCGACACGCCGAGCGACTTCGCGCGCTACCGCCGAGCCGACGCGATCACGACGATGACCGACTGGGAAAAAGGCTGGTTCGCGAGTGAAGGGGTCGACGCGGCGCGGATCGTCACGACGGGAATGGGACCGAACGCGGTGCGTTCGCGCGACGGGCTTGCGTTCAGAGCCGCGCACGGCATTCCCGCTGACGCCCCACTCGTGCTCTACATCGGGCGGAAGGAACGCTACAAGGGGTATATCCACTTGCTCGACGCGGCGGAGCTGGTGTGGCGGCGACATCCGGATACGCGGTTCGTGTTCATCGGTATCCCCGGGTTTTACTCGAGCTTCTTCGACGAGTTCGCGCGATACGCCGACGAGCGCATCGTCGACATCGAGCGCGCGAGCGGCGCCGAGAAATCCGCCGCACTCGACGCATGCGATGTCTTCGCCATGCCGTCACTGCACGAGACCTTCGGCATCGGCTATCTCGAAGCATGGCTGCACGAGCGTCCGGTCGTCGGCGGTGACATCCCGCCGCTCCGTGAGGTGATCGCCCACGGCGTCGACGGCTTCTGCGTCCGTCAGCGCGCTGACGAACTGGCGAGCGCGATCCAGCGCCTGCTCGACGACCCCGCGCTTCGCTCCGCGATGGGGCGTGCGGGGTCGGCCAAGCTGCGACAAAAGTGGGATTGGGACCTCGTGATCGACCGCGTCGAGGAGGCGTACGCCCGAGCGCTCGCTCACGCCCACGCTGACGTCGGCGAGGCGCTCGCCTAGATTTCGCGACGCCATGCGCGTCGTTATCGCGAAGAAGCTCCTCTCGACGGTCGGAGGCTCCGAAGCGCAGGCGCGCGCCCTGGCCCGCGCCCTGGCCAAACGCCATCACGATGTGACGCTCGTCGGTCTTCGACCCGCATGGCGGCGGCCCGGGATACCGCTCGACGTGTACGCGGCTCCCCCCGGACCTGTCGAGCTGCGGCACGAGGGCGTTCGCTTTCTCTTCCTCCCCGTACGCGGTGGACGTCTCGGCGCCGCGCTCGATGGGATCCTGCCCACGTCACTCGTGGCCGGCGCGGACCTCGAACACGCCGTCGCAGGGACGCACGTCGTTCACTCGATCGCGCGCGAGTGGTCAGGGCCGCTCGAACGCGCGGCGCGCGCAGCCGGGGCCGCCTTCGTCGAAACGCCGCTCGTGCATCCGGGTCAGCGCTTCTCGGGCACGTCCGCCTCCGACATCGCGCGCTACCGCCGCGATGACGCGGTCATCGCCCTCACGAAGTGGGAATCGGAGTGGTACGCGTCGCGTCGCGTACGCCACGCGCACGTTACGGGAGTGGGTCCGATCATCGACTGGCTCCCCGAGGTCCCGATGGACCCCGCGACCGTGCTATTCGTCGGGCGCAAGGAGCGGTACAAGGGATACCACGCGCTCCGCGACGCCGCGAAGATCGTCTGGCGGTCCCGCCCGGAGGCGCGGTTCATCGCTATCGGCCAGGACGCCTGGACCGCGCGGTTCGAGCGACGCTTCAAAGACGATCGCTGGGTCGACCGCGGGATCGTGAGCGAGGCCGAGAAGGCCGAGGCCTACGCCCGCGCGACGATCTTCGCCATGCCATCGGTGCACGAGACGTTCGGCCATACATACCTCGAGGCCTGGTACGCGTGGCGGCCCGTCATCGCCGGCGACATCCCGGCGCTCCGCGAAGTGGTGCGCGACGGGATCGATGGCCTCGTCGTCGCGCAGGAGCCGCAAGCGATCGCGCGCGCGATCCTCACCCTTCTCGGCGACACGACCCGCGCGCGCCGCATGGGCGAGTCGGGTCGGTTCCGTCTTCAGGAAAAATGGACGTGGGATCTCGTCGCCGAGCGGACCGAGCGCGCATACGAAGCAGCGCGCGAGTTGGCCGCTAGCCGATAGCGTCGAGAATGCGGCGGGCGGCGGCGGAAAGGTCCGGAGAGAGCCGGTAGAACGACCAGATCCCCTGCTTCGTGACGTCGACGAGGCCGGCCTCGCGAAGCTTGGCCATGTGATGCGAAACGGTCGGCTGCGAGATATCGAACGTGGCCGTGAAATCGCAGATGCACACGGGCTCCTTCGCGTCGCGGAGGCAGAGCGCGATCTGCAGGCGGGTCGGGTCGGCGAGGGCCTTCAGAAGCTCGCTCGTCTGTTCGACCTTCTGCGGGCGCGCCTTAAGCGTCGGCGGGCAGCAGACGCCACGCTCGCGCTCCGGAAGCACCATCAGCTTTTCCACAGCGCCAGTTTCCCAGACCCATTGACGAACGTCAATGGATTCTCTAGCGTCGCATCGACGCTCGTCTATGCGTCGGAGGTGCCAGTGTGAGCGACATTCAGGAAGCCGTTCGCGAGCGGTATGCCGCGAAAGCGCTGCAGATGGTGCAGAGCTCCAGCTGTTGCGACACGAGCTGCTGCGACGCAGGCTGTGGCAACGGCTACAGCGCGGAAGAACTCGCATCGGTGGGCATCGATCCGACCGCGAGCCTCGGCTGCGGGAATCCCACGCTCCTCGCGGATCTGCGCCCGGGCGAGCGCGTCCTCGACCTCGGCAGCGGCGCCGGCCTCGACGTCCTCCTTTCGGCGCGGCGGGTCGCACCGAGCGGACACGCCTACGGCGTGGACATGACCGACGAGATGCTCGCGG
>DASWCR010000012.1:0-15060 GCA_036389995.1 Candidatus Limnocylindria bacterium | reverse complement strand
CAGGCGCTGCAGGCCGTCGCCGGGTTCGGGATCGGCTCGCTCGGTCCGGTCCTCGCCGGCGTCGCGCTCGACCTCGGAGCGGGGTGGGTCGGCCCATTCGTGGTCGCGGGCGTCGTCGGAATTGCGACCGCGCTGCCGCTCGCACTTGCCTTTCGCGAGCGGCCGCTCATCGCATTCGATCGGACGTGATCATCGTCGTCGAGGGTCCGAGCGGGGCGGGCAAGACGACGTGGTGTCGAACGCACGCCGGTGCGAACGCGCTCCTCGAAGCGCTGCCGGATCAATCGACCGTGCCGACCGACCCGCAAGCCGCCGCGCGGTTCTGGGTCGAACGGAACGTCGCGCGTTGGCAGGAGGTGCTCGAGCGCGAAGCTCGCAACGGCCTCGTCGTGGTGGACACGGATCCGTTCAAGCTCCATTACATCTGGTCGCTATGGCGAACGGGCCAGGCGACGAAAATCGAATGGGAGCTCCAGCGCGACGCCGCCCGCGACGCGTTCACCCAGGGCCGCTATGCGCTCGCGGATATCTTTCTCGTGGCTGACGTCGAAGAAGCGGCACTTCGGACGCGGCGCGCCGCAGATGCCACGCGAACGCGCCGCAACTTCGAGATACATGTGAAGCTTCGCGAGGCGACCATTGCTTGGTATCGCGCGATCGACGGGTTCGAGCCAGGCCGCGTCATCTTCGGCCTACCGGCGAGCGGGATCACGCCGGCCCTCATCGCGAAAGGCAAGCGCGCGAGACGATCAGGCCCTGAACTGTTCGACCAACTCATGGGCGCGCTTGGAGCCGCCTAAGACCCCGCGTGTCCGCTCCAGACGGGCGACAAAAACTTCCGCGCCGTGCACGTACGCTTACGGCGAAAGCTCTGAAGGGGTAGGAGTCCATGTTCGCGGCCTGGGGAAGGTTCGTGTACCGGCGGCGCTGGCCGGTCCTCGCGGTCTCGGGCGTCCTGCTCCTTGCGTCGATCTTCATAGTCATTCAGGGCGGCAAGCTCCAGTCCGGCGGCTTCATCGAGACGTCCGAGTCTGGTCGCGCTTCGCGACTGATCGAGCGCGAGCTTCCGCGCGCCGGCGCGGCCACGTTCACGCTCCTCTTCTCGAGCGACACACTGTCCGCGACAAGCGCCCAGTTCCGCACGGCCCTCGACGCGGCTCTCGCGCCCCTTAGGAGCGACCCGCGCGTGGCCACGATCATCACGCCGTTCGACGGCACGGCCCTCGACCCAACGAAGCTCATCTCGAAGGACGGGCACGCGGTCGCCGTGGACGTCGCGGCAAAGGACGACCTCGCCACGGCCCGCGATTACTACCCGGAGCTGCGCGCGCTGGTGCGGTCCGACACGCTGCGGATCCAGGCGACCGGCCTCCTCGCGATCAATAACGGATTCAACGACGTTCTCCAGAAAGACCTGAACAGGGCGGAGACCGTCTCGCTGCCGCTCGCCCTCGTGCTCCTTCTCGTGGTCTTCGGGTCGATCGTCGCGGCGCTCGTGCCGCTCGGCGTGGGCGTCCTCGCGGTCGTCGGCGGCATTGCCGGCATGTTCCTAGTCGCGCGCGTGACCGACGTATCCGTCTACGCGCTGAACGTCGTAACGCTCATCGGCCTCGGAGTGGCGATCGACTACTCGCTCTTCATCACGAATCGCTTTCGCGAGGAGATGCGGCGAGGTCACAGCGGCAACAACGCGCTCGCCATCGCCATGGCGACGTCCGGGCGAGCCATCACGTTCTCCGGATTGACGGTGGCGATCGGCCTTTCCGGGATGCTCTTTTACCAGGGGACGTTCCTCTCATCGATGGGTATCTCCGGTGCGATCGTGGTCGCGAGCGCTGTCTTCTACGGGCTGACGTTCCTTCCGGCGCTCCTCGCGATCATCGGACGCAATCTCGGGCGTGGGCGCGTCCCGTTCCTGCAGCCGGATTCGGCGGGGACCGGCTGGTGGCACGCCATCGCGACCACGGTCATGCGTCGCCCCCTCTTCGTACTCATCCCGGTGGTCGCGGTCATCCTCGTTCTGGGTTCGCCCTTCCTCCATCTGCGGCTCGCCAACAACGACGTGACGGCGCTGCCGAAACACGAGGAGTCGCGCGCCGCGTTCGACCGGCTCGTGGACGAATTCCCCGGCGGGAACCAGACGCACATCAGCGTCGTGGTCGAGCGACAGAGCGGCGACCCGCTGGCGCCGGCGCGTGTCCCCGGCCTCGTGGATCTCGCGAAGAAGATCGCCGCGCTCCCGAATGTCGACACGATCACGAGTCCGGTCACGTTCGATCCGCGCCTCGGACGGGCGGAGTACGCCGCGCTCTATTCACAGCCTCGTTCTCAGCTGCCCTCGCAGCTCCAGGCTCTCATACGCGCTACGGTCGGCGAGCACATCGTGGTCTTCGACCTCGTCACGCAGCAAGGCATTTACAGCGACGAGTCCCGGCAGCTGGTCCGCTCGATCCGCACGCTCGCCGCGCCTCCCGACGCCGCGATCGCGGTCACCGGATTCACGGCGATCGATCTCGACACCGTCGACTTCATCGCGGGCCACACCCCCGCCGCGCTCGCGTACATCGTGGCCGCGACGATGCTCGTGCTGTTCCTCCTCCTCGGGTCGGTGATCTTGCCGCTCAAGGCCGTCGTCATGAACCTGCTCTCGATCTCCGCGTCGTTCGGCGCGATCGTGTGGATCTTCCAGGACGGCCACCTGGCGGCGCAGCTCGGATTCACAGCCGGTTCGATCGACCCGACGCTGCCGGTGATCATGTTCTGCACCGTGTTCGGTCTCTCGATGGACTACGAGGTGCTGCTGCTCTCGCGGATGCAGGAGGAATATCTCCGGACACACGACAACACGAGCGCCGTCGCCATGGGCCTCGAGAAGAGCGGTCGGCTTATCACCGGCGCGGCGGCGATCATGGTCGGCGTCTTCGCGGCGTTCGCGCTCGCCGACATCGTGCTCATCAAGGCGATCGGGCTCGGAATGGCCCTCGCCGTGGCCATCGATGCCACGCTCGTGCGCGCCCTGGTCGTGCCCGCCACGATGCGCCTGCTCGGCGACCTCAACTGGTGGGCGCCAGGGCCGCTGGCGCGGCTGCAGCGACGAATCGGGCTCTCGGAGTCTGCGGCCTAGCACACAAGCCATTTGGACCTCGTCGGTAGGATGGGCGCTCATGCAAGCGGTGCAGGTCCCCCAGCTGCGTCCCCTCGGCGTCGGCGACGTCCTCGACCGGACGTTCACCGTCTACCGAGCAAAGCCGCTTGTCTTCATCGGCCTCTCCGCGATCTGGTACCTCCTGCTCGTCCTCGTGTTCGTCGTGCTCGCGGTCGCGATCTTCGCGGGTGCTCTCGCGGCGTTCGCGAGACAGGCGACGACTCCAAGCCCCGAGCAGATCGCAGGTGCGGCGGCCGGCATCATCGGCTTCGTCCTTGTCGCGATCGTGGTCGCGATCATCGCGATCTCCGCGCAGAGCGCGTCGCTCGTGCATGCGGCCTCGCGGCGCTACCTCGCGAAGGACGTCGCCATCGGCGAATCGTTCCGCGCCGGGCTCTCCGCGTCCGGACGGCTCTTCATCGCCGGCGTTCTCGTTTTCCTCGCGATCGTTGGTGTCTGGGCCGTGCTGCTCATCGTCGCCGCGATCACGAACCAGGGGCTCGCGTTCTTCCTCGCCATCCTCGCCGCGATCGTCGCGACCGCGTACCTCGGATGCTCCTGGCTCGTCGCGCCGGTGATCGTCGTGGTCGAGAAGATGGGGCCCATCGCCGCGCTCGGCCGAGCGTGGCGTCTCTCCGGCGGGAACCGCTGGCGGATCCTTGGCATCCAGGTCCTTCTTGTCATCCTCAACCTCGTCCTGTCGCTGCTAATCGGCGCCCTCTTTGGCGGGCTCGTGGCGGCGGGGGCCCAGGGCGGCACGCCCGGGCAGCTCGGCGTCACCAGCATCGTCCAGAGCATCGTCAACCTCGCCTCGACGATCATCTGGGCTCCGGTCGAATGGATCGCGTTCACCGTGCTCTACTACGACCTACGAGTCCGCAAAGAGGCGTTCGACCTCCAGCTCGCCGCGGAGGCGTTGCCGCAGTCCTGAGACGCGCTGTCGTTCTCGCTCTGGTTCTGTGGATTGCCTTCCCATCCGGTGCATCCGCGGACACGCTCGCGCTCGAGACGTATCGCTCGCGGCTTCTGCAGGTGCGCGGTCTCGTGGATCGATCGCGCGCGGCCGGGACCGCCGATCGCGAGCGAATGCTCGCGCTAGCTACGGCGCTCCTCCGGCAGACGACCGCGATACAGAGCCATGGCGATACCGTGCCGGTCGACGACGGGCCCATCGCTGATCTGCTCGCGGGCCCGAACGGCGCCAACGGCGCCCTGGCCATCCTGGATGCGTACGTCGCCACGGCCGATCGCGCGATCGATAGGGGCATCGACCCCGCGACCGCCGACGCCCGACTCCGCGAGGTGGTCGGAAACGGCGGCGACGCTGGAACGTCGCTCTCGGGGGTCGCCGCGCTCTTTGACTGGATCTCGTCACGGCTCGCCGCGTTCTTCAGCGGCCTCAGCGGAGGAATTCCCGATCTGCGCTTCCTTTTCTGGCTCGTCGCCGCGTTCGGAGTGGGGTTGGTGCTCCTCATCGTCGCGATCCTAGGACGCGGGGTCCGCGAGCGTGTTCGTCGCGAGGTGCTATTGCCGGACCGCGCGCTCACCCGCGCCGAAGACCCTGCTGCGCATCGACGCGCCGCCGAGGCCGCGCTCGCGGGCGGACGTGCGCGCGAGGCCATCCACGAGCTGTACCTCTACGTGCTCCAGTCACTCGCGGCGCGTGAGCTCATCCGCTATGACCCAGCGCTCACCGATCACGAGCTGCTCCTGCGCGCCGCCGCCATCCCGAACGCGGACGCCCTCCGCGATCTCGTCGGGCTCTATGAGCGCGCGTGGTTCGGCCTGCGCGAGCCCGACGCGGCCGAGGCCGACCGCGCGCGGTCGCTCGCGACAAAAGTCGCCGGATGATGAAACGGCTGCGGCGTGTTCACCCGCTCTACTACCTCGCGATCGTTCTGTTCATCGCCGCGCTCGTCGCGAGCGCACTTACCGCCGACAGCTCCGGCGGTGTCGCGCGGTCAGCGTCGGTCTACGACACGGGACCGGGTGGGGCGGCGGCGCTTCGCAAGTATTTCGAGGCGATGGGCGCGTCGACCACGACCGTTCAGGGTGACACGTTCGCGGCCGATCCCTCCGAGGTCGGCGCGCTCTTCATGCTCGGACCGAGCGAAGCCTTCACGCCGTTCGACGCAGCGGCGGTCCGGCGTTTCGTGACCGCGGGCGGTACCGCCGTCCTCGCCACCGACGCCGGCGTCTTCGAGGGCCCGCTGCTCGATGCGTTCGATGTCCACGTCGCCGGTGCGCTTGGCCCGGGCCAGTACCCGGTCGGCGGCATCACCTTCGCCGACCCGCCGACGCATGCGATCGCGCTCGATCGCGGGGTCACCCTGTCATTCGGCGCCGACCGCGTGCCGCTCGTGTCCGCGTCCGGGCGGACCATCGTGGCCCTGGCGCGCGAGGGGTCGGGGTCGCTGATCGTGGTCGGATCGGTCGCGCCGTTCCTCACCGCCGACCTCGGCGAAGCCGACAACGGACGCTTCGCGCTGGCGCTCGCGGCGTCCGCGATCGCCAGCCGGCGCACGGTCGCGTTCGACGAGTACCACCACGGCGTCCACCCGACGACCGACGTGCTCGTCCTGCTGACGCGGACATGGCCGGGTCGCGCCCTGCTGTTCGTAGGGGTCGCGTTGTTTGCGTACCTCGTCGCGAGCGGCCGCCGGCTCGGGCCTGCGATCCCGCTGGACCCGCGTCCGCCGCGCTCGAGCCTCGAGTACATCCGCGGCTTCGCCGGACTGGTCCGACGATCCGGGCACGGCGAGATCGCCCGCCGGAGGTTCCGCCGCGAGCTCCGCGGCGCCCTCGCGCGGGAGCTCGGGCTCGACCCGGAGACGCCGATCGGCGAGGTCATCGCCGATATCGCGACGGCGGACCGCGTGCGCGCAGCACAAGTGCGCGCCCTAGACGACGCGCTCGCGCGGCCATTGCGTGACGACGCGCTCCTTCGTACCGTCCGCGAGATCGGTCTCGTCATCGGTATCGACCAGAAAACAGGAGGGACGGCGTGAGCACCAAAGAGATCGCTGCCCGCTACGCGACCGAGATCCATCGCGTGGTCGTCGGCCAGGAAGAGACCGTGGGTCTCTCGTTCATCGCGCTGCTCCTCCGCGGCCACCTCCTCATCGAGGGCGTGCCCGGCACCGCGAAAACGCTCCTCGCGCGAACGGTCGCGCGACTCATCGGTGGAACGTTCAAGCGCATCCAGTTCACGCCCGACCTCATGCCAAGCGACGTCGTGGGCACCACCGTCTACGAGATCTCGACGAGCTCCTTCCGCACGCGCACCGGCCCGGTCTTCGCGAACGTCGTGCTCGCGGACGAAATCAACCGCGCGCCGGCCAAGACGCAGAGCGCCCTCCTCGAGGCGATGGAGGAGCGGCAGGTAACGCTCGAGGGCGACTCGCTCGCGCTGCCTGACCCGTTCCTCGTGCTCGCGACGCAGAACCCGGTCGAGTACGAAGGCACGTATCCGCTTCCGGAGGCCGAGCTCGACCGTTTCGTCTTCAAGGCGATCGTCCGCTACCCGAGCGCCGACGACGAGCGCGCCATCTTGAGGGCACACGACCGCGGCCAGCCGTCGGCGAGGATCGGCGACGTCGAGCCGTTCGCGCACGGGACGCTCGAGGAATGCCGCGCCGAGGTCGAGAACGTGACGGTCGAGGACTCTGTGCTCGACTACGTTGTGCGTATCGCGGCCGAGTCGCGCCGCTCGCCCGACCTCATCCTGGGCGCGAGCCCGCGCGCAGCGGTGCACCTCCTGCGCGCGGCCAAGGCCGCCGCGGCCATCGACGGTCGCGACTTCGTGACGCCCGACGACGTGAAGTCGCTCGCGACGCCGACGCTTCGGCATCGACTCATTTTGAAAGCCGAAGCCGAGATCGAGGGTCTGGACGCGGATGCCGTGTGCAAGCGCGTGCTCGCGCGTCTCGACGTGCCGCGCTGAGCCGTCTCGCTTCGCTCCCGCTGCCGCGCCCGCGTCTCCTGGCGCTCCTCCTGATCGCGGCCCTTCCGCTCGCGCTCGCCGCCATCACGCCCGTCTTCGTCACGCTCGCCGCGCTCGTTCTCGTGGCGGCGGTCGTTCTTGCGATCGTGGATTTCCGGGCGACCCCTTCTCCGTCGAGCGTGCCGATCGAACGGGTCGCCCAGCCCCAGCTTTCGATAGGGGTCGGCAACAAGGTCGTCGTCCGGCTGCGAAATCCGTTCGCGCTGCCGCTGCGCGCGACGGTGCGCGATACGGTGCCTCCCTCCTTCGACGTCGACCGCCGCACGGCCGAGCTCGTCGTCGGTCCGGGTCTCGTCGCGGAGGCCACCTACGCGGCCCGGCCACTCCACCGCGGTACCTTTCGATTCGGCGACCTCCACGTTCGCCTGCGCGGCCCGCTGGACCTGCTGCAGCGACAGGGCCGGGTGCCCGCGGACGCGCCGGCGAACGTGTATCCGGATCTGCAGGAGATTCGCCGCTACGAGGTGAGCCTCCGACGCGGGCTCGCGTACGACGCGGGTCAGCGCCGCGCGCGCATCCCCGGAGCGGGCTCCCTCTTCGAGCGTCTTCGCGAGTACCAGCCGGACGATGATCCGCGCTCGATCTCGTGGACCGCGACCGCCCGCCGCGGCCGGCCGATGAGCGTCGAGTACGAGACCGAGCGCCAGCAGCGTGTGCTCATCCTGCTCGATGCCGGGCGGATGATGTCGAGCACCCTCGGCCGTTTGACGAAGCTCGACCATGCGGTGAACACCGCGTTGATGCTCAGCTACGTCGCGATCGCGAAGGGCGATGAGGTCGGGCTCCTCGGGTTCGCGGACGCCGTGCGCGCATACGACCCGCCGCGCCGCGGCCACCGGCAGTTCCTCCGCCTCACCGAGAGCCTCCGCCGTCTCGAGGTGACGACGACCGAGCCCGACTACCACGCCGCGTTCGAATTCCTCCGATCGAAGACCGCGCGGCGCGCATTCGCGATCGTGTTCACCGATCTCGTCGACGAGGAAGCCTCGCGCGGCCTCGTCGCGGCGGTCACCCAGCTCGCCGGGAACAACCTCGTGCTCTGCTGCGTGCTGCAGGACCCGCAGCTTGCCGAGGCCGCTGCGCGCGACCCGAGCTCCTCAGGTCAGCTCTACGAGCGCGTGGTCGCGTCAGAGGTCCTCGACGCGCGCCGGCGCGCACTCGCGGTGCTGCGTCGCCACGGTGTCCACTCGATCGACGTTCCGGCCGAGCGCCTTTCCGTCGCGACGATCCAGCGCTACCTCGAGCTCAAGAAGCGGTTCTTCTAAACGATCGACCGACGAGCCCGATGTAGCCCCAGAGCGCGAACGCGGCGACGAGACCCACGATGACCTTGAGCGCGATCGGCGCATCGCTCGGCGAGAGGAACGCCTCAAGGACCCCCGCGACCCCGAGCGCGGGGATGACGAGCAGCATCACCCGAACCGCCTGCGCGCCGGCGAGCCGCAGCGCGTCACGGCGCCTCGAGTCGCCAGGCCGGAGAAGGGCCCACGCGAGGCGGAGGCCCGCGCCGCCGGAGAGGACGATGCACGAGATCTCGAGGGGGCCGTGCGCGGCGGTGAACGTGAGAAGCCCGCCCGAGAGGCCGTAGCCCTGCACCACGGCGAGTACGGTGCCGAGCAGAGCGCCGTTCGCGACGAGGAGGTACAGCGTCAGCGAACCGGCGGTGAGACCACCGGCGAACGCGAAGATCGCGACGCGAACGTTGTTCACGATGATGAGCGGGCCTACGAGCGGCCGGTACCCCTCGGGGATGTCCGTCCAGAGGCGTCGCTCCGCGAGATGCTGGCGGGTCTCGGGCGGCAGCGCCGTCGCCGCGATCTCGGGGAGCAATAGACCGATCGCGAAGGTCGCGATGAGTGGGATGGCGAACGCCGCGAAAGAGACCGCGGTGAACCGGGAGTTCGCGCGGACGCTCGCGGGGAGCTCGTGCAGGACGAATCTCCGGAGGCGGCGGCTGCTCGTCGGCGCCTCGCTGTAAACGAGGGCGTGGCCCGCGGCGACGAGATCGTTCAGGCGTTCGGTCGCCGCGTCCAGCGCGAAGTCGCGGCGCGCAACGGCGAGATCGCTGCTCGCGGCTCGATACAGCCGGCCGAGCTCGAGCACATCGTCGGGGGCGAGGCGCTCCACGCGCCCGTTCGCTTCGAAGATCAGATGGCCCAGGCGCGCCCAGCGCGCGCGGCGGTCCTCGACGAAACGGTCGACCGTGATCACGGCCGGAACGTACCACTCCGTAGTCCTCGGAGCTGCGCTCCTGCGGTCTGCTGCTGCGGCAGTAGCCTTGGCCTATTGACGGTCGCCGCCGGTCGACTCGAAGTCGAGACCCCCGATCACGTCGTCCTCCGGTACGACCTCGCGGGTGCCGGGAACCGTGGCTTCGCGGCGGTGGTGGATTTTCTCGTTGCGACGGTGATCGCCTTCACCGCCATCGTATTGCTCGGGGTCGGAGGCGCATTGCTTGGGGTGGCAGGCGCGTTGAGCGAGGCCAGCTTCTTCTTCCTCGGCGGCTTCACGCTGATCGTGACGGCGGTCCTGATCTGGGCGTACTTCATCCTGCTCGAGTGGCTCTGGAACGGGCAGACCATCGGGAAGCGCGCGTTCCGGCTGCGCGTTATCAACGAGGATGGTTCTCCCGCGCAGTTCACTGCCGTTCTCATCCGGAACCTGCTCCGGCTCGTCGATTTTCTGCCGGCGCTCTACGGCCTTGGGGTGCTGGTCATAGTCCTCAGCCCGAAGTCGCAGCGCCTCGGTGACCTGGCCGCCGGAACGTACGTGGTCCGCGCGCCGCGGCCACAGGTCGACTGGTTCTCGCTGCGCACGGTCACGCCATTGGGCGCGGGTGTGACGGCGGAGACGCGCCGGATGCCCGGCGAAGCCCAGCGCCTCGTCCGCGAATTCGTCGCGCGCGAGTCGCAGCTCGCCCCGACCGAGCGAGCGAGGATCGCCGCGCTCATCGCGGCGAAGCTGCGTACGTACACGGTCGAGGACCTGGGCCCGCTGAGCGACATCGACCTCATTCACGCCATCGCGCGTTCGCTGCGTGCGACGGCCGAGACGCGGCGCTAATGGATCCGCTCACGTTCGTCTTCATCGTGGTCGGCCTCGTCGGCTTCGGGCTGGTCGCGAGAGCCGGACGCCCGCGCGACGAGATGCGCAATCACCGCCGCTGGGAGTCGGCGTTCTACGCGGAGTCCCACAAAGAGGTCCACACCGATGCGACCGGCGTGCTCATGTGTCGTCAGTGCGGCGCGTCGGCATCGGAACGCGCGGGTCGTTGTCCGTCTTGCGGAGCAAGCCTCTAACAAATCCCCCCCAGGGCACACCCCTCCCCCGGGGGTGGGGACTAGACTAGTTGTAGGTGGACGCCCGGAGGACCGTGAGATGAAACAGCAGGATGCACTTGGGGCTCGCCTTGCGAGCATCGAAGGCCACGTCAAGGCGATCAAACGTATGGTGGACGAAGACGCCTACTGCATCGACGTGCTGAAGCAGACGTACGCGGTCGAACGGGCGCTCAAGCGCTTCGAGGCTGAGCTCCTCCGCGGTCATCTCGCGACCTGCGTGCCGGCTGGATTCCGAGAAGGTCGCAAGGCCGAGATCCTGACCGAGCTTGGCGATGTATTCGAGCTCGCGCGCCGGTAGCGGCAGAGAAGGAGAGCCAGACGATGACGAGCGCAAAGATCCTCGACCCGATCTGCGACATGGTCGTGGACGTCGCCGAGGCGCGTGATGATGGCCTGACCCTCGAGCACGCAGGGCGCCAATACGCGTTCTGCTCGGCGGGTTGTAAGACCAAGTTCGCAAACGACCCGACGGGCTACGTCTCGAAGGTCGAGGCCTGGCTTGCAACGGGCAGTGGGCATGCGCACGCGCCGGGAGCCGACACGCACGCGTCCACGGCGAGCGGCGGGCTGCCGAACATCGACGCCGGCATGCGCGCCTGGTATTCCTCGTGTCGGTGCTGCCTCTCCGACGCATATCCGCAGGTCGTCGAGGCCCTCGACAAGGAACGCGCGACCGCGCAGCTCGCGCCTGCAGACGCTGGAATCTCCGAGACCGCCGAGGCTAACGAAACCCAGACAACATGAGCGCCGGCCTCCAAAGCGAGCGGACGCAATCGTTTCCCGCGAAGACCGAGCCGCAGACCAGCGATCACGAGCGACGCGAACTCGTCGTCACGGGGATGACGTGCGCGTCGTGCGTCGCTAGCGTCGAGGATGCGTTGCGCGGCGTCACGGGCGTGCGCGGCGCGGATGTGAACCTCGCGACCGAGCGCGCGCGCGTCGAGGTCGATCCATCCCGCGCCGACGATGCGGCTCTGGTGCGTGCCATCGAGCGCGCGGGCTACGGAGCCCTCGTGCTCTCGGCCGACCGCGCCGAGCGTGCCGCGACCGAGGCGCGCGAACGCGCGCTGCGAGCGACGTATCTCCGATCGCTCCGCCGTCGGCTCATCGTCGCGGCGGCGCTGGCGGTCCCGGTGGTGCTTCTGTCGATGGCCGATCTCCTGTACCCGGCTCTGATGGAAGCGGCATGGCGCCCCTACCTGCTCTTCGCGCTCGCGACTCCTGTGCAGGTCTGGTCGGCGCTGCCGTTCTACCGCGGCGCGCTCTCGGCGGCGCGCCACCGGCGTACCGATATGAACACCCTCGTCGTGGTCGGGACAACGACCGCCTACGCGGTCTCGGTCATCGCGACCTTCTTCGGCGCGGCGTTCGCCGCGGCGCGCCTCGACCCAACTCGGTTCCTCTACTACGACACCGCCACCGTGATCGTCACGCTCGTCCTCGCGGGCCGCTACCTCGAGGCGCGCGCCCGCGCGCGGACCGCCGACGAGGTCCGCGCGCTCGCCACGCTCGGCGCGAAGAGCGCGCGCGTGCGGCGTCCCGGCGGCGCCGAGGAGGATGTCCCGATCGACCGTCTCGCTGTCGGAGACGTCGTGATCGTGCGTCCCGGCGAGGTCGTGCCAGCTGACGGTCGCGTGCTCGCGGGATCGTCCGCGGTCGACGAGGCGATGATCACGGGCGAATCCATCCCGGTGGAGAAGGGCCCCGGCGATGAGGTCACCGGCGGGACGCAGAACGGCACGGGGACCTTCCGTTTCCGCGTCACGCGCGTCGGCGGCGACACGCTCGTCGCTCAGATCCTTCGCCTCGTCGAGGAGGCGCAGGGCTCGAAGGCGCCGATCCAGCGCCTCGTCGACCGGATCGCGTCGATCTTCGTGCCGATCGTCTTCGCGATCGCGTTCGCGAGCGCGCTCGCCTGGCTCGTGTTCGGACCAGAGCCTCGACTTGGCTACGCGCTCAGCGCGTTCGTCGCCGTGCTCATCATCGCGTGCCCCTGCGCGCTCGGGCTCGCGACGCCGACGGCGATCATCGTGGGGACGGGCCGCGGCGCCTCGCGCGGCATCCTCATCAAGAGCGCGCAGGCTCTCGAGGCGGCGCGCGCGATCGACGTCGTCGCGTTCGATAAGACCGGCACGCTCACCGTCGGCAGGCCCGAGGTCGTCGATTACATGAACTGCGCCGGGATCGGCGAGGACGAGGTGATCCGCATCCTCGCGAGCGCCGAATCGCGATCGGAGCACCCGCTCGCGGCCGCGGTCGTCGAGCTCGCGACGACGAAGGGCCTCACAGTGTCCGAGCCTACCGCATTCGAGGCTCTCCCTGGCCAGGGGATCCACGCGACCGTCGATGGGCACGACGTCTGGATTGGAAACGCGGACCTCGCTCGAGCGCACGGTTTCGCCGACCTCGGCGACGACATCCTCGCGCACCATCAGGAAAAGGGACGCACCGTACTCGTGGGAACGATCGACGGGGAACCCGGCGGAATCCTCGCGCTCGCCGACACGCCGAAGGCGGCGGCACGCGACGCGCTCGCCGAGCTGCGACGAATGGGCCTGCGCACGCTGCTCGTCTCGGGCGACGCGCGCCGCGTTGCCGAGGCCGTCGCGCGCGTCCTCGGGATCGACGAGGTGCGCGCCGAGGTCCGGCCGGACGGCAAGGCCGACATCGTCGCGGAGCTGCAGGCGGGCGGACACCGCGTCGCGATGGTGGGCGACGGCGTGAACGACGCGCCGGCGCTCGCGCGCGCGGATCTCGGGATCGCCATCGGCTCGGGTACGGACGTCGCGATCGCGACGGCCGACGTCGTTCTCGTCGGCGGCGATCCGCGCGGAGCTCCGCGCGCGCTACGCCTTGCGCGCGCGACCGTCGCGACGATCCGCCAGAACCTCTTCTGGGCGTTCTTCTACAACGTCGCGCTCATCCCCGTCGCCGCGGGCGTTCTCTACCCCTTCACGGGGTGGCTGCTCTCTCCGGTCCTCGCCGCGGCCGCGATGGCGCTCTCGTCGGTGACCGTCGTCTCGAACTCGCTGCGCCTGCGCGCTGTATCCCTGGAGTCATGAAGCGCCGAGTAGTTGGTCTCGTCGTCGCGTTCGTCGTCGTCGGTTGCCGACCGATCGACGGCGGCGTGGTGGTGCGGACCGATGTGCCGGCGACCTCCGTCCCCGCGAGCGCGACGGCAATCCCGAGCGCGACAGGCGCTTCGGTCGAATTCGTTCTCCAGGAGTACCCCGTCGCGCGCGGTCAGGGACCGCACGACGTCGCGCCGGCGCGGGACGGAGGCGTCTGGTACACGGCGCAGCTCTCGGGCGAGCTCGGCTGGCTCGATCCGAAGTTCGGCCTAACGAAGGCGATCAAGCTCGGCGCGGGATCAGCGCCGCATGGTGTGATCGTCGGACCCGACGGCGCGCCGTGGGTCACCGACGGCGGTCTCAACGCCATCGTGCGCGTCGATCCGGTGACGCAGGAGGTGAAGCGGTTCCCGTTGCCGGCCGATCGCGCGAACGCGAGCCTCAACACGGCGGTCTTTGGTCGCGATGGGACGCTGTGGTTCACAGGACAGAACGGGATCTTCGGGAGACTCGATCCGAAGAGCGGCGCGATAGGGGTCTTCGACGCGCCGCGTGGCGCGGGGCCATACGGGATCGCGAGCTGCCCTGACGGTGAGATCTATTACGCGTCGCTCGCCGGCAACTACGTCGCGCGCATCGTGAAGGAGACCGGCGGGGCGACCGTTCTCGTCCCGCCAACGGCGGGCCAGGGCGCACGCCGCGTGTGGTGTGACTCGAAGAGCCGCGTTTGGGTGAGCGAGTGGAATGCGGGACAGCTCGCGCGCTACGACGGCACCTCATGGAAAGAATGGAAGCTGCCGGGCGACCGCCCGATGGCCTACGCCGTGTTCGTGGACGACGCCGACGTCGTGTGGGTCACCGATTGGGGCGCCAATGCGCTCGCACGCTTTGACCCGGCTACGGAGACGTTCGTCGTGCGTGCCCATCCCGCGCCCAACGCAAACGTGCGCGAGCTCCTGGGCCGCCACGGCGAGGTCTGGGGCGCCATGTCAGGTCAGGACAAGCTCGTCGTGGCTCGACCCGCAGGCTGACCCGCCTCTCGAGGATCTACGGGCCGAAGTACTGGAAGAAACCAAACGCGGCGAACCGGCCGGAGTGGTCGTAACGCAGCTGGCGCGGAGTGTACCCATGAGTTGCTGACTAGCCCTCTCGTTCGGCGAACGTACGGGGGCATGCACACCGACTGACGTTTAGCCCGCAGAGCGCGTTAAGCGCCGTGGACGAACTTTCGGGAGGAACCAAGTGCAGCTATTCAAGACAATCACGCGTTCGCTCGGCATCCTCGCCGTGCTCTCCGCAGCAGTCCTGCTCGGTAACGCCGGACCGGCCGCGGCAAGTAACGGCGCCAACCCGCTCTTGTGCTTCGACGGCACGACGGACACCGCGAACGGAGACACGGGCGGCGCCGTCTACGGCGGCGTCTGCACGCGTACCGCGAACGGCGCGGTCCTCGACAACTCGGTGCCGGTCGGATCCGGCGATTACTCGGGCGTCTACTAC
>DASWCR010000011.1:0-1766 GCA_036389995.1 Candidatus Limnocylindria bacterium | reverse complement strand
GCGGTCATCGACGAGCGCATGGGCGGCGAGGTCAAGATCTCGGTCATCGCGACCGCGTTCGAGGCGGCTCGCGCGATCCGTCGGCTCGAAGGACCGATGTACAAGCGGCAAGCTCCATCGGTCGAGCAGCGTGCGACATCGGCTTCCGCCGTCGCCGCCTCTCCCGTTACGCCATCACATCCGAAGACCGAGGAATCGAAGAAATACGACGCGAACGACCTCGAAGTCCCCAGCTTTCTGAGACGCCGGTGAGCTGAGCGGCGGATCGTCCGCCGCTCCGCTCCTTGGCACGTCGGGTGCATCCCCGCTAACGAAAAGGACACAAAATTTTCGAGACGGGGGTGCGCGGCTCATGCGAGAAAGAAGCGCCGTCGTCCGTGAGGATTCGTGGACGGCGTGGCCTGTCTACTGGTCTCCGGTGATCGTCGGAGCTCTGGCCTCAGTGGTCGCGGTCGTGCTCTTTGGCGTCATCGGTACAGCGATCGGATCCTGGAAAGCCGGTAACGAGGGCCGGGTCACCGACTTCAGCGGCGTTGGTCGCGTCGCCGTCGCGTATGCGGTCTTCGCTTCGTTCTTCGCGTTCGTGATTGGCGGATGGGTGACGGCGCGGATCGCCGGAATCCGTCGCGCGGAGCCAGCGATCCTTCACGCGGCGATCGCGTTCCTGGTCGCGACCGTGGTTCTTGTCGCGATGGCGAGCTTCGGCGGGGCCGTCTTCAACGGTTGGTACGCCGGCCTCGCTCCATCGCCCGCAGTTCCCACCCAGGCCGGTCAGCCGGTCGACCCGAACGCGGCGAAGGCCGCGGCCGCGGGTGCGACCGCCGCAGCCGTGGCGATCCTGCTCGGTCTCGTTGGCAGCGTCATCGGTGGGTGGATGGGCTCGGGCGAGCGCATGGATTTCAGCTTCTACAACCGCCAGCGGGTCGGAATGACACGCCGGGTCGCGAGCGACCGCACGACGCGGACATAAGGAGGTACCGAAATGATCCTGATTCTTCTTTGGCTTCTTGGCGCGCCGCTTCTCCTGATCATTCTCTTGTTCTTGCTCGGCGTCGGGCACTAGAGAGTAAGAACGTGTGCCGCCCCCTACGCACTTGCGGGTGTGAGGGGGTGAGGGCGGTGAGGGGGGTGAGGGCCAGGGCCCACGATGGAATGGTGGCTGGCCCGGCGATCACTACTAGATTTGGTGGCACCCTGTCCCATATCTTGTGTCTGTGAAGTGCCCCGGATGCGGCAATCCCGACACCCGTGTCATCGACTCACGCGAGGCCGAAGACGGCGACTCGATCCGCCGCCGGCGCGTCTGCGACCGGTGCGAGGAGCGCTTCACCACCTTTGAGCGGAGCGAGTCCGCGCGCATCCAGGTCCTGAAGCGCGACGGCAGCCGCCAGGAGTTCGACCGTCGCAAGCTCGCGAGCGCGATCGGCAAGGCCGCGTCGAAAGGGTTGACCGCCGAGGAGATCGACCGGCTCATCGACGAGCTCGAGGGAAGCGTCAGGCAGAGCGGGGCGTCCGAGATCCCGTCGGGGCGGATCGGCGAGATGGTGCTCGAGCGCCTCGCAGAGCGCGACCCGCTGTCGTACCTCCGCTTCAAGATCGTCTACTCGCGACTCGAGGACATCGACGCGCTCTACGACGAGTTGGCGTCGCTCGTGCGCATTCGCCAGCAGGCGCGCGATCGTCGCGTCGCTGAGCAGATCGCGCTGCCCATCGCCGAGCCCGTTGTCGCCGGTCCGTCGCGCCGTCGCCGGCGATAAGACCCGAGC
>DASWCR010000010.1:0-16116 GCA_036389995.1 Candidatus Limnocylindria bacterium | reverse complement strand
TCCGCCGCATCGATCGCGCGACGGACGTCGGCGGCGGTCGACGCCGTCGCGTTGCCGAGGACCTCGTCGGAGCGGGCGGGATTGCGATCCTCGGTCGTCTCGCCTGAGGACGACCCCACCCACGCTCCGCCGATGTAGTTGAGAACCGGGATCGTCGCTGTCGCGGTCACGGGGAAATGCTAATCGCGCGATACGAGGTCGGCGCCGAGGACCTCTGAGAAGAAGGCGATGTAGCGGTCCGCCTCTGACCTCTGCCGCACGAATGGCAGGTTCGGCGAAAGGGGCGAGGCAACGATCGCCATGATCACCAGCACCACGACTGCCGCGGCGCTAACGATGAGCAGGGCAGGGGTCCGGCTTGGCGCGGACGTCACTGCGGTCACGCCCGCCGCGATCGCGAACGCGGCCATGAGGGTCCCCAAGACCAGGAGGAAATAGACCCCAACCGCAGGTGCGGCGACACGGAGCTCGATCAACGTCCCTGGCCGCGCGTCGACGAATCGTCCGCCCGCCGTTGGCCGGCCGCTATCGGCCCACAGCGTGAACCGCTTAAGGACGAAGCCCGTCCCGCGGATCCGACCGGCGATGTTGGGCTGTGCGGTTGGGAGCCACGGGAACGGCAAGACCGCCGCTTTGAGCTGCTCGCTGCAATAGGTGGGCCGATAGGGGCTCCGGAGCGTAATCGATTCGACGTAGAACGGATTCGCCCAGTGTCTGACCCGGCAAAGGGTGCGGAAGAACGGTAGGCGCATCGGCAGGTGTTGGCGGGACAGCGGAAGCGGGACCGGGTCGAAGAGGAACGGAGCTGCGGTCGCGGCGAGACCAAGCGCGATCCCGAAGACAACCGCGCTCGCGAACTGCTGCCCGCGCCACAGAAGAAGTCCGGCGATGACCGTCGAGAGCACCGCCCAAGCGGCAAGGAACGCGTGCCGGGCCGCCCAGAAGCGAACGTAGCTGACCGCGTGCTTCGCTAAGGCTTCACCATGTCGTCGTACATGTCGGGCCGGCGGTCGCGGTAGAACTGCCAGGTGTTCCGCACCTCGCGGACGAGATCCATGTTCAGGTCTGCGACGAGGAGCTGCTCATCTTTATCGGAGGCCTGCGCGATGATCTTGCCGCGCGGATCCGCGAAGTAGCTCGAGCCGTAGTACTCGTTGGGGCCGAACTCCTTCTCCTGGCCCACCCGGTTGATCGTCCCGACCCAGTAGCCGTTGGCGATCGCGTGCGCCGTCTGCTCGATGAACCAGAGGTGCATCGATAGGCCGCGCGACGTCGCGGACGGGATGAAGACGAGCTCCGCGCCGTGGAGGCCGAGCATTCGCGCGCCCTCGGGGAAGTGCCGGTCGTAGCAGATGTAGACGCCGACCTTGCCGACGGCCGTGTCGAACACGGGGTACCCCATGTTGCCCGGGCGGAAGTAGAACTTCTCCCAGAACCCGTTCACGTGCGGAATGTGCGTCTTCCGATACTTGCCGAGGTACTTCCCGTCGGCGTCGATGACCGCGGCGGTGTTGTAGTACACGCCGACCTGGTCCTCCTCGTACATGGGAGCGATGAGCACCATAGAGTGCTTCTTTGCAAGCTCCTGCATGAGCTTCGTCGTCGGACCGTCCGGGATCTTCTCGGTGTAGCCGTAGTGCTTGGTGTCCTGCACCTGACAGAAGTAGGGACCGTAGAAGAGCTCCTGAAGGCACATCACCTTGGCGCCCTGCTTCGCGGCGTCGGCGATGTACTTGGCGTGTTTTTCGATCATCGAGTCCTTGTCGCCGGTCCACGCGCACTGGACAAGAGCGGCTTTCACGGTCGTCATTGCTGGCTCCCCCGTTACCGAATCGCGTGCTCGGATGCTAGCCCTTGGCGCGGCTAGCATCGAGTGAGGTGTCGGTCGCGATCGCGCTCCACAACGTCAGCGCGGGCTACGTCGGCCCGGTGCTCAGAGACATCGACCTCGAGGTGGAAAACGAGGTCGTCGCCGTCGTCGGCCGGAGCGGCAGCGGCAAGACGACGCTCCTGCGCCTCATCGCCGGTCTTATCGAGCCGACCTCCGGGACGGTCGATCTGCTCGGCGTCGCGCCGGCGATCGCCCGCCGTCGCAAGCGGATCGGTTTCGTCGCGCAGGACGCGCGTCTTCACCCGTGGCGCACGGTCCGCGAGAACGTGACGCTCCCACTCGAGGTGAACCGAAACGCGCGCACCAACGGCCACGTGACTCCCGACGAATGGGTCGCCCGGATGGGTCTGACCGACGCGATCGACGCGTACCCCCACCAGCTCTCGGGCGGCATGCGGCAGCGCGTCGCGCTGGCGCGGTCGCTGGTCATCGACCCCGAGGTGCTGCTCATGGACGAGCCGCTCGCGTCACTCGACGAGCTGACACGCGAGGATCTGCGCGACGAGCTCCTGCGCCTCTGGGAAGCCGGAACGCGATCGGTCGTCTACGTGACCCACGACATCGAAGAGGCGGTGCTCCTCGCCGACCGGGTGATCGTCATCGGTGGGGCACGGCCGGCGGGTATCCGCGGCGAGGTTCGGATCTCGCTCGGGCGACCGCGAACGAAACGCGAGCCCCGGTTCTACGACTTGGTCGAGCAAGTCCGCGACCACCTCGCATGACCGCCCGCCGCACGCTCATCGACCTCGGAGTGGCGGTCGTCGCGATCGCCGCGATCGCCGCCGTGCTCGAGCTCTGGACCCGCGCCTTCCACGTCCCCTCCTATCTATTACCCCCGCCGACGGCCGTCGCCGCCCGCATGGCGACCGACGCCGGGCTGCTCGCGCGCGAGGGTGGGATCACGCTTAGCGAGGCCGCGGCAGGCTTCGTTCTCGGGACGAGCGTCGCGTTCGCGCTCGCGACCGTGATGGCCTGGTCGCGGCCGCTCGAGCGAACGCTGTTCCCGCTCGCGATCCTCGTGAAGCTCACTCCGATCGTCGCGATCGCCCCGCTCTTCACGCTGTGGTTCGGCTTCGGCACGGCGCCGAAGGTCGCGATCGCGGCGCTCATCACGTTCTTCCCGATGCTCGTGAACTCCTTCGTGGGTCTGCGCTCGGCCGACCTCCAGGAGGTCGCGTTCCTCGAGACGCTCGGGGCCTCGGGACGCGAGATCTTCCAGCATCTCCGGGTGCCGAGCGCGCTCCCCTATCTCTTCTCGGGCGCTCGCATCTCACTCAACCTCGCGCTCATTGGCGCTGTCATCGGGGAATGGACCGGCGCCGATCGCGGTTTGGGACGCGTGATCTTCGTGGCCAACGCGAACCTCGACCTGACCATCCTCTTCGGTGCGGTCCTCGTCCTCGCCGCGATAGGCATCGCCGCCAACGCGCTCGTCGGTGCGGCCGAGCGGCGCGTCTTGCACTGGCATCCCATCGCGGTGGCGACATGAGGGGACTTGCATTCATCGCGGTGATGGTGGTGATCGCCGCGTGCAACACTCCGGCGGCCGGGCCTTCGCCGACCCCCGTGCCGGTCGAGAAGGTCACCTTCATCGCGGGCTTCAAGCCGCAGGCCGACCTGCCCTTCGTCGCCGTCTACGTCGCGCAGGAGAAGGGCTACTTCCGCGATCAGTCGCTCGAGGTCGAGATCCAGCACGCGACTTCCGGCGAGCACATCCAGCTTCTCGCGACGAACCGCGCTCAGTTCTCGACCGGCTCTGCCGGCGACGTGATGAAGCGCGTGGCGAGCGCCGGCGTCCCGCTCGTGTCGATCGCGCAGATCGGCCAGCGAGACGAGCAGTCCTTCGCGGTCCGGGCCGACTCACCGATCCGCACGTTGAAGGATTGGGAAGGCCGCCTGGTCGGGTACAAATCGACCGTCAGCGCGGACTACCTCGCGTTGCTCCAGCTCGGAGGCGTCGATCGATCGAAGGTCCGAGAGGTGGCGGTGGGCTTCGACCCGCGGGTACTCGCCGACGGCCGCGTGGATGTCTATCCGGTCTTCACCGCGAATGAGCCGGACACACTCGCGCGTATCGGCGTGCCGGTCCGGTTGTTCGATCCGACGAGCCTCGGCGTCCCCGGCCTTGGCCTCTCGTTCATCACGAATCAGCAGATGGTGGACACGAAGGCGGACGTCGTGACGCGTTTCTTGCGTGCATCGCTGCGCGGCCTCGCCGACGCGATCGCCGATCGCGACGCGGCGATCGACGTGGTGATGAAATACGCGACCGGCGAAGACCGCGCGCATCAGCGCTACATGCTCGACACGGAGATCGACGCCGCGCAAAACGATCTGACGCGCGCGAATGGGATCGGCGCGATGGACCGGGCGCGCTACGTCGCGCTGCGAGACTTCCTGCTGCAGTACGGCGGACTGACGAAAAGCGTCGACGTCGATGCTGTCTTCACGGATCGCTTCGTGAAGGACCTTTACAAGGATGGGCGTCTGGCCTGGCGCTGAGGTAGCCGGGGCGTCCACAGGTGACGCGTCATGTCCACCCGTAGTCCGACGAACCGCACTCCCTCCCGGCGAAGCCGCGCACGATGCCCGGGGAATGCTGGGAGGCCCTCGGCGCGCACGACCCGATGGCACGGCACCTCCGGGTCGTCGCAAGCGCGCATGACATTCCCGACCGCACGCGCGGCGAGCGGACGGCCGGCGACGACGCCGACGAGACCATAGGTCGCGACCCGCCCGGGCGGGATTCGCTTCACGATCCCGCGGACCGCGCGCGTCCAAGCGTCCGCGATCAGACTCCCTTCCCGCCGACCGGAACGAACTCCATCGAGTCGGCCACCGACGCGATGAGCGGCCGAGCGCGCTGAATGACGGCGCGGACTCGTGGATCCTTGAGCGACGCGTCGTGGGCGGCTTGGTCCGTCCAGACTTCCGTTATCCATACGCTGTCGCGATCCTTGGGGTCACGGCTGATGACGTAGAGACGACAACCCTCAATGTCGGCGAGACCCTCCGCGCCTTCGAGCAATAGAGCCGCGAGGGCGTCCCCCTCACCGGGTGTGGCGACCATCCGGCCATGCAGGCCGTAGAACTCTGGCACGCGCTCATCATGCCCAAACGTCGCCGGGCATACTCCGACCAGTGACGGGGAAGGACGATCTCCACCGTTTCATCGCGTCGCAGCAGGACCGGTTTACCCAAGAGCTGCGCGAGCTGTGCGCGATCGCCTGCGAAGCATCGGACCGCGCCGCGCTCGACGCCGCCGCGCGCTGGTGCCGCGATCGACTGCGCGCCGCGGGCTTTGCGGATGCGCGCGAGCTGCGAACCGACGGCGCGCCTGCGCTCGTCGTCGGCGAGACGGGGTCCGGCAAACGCACGCTGGTCGGTGTCCAGCACTACGACGTGCAGCCAGCCGTGCCGCTCGATCTGTGGAAGACCCCGCCATACCAGCCCGCGATTCGCGACGGCGCCGTGTACGCGCGCGGCGTGGACGACAACAAGGGACACCTGCTCCTTCGAATCCAGGCGATCGAGGCACATCGGGCCGTCTTCGGCGAGCTGCCGATCCGCGTTCGGTTCCTGATCGAAGGCGAGGAGGAGTCCGGCAGCCCCAATCTCGCGAGGCTCCTCGCGCTCGAGCCGGGTCTCACGGACGGTGACGGCGCGCTCAAGGAGGGCGGCGCCCTCGACAGCGAGGGACGCCCGATCCTCTCGCTGGGCGGCAAGGGCATCCTCTACTGCCACTTCCGAGTTCGCACGATGTCGCGCGACGCGCACTCCGGCGGCGCGACGCACTATCCCAACGCGGCCTGGCGGCTGGCGCACGCGTTCGCATCGCTGATGGACGCGAAAGGGCGCGTCCAGATCGACGGCTTCTACGCCGACGTTCGCAAGCCGAGCGACGCCGACCGGGCGATGCTGGAGCGCATGCCGTTCGACGCTCGCGCGACCCGCGAGGTCGTCGGCATCGAAGACTTCGCCTTCGGGCGCGATGACGAGGAAGCCAAGCGCGCATCGGTGTTCGAGCCGACCTGCAACGTCTGCGGCATCGAGTCCGGCTACACCGGGCCGGGATCGAAGACGGTCATCCCGGCCGAAGCGACGGGGAAGATCGACTTTCGCCTGGTCCCCGACCAGGACCCGGAAAAGATCGCGGGCCTCCTGCGTGCGCATCTCGACCGACGCGGTTTTGGCGACGTCGAGTTCAGCGCCGAGGAAGGCGAGCATCCGTATCGCGGTCCGGCCGATGCGCCACTCGTGCGTGCGGTCGCGGCCGTCGCGGAGGAGGCCTTCGGCCGGCCGCCGGTGCTCGTTCCGTCGAGCGGCGGAACGTCCCCGATGTGGGTCGTCTGCAACCCCACGCGGATGGCGAACGTGACCCTTGGCATGGGGCACCCCGGCGCGGGGGCGCACGCGCCCAACGAGCACATCCTTCTCGACAACTACTGGCGCGCCCTGCGCGCGACGACACGCCTCTATTCGGAGTTCGCGACCGCGCGATGACTTGACCGTCAGCCCACAATCGAAGGACGTATGGGAAGGGGACCACGCAAATGAAGAACCTCGTCGGCATGCCGCAGCGCTCGGGCAATCCCGTGCTCGGCGACAAGACTTTCGATGGGCTCGCCACGACCGGCGATGCCATGACGTTGGACGGGACCGTCAACCGTTCGTTCGCCCTAGTGCTCATCCTCATGGCCGGCGCGTTCGTGAGCGTGCTCGCGGGACCGGCCTACATGCTCCTCGGCGCGATCGCCGGCTTCGTCTTGGCGATCGCCACGGTATTGCGAAAGACCTGGGCTCCGATCACCGCGCCGCTCTACGCGTTCGCGGAGGGTCTATTCATCGGCGGCATCTCGATCCTCCTCGAGGCCACCTACCCCGGGATCGTCATTCCTGCGGTGTCGCTTACGGTCGGCATCTTCGTGGCATTCCTCCTCATCTATCGCTCGCACCTGATCCGCGTCACCGACAAGCTCCGGATCGCGGTCTTCGCCGCGACGGGTGGCGTCGCGGTCGTGTACCTGGCCTCTCTCGTCCTAAATCTCGTGGGCGTCCAGGTGAGCTATTTGAACGAGGCTCTGGCCGGGTCGGGCGTGCTTGGCATCGCCGTCAACGTTCTCGTCATCGGCATCGCCGCGTTCAATCTCCTGCTCGACTTCGACCTGGCGGAGCGCGGAGTGGCCGCGCGTGCTCCGAAGTACATGGAGTGGTACGTGGCGTTTGCGCTCCTCGTGACCCTCGTCTGGCTGTACATCGAGATCCTCCGGCTGCTCTCGAGGCTGGCTCGTCGCTGACGATCGCCCGATTCCGCTAGGTTCGCCGCCCGAGCGGTAGTCTCTCGACATGGCGACCATCACGCCGGCCCAGGGGGAGCTGCAGATCCGGACCATGCAGCGGTCGCCCCTGTCGCGCGTGCGTGGGAATCTCGGTGGAATGTGGGGCCGGCCGATAACGCAGGCGATCCTCAAAGCGCTGCTGACGATCTACGTCACCAGCACGATCACGTTCGTGCTGATCCGGCTCATGCCGGGAAGCCCTGTCGAGATCAAGATCGACGAGCTGATGAATCAGAGTCAGATGTCGTACGCGGACGCGGCGGCGATGGCGTCGGGACTTTTCGACATCAACCTGAACGCGCCGATCCACGAGCAGTACTTCGAGTACCTCGGCAACCTCGCGCACGGCGATCTTGGCAACTCGTTCCTCTCCCGGGGCACGACGGTGATGTCGATCATCCTCTCGGTCCTGCCGTGGACGCTGTTCGCGGTCGGGACCGGGCTCCTGCTTTCGTTCTTCCTGGGCATCGCCCTTGGATTGGTCGCAGCGTACCGGCGCAATAGCTTCCTCGACCACGCGGTCTCGACCGGCGGCTCGATCATCAGCTCGGTTCCCGGCTACCTCATCGCCCTGCTGATCATTTTGATCTTCGGTATCCAGCTCCGGTGGATACCGATCACGCAAATGCGAGGCGCGTTCACATCTGGGATTACGCCCGGGTTCACGCCGGAGTTCATAGGCGACATCCTGTTCCACGCATCACTGCCTATCACGGTGTTCTTCCTCACTCACATCGGCCTTTGGATCCTGTCGATGCGCTCTGCCACGCTCGCTGCGCTCGAGGAAGACCACGTCACCGTCGCGCGCGCTCGCGGTCTCACCGACGGCCGAATAACGACGGCGTACGTGGGCCGCAACGCGGTGCTGCCGCTCGTTTCGCAATTCGCGATCGCGGCGGGCGCGGTGGTCGGAGGCGCCGTGATCATCGAACAGATCTTCGTCTACCAGGGAGTCGGCCTGCGACTGGTCGCCTCCGTCAACCAGCGCGACTACCCGCTCATGCAGGGGATCATCCTCATGACCACGGTCTGCGTGATCATCGCGAACCTCGTCGCGGACCTTCTGTACAGCAGGCTCGACCCGCGGATCGGCCGTGCCGGCGGAGCGACGGGAAAGTGACCGCAGCCGCGGGCCTTGTCGACCGCCGCGATGTGAGTCGTATTCCCGCCCCGCTGGCGGGCCTGGTCGAGTTCCTGCGAATGATGTCTCGCAAGCCCGTGGGCCTGATCGGGCTCATCGGAGTCCTGTTCTTCCTCTTTCTTGCGTACGTCGCGCCGCTGATCGTGCCTCTCCAGGACCAGGTCGACGTGACGGCAATTTACGCGAAGCCATCCTTTGCCCATCCACTCGGAACCGACTTCCAGGGACGCGACGTCGTGAACCAGATCGTTTACGGCGGAGGCGACATCATCACCACCGCCATCCTCGCCGCGCTCTTTTCGACTCTCATCGCGATCACCTTCGGGTCGATCGCGGCGACCGTCGGTGGGCGGATCGACGCGCTCATCCTCGCGATCACCGACGTCGCGCTGACGATCCCGCAGCTCATCCTGCTCATCGTGATCGCGGCGATCTTCAGGCCGGCGTCGTTCTTCGCGCTGGCGGTGATCCTCGCGCTCTTGCAGTGGCCCGCGCTGTTACGGCAGATCCGCGCCCAGGTCCTTTCGTTGAAGGAACGCGATTTCGTCGAGGCGGCGCGCTCCCTCGATCTCGGCCTGCTGCACATCATCTTCCGCGAGATGCTGCCGAACATGCGGAGCTACATCGTCATCCACTTCATCATCGCGATGACCCTGGCGATCTACGCGCAGGCCGCGATCATGTTCCTCGGACTGGTCCCGCTCTCCGGGAAGAACTGGGCGATCATGCTGTACTTCGCGTACAACCAGGGCGCGCTTTTCTTCAAGGACAGCTTCTTCTATCTCATGGGGCCGATCATGGCGATCGCACTCTTCCAGCTCTCCCTCGTGTGGCTCGCTTCAGGCCTCGAGGACGTCTTCAACCCGCGTCTTAGATCCTGACCGTGCCGGTCCTTTCGGTCCGCGACCTATCGATCGAATACCGGACGCGGCGCGGCCCGGTGCAAGCGGTGAGGGACGTGACGTTCGACCTCGAGCAGGGAGAGACCCTGGCGGTCATCGGCGAGTCCGGATCGGGCAAGACGACCCTTGCAGTGGGCCTGATCCGCCTTTCGCCGCGGAGCGCTCGCGTCACGGAGGGTGAGATCCGGTACGACGACGGCAAGCGTGCCTTCGACGTCCTCGCTCTCGACGCGGAACGACTTCGTCGCTTCCGCTGGGCGGACTGCGCGATGGTGTTCCAGGCAGCGCTCTCGGCGTTCAACCCCGTCATCACCATCTGGGAACAGTTCCTCGATACCGGTCGCGCCCACGGCATGGGTGACAAGCACAAGGTCCACGACCGCACCCGCGAGCTCTTGGACCTGGTGCACCTGGATCCGAAGCGAGTGCTGAGTGCGTACCCACACGAGCTCTCGGGCGGCATGCGCCAGCGCGTTTTGATCGCCATGGCGTTGCTGCTCGACCCGCGCATCGTCATCCTCGACGAGCCGACGACGGCGCTCGATATCCTCACGCAGCGCGCGATCATCGATCTGCTGCGCGAGCTCCGCGGCCGACTCGGTTTTGCCACGATCTTCATTTCGCACGACCTCTCGATCGCGGCCGAGCTGGCGGACCGGATGCTCACGATGTACGCGGGGCGGATCGTCGAGCGTGCCACCGTCGAAGACCTCTTCTATCGGCCGCGGCATCCGTACTCGGTCGGCCTCATGCGAGCGGTGCCCCGCGTCTCCGGTGCACTCGGCAGCGTCGTATCCATTCCGGGATCGCCGCCCGACCTCATCCGCCTCCCGCGCGGCTGCTCGTATTACCCGCGCTGTCCGTTCCATGTCGAGCAGTGCCTCGAGCAGGACCCGCCGCTCATTCCGGTCGACACCCCGGCCCACGAGGCCGCGTGCATTCGCTGGGAGGCGGTCGCCGCGGCGCTCGGCTCCGACGCGGAGGCGCCCGTCGCCGAGAAGCTCGCGTGACGCCTCCGCTGATCGAGCTCGACGGAGTCTCGCGTACGTACACCACGCCCGCCGGCACCATAACCGCGGTCGACGACGTCTCGCTATCGCTCGGAGAGAGCGAGACGATCTGCATCGTCGGCGAGAGCGGATGTGGAAAGACGACGACCGGCCGGATGCTGGCCGGTCTCCTCCGGCCGTCCAGTGGCCGGCTCCTGTTCGAGGGCGCGGATGTGTGGGAGAAGAAGGGAAAGGATCTGGCGCGCTTTCGGCGTGCGGTGCAGCTCGTCCATCAGGACCCGTACGCATCGCTGAACCCGACACGCACAATCGCCCAGACACTCTCTGCGCCGCTCGCGAAGCACAAAAAGGCGCACGGACGAGCCGCACGCGCCGCGATGATCTCGCTGCTCGAACGTGTTGGCCTGACCCCGCCGGCAGATTTCCTTCTGAAATATCCGCACCAGCTCTCAGGTGGGCAGCGCCAGCGCGTCTCGATCGCGCGCGCTCTCACCGTGGATCCGCGGGTGATCGTCGCGGACGAGGCGGTCTCGATGGTCGATGTCTCCATCCGGATCAGCCTCCTCGACCTGCTGCATAACCTTGCGACCGAGTTCCACGTGACGACGGTCCTCATAACGCACGACCTTGCCGTCGCGCGCTATTTCGCGCGAAAGGGCCGCATCGCCGTGATGTATCTCGGTCGCGTGGTCGAGCTCGCCAACACCGAGCCGCTCGTGAGCGACCCCGCGCACCCGTATTCGACCGCCCTGATCGCTGCGATCCCCGAGGCGGATCCGACCATCACTCGCTCGAAGAAGCGGGTCTCGCTCAAGGGCGCGGAGGTACCGAGCCTGCTGAACCTGCCGCCGGGCTGCGTCTTCCATCCGCGCTGCCCGCTGTCCGAGCCGGGGCTGTGCGATGTAGTGGTCCCGACACTCGGCGACCTACCGGGCGGCCGGTCGGTCGCATGCCATGTCGCGCTCCGCGAGCGCCAGCCCGCGGCCGAGCTGCTGGGTGTGCGGTAGTGGACCCCATCGCGTTCCAGGCGGCGCTGCGCGTCGCGGTCCTGATCCTGATCGTCGCCGTGGCGATGCTGCCGTTTCAGCCGCCAAATTCGGCGGAATTCGTCGTTACGGTGCTCGCCGCGGTCGTGGGACTGATCTTCGTGGTGCTAGTTGCCGTGGTCGTCCGACTGTCCACCTCGCGGCCACCGAACCCAAGGCCCGTCGACACGGTAAGCGGTATAGATTCCAATATGCGCAACGAGGAACCCAGGAGGGGTAGATGAAGAAGAACGCGATTAGCTATTCCGTCACGCGTCGACGATTTCTCCGGGATGCGACGCTCACAAGTCTCGGCATCGTGGCCGCCGCGTGCACGCCCGGTGCGACTCCGGGCACTTCGCCGAGCGGGGCCGCATCGGTAAAGGGCGGCCAGTTCAACGGCGCGTGGCCCTACGACCTTCCGCCGAAGGGTCACTACAACTACTTCGCGGCGAGCGGCGCGATCACTCAGGGCAGCATCTGGCAGGACATGTTCCTGCCGCCGATGGCGACCTACGTCTGGAACGAAGCGAAGTGGACCTACTGGTTGGCCGAATCGAGCGCGCTGAGCGGCAACGTCTTCTCCGTGAAGCTCCGGCCCAACATCAAGTGGTCCGACGGCGCGGCCTTCTCGTCCAAGGACGTTGTGACCACCTTCACCGTCGGCCGCATGGACAGCCTACCGATCTGGAACTACATCGAGAAGGTAGAGGCGGACGGCGATCTCGGCGTGAAGTTCACGTATAAGACCCCCTCGAGCCTTGGCGAGCGCAACATCCTGCGCGTCTCGATCAAGCCGGACTCGGTATATGGCGCGATCGCCAAGCGGGCCGCGGACCTGTACGCCTCCGGCAAGACCACCAGCTCCGCCGAGCTCGTCGCGCTCCGCGCCGAGAAGGACGGCCTTCGCCCGGAACCGGTCTCGGTCGGGCCTTACAAGATCGACAAGGCCTCGGTGACCGAGGCCCAGCTCACGATGCCTCGGAACGACGGTGGGCTCTTCGCCGACAAGGTCAACTTCGACAAGATCGTCGTCTACCAGGGCGAGACCGCGCAGGTCACGCCGCTGGTCCTCGCCGGCGACATCGATTACGCGACGCACGGTTTCCCCCTCGCAACCGACAAGGCGTTCATCGATGCGGGCATTCGAGTCATCCGCGGACCCGGCTACTCCGGCCCCGCGATCTTCTTCCACTGGGAGAAGGCCGCGGCATTCCAGGACAAGCGCCTCCGCCAGGCGGTCGCGATGGCGATCAACAAGGAGGAGAGCGCCAAGGTCACGTACGGCGATTCGGCGAAGGTGCAAAAGTTCATGGCGGGCTTCTCCGACAACCTCGTCCCGCTCTGGATCTCGTCCGCCGACCAAGCCAAGCTGAAGTCATACGCATTCGATCTCGCGGCGGCGGCGAAACTGATGACGGACGCTGGCTACGCGAAGGGCTCCGACGGCATCTATGCGAAGGACGGCAAGAAGCTCGAGTTCGAGATGTACTTCCCGAGCGACTTCGCGGACTGGTCGAGCGCCGCGGACCACGCGCAGAAGTCGCTCAACACTTTTGGTATCAAGATCGTGCCGCGCGGCGCGATCAGCAGCCAGCAGTTGCCTGATGTCAACAATGGCAACTTCCAGATCGCCATCCGCGCGTGGGGAACCGGCAACCCGCACCCGCAGGGGTCATTCATCCAGGACCTGCGCACGCACAACACGACCGCAGCGGCCGGCGGCATGAAATACCCGCTGAAGCAGGGCAACACCGACTTCGACGCGCTCATCAACAAGATGGGCGACGGCTTCGACACAACCGCGCAAAAGGCACCGGTCACGGAGGCGGCGCTCGCCTTCAACGATCTCCTGCCAGTGGTTCCGTTGTGGGAGCGCTACGGCAATAACCCGGTCAACGACAAGAAGCGCGTCACCGGCTGGAAGCCGGATAGCGACCCGATCTACAAGAATCCCTGGAGCGTCGACGCGTTCACTACGTATCTGATCATGGACGGCACGCTCCGTAAGATCTGATCCACGCGTGACGACTGACGGCGGCGACCTCGCGGGTTTCCCGGAGGTCGCCGTCGTTCTAGGTGGTGGCCTTTCCATTGACGGGGAGCCATCCGAGTCCACGACCGCGCGCGCTCGCGCGGCGGCGCACCTCGCGCAAAAGCGGCCGAGCCTCGCGATCATCACCTCCGGCAGCCATGGCGACGGTCCGGCGCCCGCTAAGAGTGAGGCCGCGGTGATGGCAGATCTCATCGCAGCGGCGGGCGTCACGCGCGAACGGCTCTTCCTCGAGGAGCGGTCGCGGGACACGATCGGCAACGCTGTGGAGGTGGCCGCGCGTTATCTGGGGCGGATCGAGCCGCGGCCTATCTACCTGGTGACCTCGCCGTTTCATCTCGAGCGGGCGTTGGTGGTCTTCCGCAACGTGCTGGGCTTTGCGTGGCAAGTCCAGGCGGTCGCCGCCGAAGACACCGACGATGACCTCAAGCGCGCGAACTCGGAGACGTCATTCCTCCAGGAGACGTTCACCTTCTTCGAGGGCATCCGTCCCGGCGACATGGCGGCGATCGACAAGAAATACCGCGCAAGGCAGGTCCGCTAGTAGGAGGACGACGCTTCTAGGAGGAAGCCATGTCCTCTGCCATCGTCCTCGCGACCACCGCCGAGAATGCCGAGGCGCTCCTCTCTGGCGAGCGCGACCGCGACCATCGGCGCTTCCCACCGAGAAAGCTTCCGGCGCGTGCGTACCTCGCGGTCGTCGGCACCGGGTCGGTCGTCGGCGAGTGCACGCTCGGCATCGCTGAGCGCAAAACGGCTAAAGGCTGGGCCCTCCCAGTGAGTAAACCACGTCGCTATCGCGCTCCGCGACCGATCGCGGATTTCGGGCTCGCCAAGATCCCGCGCTCCTTCAGATACGTCGAGATTTGACGATCGCTTGCTCACCCGCGGGTCCTGTCCCGGCTCGCGGGAGCTCTCGCTCGCGCACCCTCCCCGCCTTACAGCTCGCTGCGCTCGCTGTGGCGGGTCCCCGGGGCACCCGCGCATCGCGAGAGCCCCCGCTGCGCCGTGCCACCCGCGGGCACCGACGGCGCCTCCCGCCGTCCCTGGACGCGCTGCGCTGAAATTCAGTTCGCCGATCGCCTGCGGTATTCGAGGCGGATGAATCGCGGCGCGAATTGGAGGTATTCGCGCTGCTTCTCTGCTGAGAGCGAGAAGAAGTCGCCGACGATCTCGCCGGTGCACGAGGCGCTTCCGCAGAGGCACGTCGAACGGCGCGAGCCGAACGCATTCAAGCGATAGTCGATCGTGATCTCCTCGCCCGGACGGATTCGCTTCCAGGCGAAGACCTTCACGCCCTTGCGCATAGCGTTCGGTTCGCACGAATGATTGAGATAGCAGCCTGGGGTTAACAGCACCGCGCTCCTTGCGTAGTCGAGCTCACAGAGGTGTCGCCGATCTTCGCGCGTGAGCGAGCGGATGCTGGTGTTCGCGACGATGCGTCCATATCGGCGGCGAAATATGAACTCACCCGTGCGGAACTGACGCAGCGCGAAGACTCCAAGGCCCTTGCCGCCTGCGTCTCGCACAACGATGTCCTTGATCACGGATGAGCCCTCGGAGATCGCCTAGTTGGCGGGCCGCCAGGTGAAGGTCACGTGGGTGATGAGAGCGCCATCCGTCTCAAAGGTCCAGGTCGTGTAGTTCGCGAAGTGGCCGGGCGATCGCGTCAGGCCGCGAAGGACGACGGTCGTTCCCATGACCGCCTCTTCACGCACCACCCGCACGAACGGCGGGGCCATCCGGATGAGCTGCTTGGCGCCTTCGCGGCCTTCGAGCTGACGGTCACCGCCCGGCAGCACGATGGCGACGTCTTCGGCGCAGACCGCCGCCGCCTTCTCGGCGTCGTTCGCCTCCAGGGCCGCCATGAAGGTCTTCGCAGCCGCGAGCGGATCCGGCACTCAGCGATTATTGAGGACGTGCGGCACGCCGGGTCGCTCCTGCCGTACGTCGCGGCCGCCGCGGTGATCGCGGTGGGCTCCATAGCGCTCGTCTACGCGACCGTCGACGCCGACGACTCCGCACCGGCATCGATCAACGGAGCGGGGGCACCGCAGCCTCTTTCCTCGAGCGGCCGGCTCGCTTACTGGCGGCAAAGCCCTTCCGGCGCATTTGTCCTCTGGGCCGCCAACCTCGATGGCTCCCAGCCGCGATCGCTCACGACTCTGCCTTCGAACACGTCGCGTCCGTTCGGGACGCGCTGGACCGGTGACGGAAACGCCGTCGCATACGGGACCGACCTCGGGATCGCGATCATCAAGCTCGATGGCACGCGGACCGACATGCCGATCCCGGCGCAGGTTGGCAATTCGGGATTTCGCCTCATCGATCAGCGTTGGTCTCCTTCGGGGAGGCGAGTCGCCGTGACCCTGCAACGATCCACGGATGGAAAGACCGACCTGTGGATGGGATCACTCGATCGCCGCGAGCTCGTGGCCGCGGGCGTATTCGGGAATGCGTTCTTCGGTGACTGGCTGAGCGACGACGAGGTGCTCGTCGAGTCGGACACCGCGGTGCTCGGTGCGCTCCGCGAGCCAGGACAGCCGCTCCGAAAGCTCGTGGATCGGCCCGCCGCGTCACCGTTCTTCGACGGAGCTCGCGTGCATTTTCTCGCTGGGTCAGCGGGAGCGTACAGCTTTCCCATCGGGATCTTCGTGACGAACCCGAGTGTATGGAGCGTCCTGCCGAATGGGACGGACCTGCGGGCCGAAGGGCGCCTCGAGGTCATTGGGGCCCTCCGCATCGACGGCATCTG
>DASWCR010000009.1:0-2044 GCA_036389995.1 Candidatus Limnocylindria bacterium | reverse complement strand
CGTAGCGCGCTCGAACGGCTCGCGTCGTGAAGACCGTGCCCTACGCCGCGATCCGTCTCGGCGGCGGGATCCTCGCCGCACTCTGGTGCGTCTATGTGTTCTCGCAGGAGGGTTCGGTGCCGACGGTCTTCCTCGGATTCGTCGCCTTCACCGCCGGATGGTTCGCCGCGAAGCGTTTCGGTCGGCCGGTCGGTCTCTCGAATCGACCGCCGTGGCTTGACACAGTCCTGCCGATCGCGATCGCGCTCTTCGCCCTCTTGCCCGCCGCGCTCTTCCCGCTCATGGGCACGGTCTCGATCGCGGTTGCTGCGGCGATCGTCGTCCTTTTCTTTGCGGGCATGTCGCTCTCGCTCGGGCTCGGTCCCTACGCGAACGTGAAGGTCGCGCTCGTCACGCGGTAGCTACGCTCCTATAGCTTCGCCTCGAACGCGAGGGCGATCACGTGATAACCGGCAACGTTCGCGTGAATGTCCGGACCGAGTGGCGCCGGCGCGCACATCCACGTCCAGGCGCAGATGCGGACCACGTCGAGTGGAACTCCCCCGACGGGCGTGGTGACCGTCGTCGAGAACGCGCCCTCGACGTCAGCAACCGGAACGCCGGCGGCCGCGTATATCGCATCGAAGAAATTGTTGAGCCCTACGGCTTGTGCGATCTCCGTTCCCAGACCCGCGGGGTTCGTGAACCACACCGGGGCGAGGAACGGGTCGTAGAAGTTCATCCCGATGATCGGCACGCCCGGCCCCGCCGCCTCGCGGAGAGCTGCGAGGATCACAGGCAGATTCGCCGCGATCGCGGGCACCCCGCCGCCCCGGAAGAGGTCGTTCGGTCCGATGTCGATCGTCACGAGCGCGACGAACTTCTGGTGGGCATGCAGGAAGCTCACCGCCTCGGCAAGCTGCGAGCCGTGCGGGTACTGGCACGGGTCATGTGCGTTGCGGCCCTCGAAGGGCAGGTCCGGTGCGATCATGCTTGCAGTCGTCTCGCCCGGACAGCCGAGCTTCACGTGCTGGAGCGTCGATCTCGTCGCATGGAGATCGCCGAACAGCTGGTCGGTGTAGCTCTCGTTCGTGGAGAAGTGTCCGGGCTGCGTGCCCGCGGCGAGCGAATCGCCGAGCGAGACGTAGTACGTCGGAGCTGCTGAAGCGCTGGCGGCCGTGCCCGTCGCGAGCGTGATGAGGGCGAGCGCGAAAACGGTGGTGCAGAGTCGGAGCCTCATGTCCTTCCTCCCCTTCGGCCATTCGGCCCGAGGAGTGTAGTCAGCGGTCCACACGTTTCAGTTGCAGCGAACCAGACCGCTGGCGGCCTTCGCCCGCAAGACGTGGAGCGCAGCGTCGTCGACCCGCACCCTGAAGGACGCATCGCTCGAAGCTCGCGCCGCGATCGCGGTCGCCATCGCGTTGGCCGGCGCGACCGTCTTCGAGATGATGAAGTCGCCACCCGCCATGAGGAAATCCATGGCGCGCACCGCCGGTGCGATGTTCGCGACCGCGACGGTCGCGCCGAGATCGTCCGAGACGACGACCCCGGTGAAGCCGAGCGAGGTCCTCAGCATCTGACGCATGACGGTGGGCGAGAACACCGCGAGCTCCGTCGGATCGATCCGCTGGTACTTCACGAGCGCGACCATGACCATCGGGATCCCCGCCGCGACCGAATCGCGGAAAGGCGCGAGGTAGGCGTCGGTCTCGGTGGTCACGTCATCCACGACCGCGGCCGTGAAATCGGTGTTCCCGGTGACGCGGCCGAGTCCGGGAAAGTGCTTCCCGGTGGTCGCGATGCCCGCGCCGTCCATGCCGCGCATGAAGGCGAGCGCATGCGAGCTCACCGTCGCCGGATCGTGACCGTACCCGCGCTGGAGCGCGCCGATCGGCTCGTTCTGCGCGTCGGTCCTCGATGGCACGACGTCAAGGACCGGCGCGAAGTTGAGATTGACGCCCGCGCTCGCCAGCTCGCGTCCCCACAGACCCGCGCGTGATTGGAGGGTCGCGGGGTCGATCGCGCTCTGGTCGAGCGCGCTCGGGATCGTGCTGAAGCCCGGACC
>DASWCR010000008.1:0-3369 GCA_036389995.1 Candidatus Limnocylindria bacterium | reverse complement strand
ATGGCGGAGATCGCGACGAAGATCACCAGCGCATACGACGGCCGACCCCAAGTACCAGGACTAATCGGCCGGGAGAGTTCCATAGCGCGAGCGCACAGCCTGGCGTTGAATCGACAACGGGTGGAGGGCCGCGAAGGCCGGGGGCTAAAGAGAGGGGACGTGCCATGAGCGGAGGGAAAGCCTACCGACACGGCTACTACGCGACTATTCCCACGAGGCCTCAGCAAGCATCTGCGGGTATGGACTTCGACGGCATCCTCGTCGTGATCATCGCCTCGCTGCTGATCGTCCTGGTCGTCGCGCTCGCGACAGATAGGACGCTCTTGACGCAGCTCGACCAGTCATTCCGCTCGATCCTCTCGGACCTCAGTCTGTTCTTCCGACGCTAGCGCGCGCTCTTAACTAAGCGCGCCTCACCGCTTCGGCTGGAGCAAACCGACGGATCGCTTCGACGATCGCGATGTGCTCCTCATCGAGCACACGCGCCGCGAGCGTTTCCGCCGTATCGCCGGGTTCGATCGGCACGCGACGCTGGACCACGACCTCGCCGAGGTCGACGGTCTCCGGGTGAACTCGATGAACAGTGCATCCCGATTCCGTCGCGCCCGACGCGAGCACAGCCTCGTGGACCTTGTCGCCGTGCATGCCCCGGCCCCCAAACAACGGAAGGAGCGCGGGGTGCAGGTTGATCACCGGAACCCCGGACAGTCGCACGAAGAAGATCGGCGCGAGGATATGGTCGAAGCCCGCAAGCACGACGAGCTCGGCGCCGACGCCCGCGATCGCGGCGGCCATCGCCGAATGGGCGGCAGCGCGGTCCAAGTAGGTGCGGAGTGTGAAGACGGCGCTCGGCACGCCGGCGAGCGCGGCACGCTGCAACGCGGGGACACCGGCATGGTTCGAGACAACGATCGCCACGCGTGCATCGAGCTCGCCTGAGGCGCACGCGTCCAGGATGGCCTGAAGATTCGACCCGCGACCCGATACGAGGACCGCGACTGGCAACGTCATCCGAAGATCACCCTCCGACCAGCTGAATGTGGGACGACCCGTCCGAGCGCGACCGCGCCCGGCACGGCCGCGAGGGCCGCATCGAGCCCGTCCGCGGCGATCGCGACGACCAGGCCGATCCCCATGTTCCACGTGTCGAACTGTTCGATCTCCTCGAGATCGCCGAGCCTCGCGAGAAGCGTGAAGACTGCCGGCACCTCCCAGGACTCCCGGTCGATCCGTGCGGCCGTGCGGTCGGGCAACGCGCGCGGGAGATTTCCTTCCCAGCCTCCGCCGGTGATGTGGGCGATCGAGTGGATGTCCGCGACGTCGCGCAGCGCGCGGAACTCCGCGAGGTACGGGCGGTGGACCGTGAGCAGCGACACGCCGAGCGTTACCCCGCCAAGCTCTTGCCGCGGCGCCAAAAGCACGTCAAGCAACGAGGCGCTCCGCCCGTGCATCGCTCGGCGCGCGCAGATCTCGCGGGCGAGCGAATACCCGTTCGTGTGCAGGCCGGTCGACGGAATTCCGACGAGCGCGTCGCCTTCGCGCACGCGGTGCGGGCCCAGGATCTTCTCGCGATCGACGGCACCGACGAGGAAGCCGGCCAGGTCGTACGTGTCGGGCGCGTACATGCCTGGCATCTCCGCCGTCTCGCCGCCGAGAAGCGCGGTGCCGAAACGGGCGCAGGCGTCGGCCATCGCGCCGACGACCCGGGAGAACACGGCCGGGTCGATCTTCGAGGTCGCGAAGTAGTCGAGGAAGAAGAGCGGCTCGGCGCCCATCGCGAGTGCATCGTTCACGCAGTGGTGGACGAGGTCGGCGCCCACGACCTCGTGGCGGTCGAGGAGACGAGCGATCTCGAGCTTTGTGCCGACTCCGTCTGTGGTCGCGACCAGGACCGTGCCGGCACCGGGCGAGGCGAAGAGTCCGCCGAACTGGCCGACGTCGCCGATGACCTCGGGACGCCGCGTGCGCGCGATGCGCTCCTTCACCCGGGAGAGCGCGTCATCGGCACGCGCGATGTTCACCCCGGCGTCGCGGTACGTGAGGCTCACGCCTTCACCGGCTCGGCCTCGAGCGAATCCTTCGCGAGCTCGAGCTGCACCGGCACGAGATAGTCACCGGTGAAGCAGGCCGTGCAGAGCTCGCCTGCGGTGCCCCCCGTCGCGGTCACCATGCCGTCGAGCGAGAGGTAGCCGAGCGAATCCGCTCCGATGTGCTTGCGGATCGACTCGATGTCCTTGCGCGACGCGATGAGATCATCGCGGCGCGCCATATCGACGCCGAAGAAACACTGATGGCGGATCGGGGGCGAGCAGATGCGCATGTGCACCTCGGTCGCGCCGTGCGTCCGAAGGAGCTCGACGATCGGGCCGCTCGTCGACCCCCGCACGATCGAATCGTCGACCACGACGACGCGCTTTCCGTGGAGGACGTCGTGGAGCGCGTTGTACTTGAGCGCGACTCCCTGACGCCGAAGCTCGGGTGACGGCTGGATGAAGGTGCGCCCGATGTACCGGTTCTTGATGAGCCCCTCGCGGAATGGAATACCGCTGCGGCGGGCGTACCCCACCGCCGCGGGGATCGCGCTGTCGGGCACGGGAATCACGACGTCGGCCGCGACGGGGTGCTCGTCGGCGAGGGTCTCGCCCATGCGCTCGCGGGTCGCGTAGACGGAGACGCCTTCGAGATCGCTCGCGACCGATGCGAGGTAGACGTGCTCGAACACGCAGAGGCCGCGGCGGTCCGCCGCGAAGTCGGCGACCGTCACCGGACCGCGGTCGTCGATCCGGAGGACCTCGCCGGGCGCAACGTCGCGGACGAATCGCGCGCCGACGGTCTCGAGCGCGCAGGTCTCGCTCGCCACGAGCCACGCGTCGCCCTTGCGACCGAGGCACAGCGGACGCACGCCGAGCGGATCGCGGATCCCGTAGAGCGCGGAGGGCGTGAGGATCACGAGAGACCACGCGCCCTGGAGCTTCGGCAGCGCGCGCGCCAGGCGGTCGTCCCACGTCGGGCCGTCCTCGCGCGCGATGACCTGCGCGATCACCTCGGTGTCGCTCGAGGTGGTGAACTGCGCACCCTGGCGCGCGAGGTCTTCGCGTAGGTCGCGGGCGTTGATGCAGTTGCCGTTGTGCCCGATGGCGAGCTCCCCGAGCGCTTCGGCCCGCACCACCATCGGCTGCGCGTTCTGGATGCGCGAGCTGCCGGTGGTCGAATAGCGGGTGTGACCGATCGCCGCGCGCCCCCCGAGTATGCCGAGGTCGGGCTCGCCGAAGACCTGGCCGACCAGGCCCATGCGGCGGACGATCCGCATATCGCGGCCGTCCGTCGCCGCGATGCCCGCGGATTCCTGACCGCGATGCTGCAGCGCGT
>DASWCR010000007.1:0-8275 GCA_036389995.1 Candidatus Limnocylindria bacterium | reverse complement strand
TCGCGAGCCTCTCGAGGAGCACGCCATCACGATCTCGCGCGCCGGCGGCGCCGCGACGTACCCCGCGCGATTCGTTCTCGTCGCCGCGATGAACCCGTGCCCTTGCGGCTTCTGGGGCGATCCCGATCGCGAATGCACGTGCCTTCCGGAGCAGATCGAGCGCTATCGCGGCAAGCTCTCGGGTCCGCTCCTCGATCGCATCGACTTGCGGGTGCACGTTCCGCGTGTCCCCTTCGAGCGCCTCCGCGACGAGGGCCGGGAGCGATCCGCCGACGTGCGTGACCGCGTCATCGCGGCACGTGAGCGGATGCGCGGACGTCCAGCCTCGAGCGGTCACCGCGTGAACGCCGACCTCACGGTCGCCGAGGTCAAGCGCTTCTGCGCGGTCGATTCGGAAACGGAGAAGCTTCTCGCCGAAGCGGTCCAGGCGCGGCGGCTCTCCGCCCGCGGCTATCACCGCGTCCTCCGGGTCGCGCGGACCGCAGCTGACCTTGCGGGAAGCGACGGCGTGCGTGCCGAGGATGTCGCCTTCGCGCTCCTCCTTCGTTCCGATCCGTGATCGGCATCGGTCCGGCCGATCCGCGGTATCCGGCGCGCCTCCTTGACCTTCGCTGTCCACCGGATCCCTTGTGGTTGGATGGCGACCTCGACGCATCGGCCGCGCGCGCCGTCAGCATCGTGGGGACGCGTCGCATGACGCCGTATGGCGCGCGAGTAGCGCGAGAGCTCGCTTCCGCGTGCGCCGAAGCTGGAATCGTCGTGGTCTCGGGTCTCGCGCAGGGCGTCGACAGCGCGGCGCACGCCGGTGCGCTCGACGCGCACGGACGTACCGTCGCGGTGCTCGGGGCGGGCATCGCCTCGTATCTCGCCGACGCGCGCGGCCGCCGGCGACGGCTCGCACACGCCATCCGTTCTCAGGGCTCGCTCATTTCGGAATTCCCGCCGGACGCGCCGCCCCAGAGGTGGACCTTCGCGCAGCGCGACTCGACGATCGCGGCGCTAGGCGAGGTCACCGTCGTCGTCGAGGCGCCGGTTGGCTCCGGCGCGCTCATCACCGCGGACGAGGCGCGCAAGCTCTGACGTCGGGTCTACGCGGTGCCGGGTCCGATCGGCGTGGCCGCCTCGGCCGGCGCGAACGCCCTCATCGCGAGCGGCCGGGCAATGGCGCTGACCGGGGCGGCGATGTTGCTCGACGCGCTCGGCGCTACCGTGTCATCTAGAGCTCACGACGTCGACGACCTCGACGCGCGGATCCTCGACGCGCTCGCGAGCTCGCCCGCCGGCCCGGATTCCCTGGCGCGCCGCCTGGGATTGAGGGTGGGCGAGCTCTCATCGCGTCTTGCGCGTCTCGTCATCCGCGGTTCCATCGCCCCTGCGCCGGACGGACGGTTCGTCCGACGCTAGCGTGCAGGTCTGGGTCGCCCGTTAGCGCGCGGGCACGATGCGGATGATCCGGTCGCCGCTTCCGGTGCTCGTCGTCACGAGCAGCGAGCCATCAGGCGCGGCGGTCACGGCACGGAGGCGGCCGTACTTCTGGTTGAGAAGGATCTCGTGCTCCGTCGCGTGCTTGTCGTCGACGGTGAACCGGCGGAGGTCCTGCTCCTTCAGCGTCGCGACGACGAGGGAGTCGGCCCATGCGCCCCACTCCGGGCCGGAAAGGAACGCCGCGCCTGCGACCGCGAGCGTCGACGTTCCAGAGCTCCAGACCGGATCGACGAAGCCGCGGCTCGAACCGTTCGGCCCGAGCGCGGCGGGCCAGCCGAAATTTGCGCCCGCGGAGACTTCGTTGATCTCATCCTGTATCTGGTCGCCGGCGTCCACGACGAAGCAGGTGCCGGACCTCGGATCGAACGCGACGGCACCGGGATTTCGCAGTCCGAGCGCGTAGACCGCGGACGGCGCCGACTGGCCCTGGAGGGTCGGGTTGTCGCTCGGGACGGAGCCGTCGGCATTGATCCTGAGCACCTTGCCGTTGAGCGAGGTGGCGTCCTGGGCGCGGGCCGGGAGGCCGCCGTCGCCGGTGGCGATCCAGAGCTTGCCATCAGGGCCGAAACGCATGCGACAGCCGTCATGCAGCCCGCTCGCGACGATCCCGGAGCGCAGGATGGTGGTGTCGACCGCGAGCGCGCTCGCCGACGCGCGATAGCGAAGGACCTCGTTGCGCCACTCGCCCTGATCGAGGCGCGACGCGCAGATGTAGAGGAACTGGTTACGCGAGAAGTCCGGGTCGAGCGCCAGACCGAGGAGACCAGCCTCGCCCATCGCGCGTACTCCGGAGACCTGCGTCGACGTGACCCGCTTCGCCATCGGCGCCATGCTCTCGAAGACGCTGATCGTTCCAGGCCGCTCGGTCACGAACATGCGCCCGTCCGGTGCGATGGCGACTTCCCACGGGACGATGAGCCCGGACTGGATGACCGTCTCGGTGATCGCTGGACCCGACATGGATGGGGTCGTCGACGGCGCGACGATGCCGCCACCGGGTGCGCACGCGCTCGCCAGGGACGCGCAGACCAACCCCACCGCGAGGCCGCGACCACCCACCGCGGCCCATTCTCCACCTCGCCATGCCAGACTCCGTTGGTGCCCCCTTCTCTGATACGGATCCTCGACGCGCGCGGCGCGACACGCGTCGCGCTCTCCCCCAATGCGGGGACTCTCTACTTCGTCAGTGACCTTACCGGCACGGTCCAGCTGTGGAGCGTGCCGGTCGCCGGGGGAGTCCCGCGGCGTCTCTCGTACGAGGCCGATCGCGTCGGCGCGTACAGCCTCTCGCCCGACGGGAGACAGATCGCGTACGGCGCCGACGAAGGCGGTGACGAGCGTTGGGCGCTCTGGGTGATGAACGCGGACGGCACCGAGGCTCGCCGCGTCTCGACGCACGCCGATCGGATCCATCACGTCGTCGACTGGACGCCCGACGGCCGCGCAGTCCTGGTGTTCGCCAATCTCAGAGACGAGCGCTACTTCGATCTTCACGAGTTCCCCGCTCGAGGTGGTACGCCGAAACCCCGCTTCCGTCATGACGGCACCGGGTTCGGAGCCGCCGTCCTTGGGGATGGCCGCATCGTCGTCACCACCAACCGCGCCCGCGGCGATCAGAACCACCTCTCGCTTGTCGAGCGCGATGGTTCCACCAAGCTGCTGACCCCGGAAACGCCGATGGCGATGCACCAGTCGGCGCACGCGTTCGAGGACGTGATCCTCGCGCTCTCCGACCGCCGCCGCGACCTCCCGGCGATCGCGCGCCTGGGGCTGGACGGGTCGTTCCGCTTCGTCGCCGCGCCCGACCGGGTCGTCGACGAGCTCGCTGTCGCCGGCACCCAGGTCGCTTACGCCGTCAATGTCGATGGGCGATCCGAGGTCCGTCGACTTTCCGGCGGAAAGGACGCGCCGATCGCCGGCCTTCCGCCCGGTGATCTCGCGACCGATCTCATCGGCGGCAGCCTCGCGGTCGCGCCGGACGGAACGGTCGCGGTGGCGTGGGCGCGATTCGACGCTCCGTCCGCCGTCTACGTCGCTCCCCCGGGCCGCCCGGCGAAGCTCGTAGTCCCGCCGCAGATGGCCGGGCTTTCGCCCGAGGGCCTTCCCGAGGACGAGCTCGTCTCCTGGAAGTCGTTCGACGGGCGGACCATCCCGGGATTCCTCTTGCGTCCCCGAGGCGGGCCGAAGGGTCCGCGCCCGACGGTGGTGCAGGTGCACGGCGGTCCCGAAGGGCAGGCCCGGCCGCTGTGGAATCCGCTCACCGTCGCGCTCGTCGCCGCGGGTTTCAACGTGCTCCAGCCGAACGTCCGCGGCTCCACCGGCTACGGCCGTGCGTACATGTCCCTCGACGACGTGCGCATGCGCATGGATTCCGTGCGCGACCTCGATGCATCTGCGGCGTGGCTCGCGTCGTCAGGCGTCGCGCCGGCCGATCGCATCGGTGTGATCGGCGGCTCGTACGGCGGATTCATGACTCTCGCGGCGATCACCTTCTGCGCGGACCGCAAGTGGGCCGCGGCCGTGGACATCGTCGGCATCGCGAGCTTTGTGACCTTCTTCGCGCGAACGGCGCCGTGGCGTCGACCGCTCCGCGCCGCCGAGTACGGCGACCCGGAGAAGGATGCCGAATTCCTCGAATCGATCTCGCCGCTGAACTTCATCGACCGTATCGAGGCCCCGCTCATGGTCATCCACGGCGCGAACGACCCTCGCGTGCCGGTGCAGGAGGCCGAGCAGATCGTCACGACGCTCCGCTCACGCGGACGTGACGTCGAGTACCTGCGCTACGAGGACGAAGGCCACGGCCTCGCGAAGGCGAAGAACCGCGCCGACGCGTGGCCCAAAGTCGTCCGCTTCTTCGAAAAACATATGGGGCCCGCGGCCTAGCGCGGGTCTGGACGACGGGTAGTAAGCAGCGCCGGGGTCTTCTTCGCTCGGCCCCTCGTGGGATCGCAATGCACCGCCGGCCAGGGGCCGCTCGCTCAGAAGACCCCGACGCTGTTCAGCCCGGTCACTCGTCCCGCGACCCCGGGATAGGACTCGCGTGTCTCGCGCGCGTTAGGTCGTCGCGGCGCCAACCGCCAGCGGCAGGGTGAACGAGAACGCGCTTCCACGGCCCGGTCCTTCGCTCTCCGCCCAGATCTTGCCGCCGTGCGCGATCACGATCTCCTTGCAAATGGAAAGGCCGAGACCCTGCCCAGCGACGGCGTCGGCGGTCCCGCCGACGCGATAGAAACGATCGAACACGCGGGCGAGGTCGTCGGGCGGGATGCCGATCCCCTGATCGGCGACGCTGACCATCCCGTGACCGCCCTCGACGCTGATCGTCACGACGATCGGCGCCGCGGACCGCGAGTACTTCATCGCGTTCGAGATGAGGTTGTCGAGGATCTGCGCGAACCGCGCCTCGCCGATGGCGACGCGCACGGGTCCAGCCGGTGCATCGAGGTCGATCCTCGCGCCGCGAACGCGCGCACGGGCGATCGCCTCGCGCGCGCCGCTGACCGCGTCGACCGGCGCCTCGCCCCCTTCGGTCCGGTGCTCGGCGCTCAGCAGGTCCGCCATCAGACGCTCGAGCTGGGTGAGCTGTCCCTGCACGGCCTGCAAGTTCCGCGACATGAGGGTCGCGTACCCGTGCACGGCGGTGAGCGGATTGCGCAGCTCGTGCACCGCGGTGGCGAGCGCGTCTTCCTTCGCGCGTAGCGCGCCGCCGAGAGTCTCGACATCGTGGCCGAGCTCGTTTGCGGCGAGCTGCATCGCGTCGCGCTCCGAAACGATATCGAGCCGGTCGCGCGCCGCCCGGGCTAGCCGTTCGAGAAGCGGCAGCCGCGCCGTGAGCACCTCGGCCGGCCCCACCGCGGCGAGCACGCGTCCGTCGGAGATGCCGACGAGGGCGACCGTCGTGTCCGCGCCCATCGTCTGCGCGGCGAGTGGCGCCTCGTTCGTGCCGACGACCGCCGGAAGACGCCGATCGCGGGCGAGCTCGGCGAGCGCGCCGCCCGGAAGGTCGCCGACGACCACGGTCCCTTCGGATGGGCGGACGATCGCGGCCTGTCCGGTGGCGATGCGGCCGGCTTCCAGGACGGTCGAAGCGAGGACACCGGCCTGGGTGCGCTCGCCGTCGATCTCCGCGATCGCTCGCACCGTGGCCTCGAGTGCCTGGATCTCGGCCTCACGCCGGGTCCGCTCGAACGCCGCCCCGAGAAGCGACGCGGCGTCGCCGACGAGGTCGTGGATCGCCCCGGTCGTCGCGGCGCGGTCCTCGTCCTTGATCGACTCGAGCGCGACTCCGATCACGAGGGGCGGGTCGACCGATATCGGGATCGACAGGCCGGTCATGTCCGGCACGATGCGCTCGAGGGGCGACGGCGCCCGGAGGGCGCGCACGGCGTCGGCCGAAACGATCATCTCGGCCGCCGGCGCCGCGCCGGCGGTGACCGTCGTCCGCACGCGCTGATCCGGTGCGAGCGCCCAGACCCACGCCCCGCGGACGCTCTGAAGTCGGGCGAGCTCGGGGACGAGTGTGCGAAGCAGCTCTTCCGGCTCGCGCTGGCGCGTCAGCCCGCTGAGCGCGCGCGCGTGAATGCGGGACCAGAGGGTCTCCAGGTCCTGACGCCCGAGGGCCCAAACGATCTCGGCGATCACGAGGCCGATGGCGATGAGCGCCTGCACCGGCCAGAGGTCGGTCGCCCGGGCCTGCTCGCCGCGTGCGACGAGTGCGGCGTCGTAGCCGACGACGGCGAGGGCTGTCGCCGCGACCGCGCCGACGGGACCGGACCGCAGGGCGGCCACCCCGATCGCGAAGGCATACAGGATCCACGGGCCGAGCTCGAGCGGGAGCGTGAACACCAGGCCTGTGACGGCGGCGACGTCGAGCACCGGCACACCGAGTGGGACCCTCTGAAGGAGGGGGTAGTACCGCACGCTCACCGCGGCCGCGAGATACAGCACGAGGATGAGGGCGGCGAGAGAGGTCGCGCCGACGCCGGCAAGAAGAACGAGGGTTCCGCCCAGGGCGATGGCCGCGAGCCGAATGAGCAGATGGGCGCGCTCGCGCGCGTCGGTGGTTGCGGCGGTTCGCCCCACTGCGCCTTTCTAACGCGCGCGAGGCGATTGGCGATGCGGGGTGTTCAGTAGCTCGCCACCAGGATGCGACTCGGGTCGTTGTCGAGCTCTATGACATGCCCGACACGCAGGTGCGGCGCGTCCAGCACGGCGATCGCGTGGGAGAGACCGGCGAGGGCGACGTAGAGCTGGTCGCCGTTCGGCGAGACCGCGAGATCGACGACCGAGCCCAGGAATGCCGCCGACGAAACCAGCGAGCGGTCGCGGATGGTGACGGCCGCGACGCCGCTGGCGGATCCGACGTAGAGGATGTCCTCGCGCGGCGCGACCGCGAGCGATGTCGGGAGCGCGTCGGTGGCGATCCGATCCACCACCGCGTACTGCTCGGTGTCCACGACGTCGACGACACGCTGGCCAGCGATCGCGGCGTAGATGCGGGTGCCCGACTCCGCCATGACCATCGCGCTCGGCGCGCCGTCGAGCGGGATCGTGTACGGCGTCCGGCCACCGAGGGTCAGGTACAGGAGGTCGATGCCCCGTGGCGTCGCCACGAACACGTGGTTGTGCTTGTAGCTCGGCGCGAGCGATTCGGGATTGCCGTGGTAGTCGAAGAACTCGCTCTGGCCGGTCACCAGGTCGCGCTGCTCCGCGCCCTGCGGTCCGACGACGAGCACCGAGTGGCCGTCGCGATTGGCGGCGACGATGCCGTCCACCGCGTATGAGGATCGATCGCGCGTCTCGCCGGTCACGATGTCCTGCGCCATCACCGTCTTGCCCGACGCGGCGTAGAGGGTGCGCTCGTCGGTGCCCATCGCGATCTGCGAAACGTCAGGTATTCGCAGCGTCGCGCGGTCATCGCCCGGGCGCGCGGTGTAGGCGCTGCCACCTGCGAGCGCGATGACCGTGACGGCGCGCGGCGGTCGCGCCGCGGCGGGCTCGTAATGGTCGATCGTCGAGCGGCGTTTGGTCTTCCAGCCGTCCTTTGCGACGAACGGGTATGGGTCCACCATGCCGCCGGGTCCGAGGATGGGGTATGGCGAGTCGCCGATGCTGTCGTTGTCGCCGTCCTTGCCCTTGTAGTCGGCCCACCAGTTGCCCTCCTTCGTCTGCTTGTCGTACCAGACGTTGGAGCCCTCGGTGTTGTCGCTGACCGGCGGGTTGTTGCCGACGACGTTGTTGTGGAAGATCACGTTCTCCTTGGCGTCGCTGAACCAAATTCCCCAGTTGATGTTCGAGTCGATGGTGTTGTCGGTCACCCGATTGCGCGAGCTCGCGTACAGGTACAGGCCGTAGCCGCCGGGACTGTTGTAGGTCTGTCGCGCGAGCAGGTTGTTCACGAGGACGCAGTCATCCGAGTTCTGTAGATGGAGCCCGTAGATGTTGAACTCGACGTCCGAGTCCTTGACGGTGATCTTCTGCGACGCGTGGATGTAAAAGCCGAAGCGGTTGCGCAGCGTGGTCACGCTCTCGATCGAGCTCGAGACCATGTCGATGAAGTAGATCCCAGTCGAGAACGCGGTCGTCTTCCCGTTGCGAATGGTCACCCCGGTGTGGCCGCCGACGCGTACGCCGACGCTGTCGAGCTGCGGGAGCGGCCAGGTCTGCGGGCCCATCCCGGGGCCGGTGAGCGTGTGTCCGCCGAGGTCGACCGTGATGTTGTCGGAAACGATGACCATTCCATCGCCCGCGCAGGTCAGGTCGTTCGCAAGGGTGAAGCTCTCGCTCA
>DASWCR010000006.1:0-13850 GCA_036389995.1 Candidatus Limnocylindria bacterium | reverse complement strand
CGAGCGCAGCAGGCCCGCGAACGCGCTCAGCAGGTCCTCGCGGCGGGTCCGGCCTCCGCCGCGGACGAGCAGCGCGCGAGAGCCGAACTTCAGCGTGCCCTGGTCCGTCTGCGGATCAGCGAAAGTCGGCGTCGGCGTCGGTAAACCTAGACACAACCGCTCGGACACAACCGCTCGCTGAACGGCTAGGCTCTCCGCACGCGGGGGGCATGGGGTGGAATGGCGGTGAGGCTCGTGCGTACGTTCGCGCTCGCGATCATCGGCACGATGGTCGTCGCCGCGTGCGCGTCGACCACCGCCGGAGCACCTGTTGTGTCGGACGTCGCCGCATACCAGTCCGAACCCGCGCCTGCCTCGTCGCCCACGCCGACGCCGATCCCCGCGCCATCGCCTCCGCCGCTCTATTCGAAGCTCCGCATCTTCGTCGCTTCGGAGAGCACCGATCAAGTCTGGGTGCTCGACGGGAAACCCGGCGAGCCGTATGCGCTCGTGGGGAAGATCGCGGTCGGCAAGCTCCCGCACCAGCTCGGCGTTTCGCCCGACGGGAAGTGGGTCGCGGTCAACAACCGCATGGGCAACACGACTTCGATCATCGATCCCGTCGCCATGAAAGAGGTCGTCCGCCTCATGGTCGGGAAGCAGCCGCATGGGATCACGTGGTCGCCCGACGCCAAGACGCTCTTCGTCGGGCACGAACACGACATGTACATCGCGCGTTTCGAAGCGGGCACGTGGAAGCCCCTTCCACCGCTCATGGTCGGCGTGCCGCAGCACGTCCTCACCATCGCGCCGAGCCGGCCGAACGAGCTCTGGTTCACGCTCACGAACACGTCGCAGGCCGACGTTCTCCGTGTCTACGACCTCGACACGAACAAGATCACCCAGATCAAGGTCAGCGACGTGCACGACGCGTACTTCACACCGGATCAGAGCGAGGTCTGGTCGAGCTCTTCGGGGTTCATCGACAAGCCGTCCGATCGGATGGTCATCTACGACCCCGTCACCAAGACCGTGAAGAAGGAGATCCACCTTCCCGGGACCTATCCGTTCCACACCGAGAAGGTCGATCAGGACGGCGTCTACTTCATGGCGGACCGGTCGCTTATGGTCCTATCCGATCACCTCGGGCCGGGGCTTCTCTGGGTCGATTGGAAGGAGCGCCGGGTCGTTTCGGAGACTAAGCTCGGGCAGCAGCCATTTCACACGACATACGACCCCGAAGGCGATCGACTTCTGACGACGACGAACGTCGACGGGATGGTGAACGTCATCGACGTGAAGACACGCGCCGTGGTGCAGAAGGTGGCTGTGCCGAAAGCACATGGAATCGGAGCGGTGGGTATAGCCGCGCCGTAGATTTGGCGCGTGCTTTTCCGACTGCTGGCGGTTTTCTACAACGCGCTTCCGGTCCGGTGGCAGCGGCGCATCCTTAATCGCACCCAGGCGCGGTTCCTCGTCGGTGTCGTGGGCCTCGGCGTCGATCCGAACGGCCACGTGATCCTGGCCCGCCACCGCTTCGGCGCCCCGGAGTGGCGGTTCCTCGGCGGCTTCCTGTCTCCCCGCGAGCGGCTCGAGGACGCGCTCGCCCGTGAGGTCCGCGAGGAGACGGGCATCGAGATCGAGGTCGGTCCGATCCTCGAGGCGAATCAGGGGTATCGCTGGCAGCGGATCGAGCTCGTCTACGCGTACCGGCTGCTCGGCGGCATCGAGCGACTGTCGGAAGAGCTCGTCGAGGTCCGCGCCTTCGACCCCACCGACCTTCCGGACGTGCGCGCTGACCAGCGCGGGATCATCGAGCGCCGCGCGGGCGAGGCCGCGGAGTGGGCCCAGAAGAGGCGATGAGCAAGCGCGTCGGGGCGGCCATCCTGCTTGCCGTCGTGGTCGCGTGGCTGGTAGCGCCGGTTGCCCGTGCCTACCAGCTCGTGGCGGGGCGTTCGAGCGACCCTGTCGCTCCGCAGGATCTTCCGGTCGAAGACATCCGCGTCGACGCCAGCGCCGATAGCGAGCTGCTGCAAACGGGTGTCGAGCTCGCGGGATGGACCATCCACACTGTCCACGGCGCGCCGGCGGTCGTCCTCGTTCACGGATTCAAGACGTCGCGCGAGGAGATGCTCCCGTGGGCCCGCTTCCTTCACGACGCCGGCTACAACGTCCTGCTCTTCGACACCCGTGGCTGTGGCAAGAGCGGCGGGTCGACTGTGGGGTTGGGCGCGACCGAGCCTCGAGACATCTCTCTCGCGGTGACGTTGGCTCGCGATCAGTTCGGAACGACCAAGGTCGCCGTGCTCGGGATCTCTCTCGGTGCGGGCGCTTCGATCCTGGCCGCGGCCAAAGATCAGGACATCAGCGCGGTGGTCGCCGACAGCGCCTGGACGGATCAGGACCTCCAGCTCTCACGACTGTCGTTCCTTCCGCTCGGCGCCTTTCGCGTTCCGCTGCCGCCGTATGGCATCGCCGCGGTGAACGCGTTCGTCGGCGCGGACGTCGCCCGCGCGCGGCCGCTCGACGCGATCGCGGCGATCTCGCCCCGTCCCGTCCTGCTCATCCACTCCGCTGACGACGACAACGCGACGACCCCGGTCGAGGGAGCGCGCAGGCTCTTCGCGGCGGCGGGTGAACCCAAGGATCTCTGGGTCGCGCCACGAGGCGGCCACGTCGGCGCGATCAACGCGTTCCCCGACGAGTACCACGCGCGCGTGCTCGCGTTCCTTAAGGGCGCGCTGAGCTAACTCACTGGGGTGGCAATGCAGCAAGCTGCATTGACGGGGCCTCAGCAGACCGGATGGCCGAAGCCCGAGGACTACTCGGGCGGGCGGTTCGCTCCGAGCGCGGCGACGATCTCCTTGATGTGTCCGAGATGCTCGAACTCGTGCTCGAGGATCCGGCGCATGACCTTGCGAGTCGTCCAACGCCGACCCATGACCAGATGGTCGAGCTCCGTGTCCGCGGGCTCCATCACCGTGAATCGTTGGAACGCCATGCGATGGACCGCCTGCAAGGTGTTGTACGGGTCGGCCGGCCACTTCTCGAGACGCGACAAAAGGGAGGCTTCGGTGAGCATCACGTGCTCGAGCGCCTCGCGCACGCTCCACATCGTCTCGGTCGGCTTTCTCTCGATCTCCTCCGCAGAGATCTCGCGGACCAGCGAGAGCAGCGCGGCGCGCGAGGCCTCGAACTGATGCAAGAAGTCGCGGAGCTCGTGCTCCTCCAGCCCCCCGATGTCTTCGGGCACGACGCGATCCGCTGGCAGGTCACGCACCTGGAAGGTGTTCGCGTCAAGGTCTTTCCAGTGCTCGATCGAGACCCCCCGCGCATCGAGTAGCTCGAGGTACGCGCGAAAGGCGCGGCGCGCGTTCGCGACCGCCTCGTCCCGCGTCGTCCCTGACGCGATGCACCCGCGGAGCACCGGAACGTGCGCGAGCCAGTAACTGCCGTCGCCTTGAACGTAGATCGCAGGTTTTTCTTTCATGCTCGTACCCACACTTTTTGCCCGCAGTCCGCGCGGATGGTTCGCTCGGCACCGTCGACCATGACACGGATCGGCTTCCCCTGCCGGAGGTCGACGACGCGAACATCGACGCCCGGCTTCAGACCCTGCGAATCCAGGTACTCGAGGAAGCCGGGCTCGTGCTCGAACTGATCGGGGATCCGTTCCACCGTCGCGGTGGTGCCGGGCGTCACGCGCTCGAGCGGCTTGGTCGGGCGCGGCGTCACGCCGGGCATCGGGTTGCCGTGCGGGCAGGTCTGCGGGTCGCCGAGCACCTTTTGGATGCGCTGCTCCATTTCCGGAGACATCGCGTGCTCGAGGCGCTCGGCCTCTTCGTGGGTCTTCCACCACTCGAAGCCGAGCACTTCGACGAGGAACCGTTCGGCGAGGCGATGTCGCCGAACGATCGAGTTCGCGTGACGTTGCCCGGCCGTGGTCAGATGCACTTCTTTACGCTCGTCCAACGCGATCAGGCCCTCCCGCTCCAGGCGGTGGACCATCTCCGAAACAGCCGGCGCGGAGAAGCCCAGGAACTCGGCGAGGCGAGCCGAAACGACGTGGCCGCTCTCATCGCCGAGCGTGTAAATCGCTTGGAGGTACTCCTCGACGGCGGGCGAAGTGGTAATTGTTGACCTCCGCAGTCGGAAATCGTTAGGCTCACCTTAGCCGTTAGGGCGACCTAAAAGGGATGCTCCCGACGGCGAGTATCGCACCGGGAGTGGCGAAGCCGCGATGTCGATGGGCGAGATCCTGGCGCTTGGCGCGATCGCGGGATGCACCGTCTTCCTGGGCCTGCCGCTCGGCCGCATGCGCAATGCCTCGACCCGGATGCGCTCGCTTCTTACGGCCGGCGCCACGGGAGTCCTCCTCTTCCTGTTCTGGGATGTCCTCGCCAAAGGCGTCGAGCCCGTCGAGGCCGCGCTCGCGGAGGCAAACGGTGGTGGGCCATGGCTTCACTTCGCGTGGCTCGCACTTGTCTTTGCGGTGTCGTTGACCGTCGGGCTGATGAGTCTCGTGTATTACGACCTCTGGCTCGCGCGGCGCGCCCGCGCCACGGTTCGTTTTGGCCCTGGCGCCGCGAACGTTCGCGAGTTTCGCGCCGGTCCGATCGCGCGCCTGAGTCCGGCTCAACGGCTCGCCTTCTTCATCGCGCTGGGAATCGGTTTCCATAACCTCTCGGAGGGTCTGGCGATCGGCCAGTCCGCTGCCGGGGGGCAGCTGCGTCTCGCCCTCGTGCTGGTCATCGGTTTCGCGCTCCACAACGCGACCGAAGGCTTCGGCATCGTGGGGCCACTCGCGGGTGAAACGCACCTCCCGAGCTGGCGTTTTCTTGGCGCGCTCGGCCTGATCGCGGGTGGTCCGACCTTCCTCGGCACGGTCATCGGTCAGTCCTTCCAGAACGAGACGGTCTTCGCGGCCTTCCTTGCGCTCGCGGCGGGATCAATCCTGTACGTGGTCATCGAGCTTCTCGCCGTCGCGCGCAAGCTCGGACACAAAGACATGACGACCTGGGGCATCCTGGCCGGGCTCATCCTCGGATTTGCAACCGACTTCATCCTCACTGCGGTCGGTGCGTGACGAAGTAACGCACCTTTCGGTCTTTTAGCCCGTTAGAGTTCACCGCGTGTTCTCCCGCCAGATCGGCATCGACCTGGGCACCGCCAACGTCATCGTTTACGTCCGTGGGAAGGGGATCGTCCTCACCGAGCCATCGGTCGTCGCGCTCGCGAAGGAGGATGGCTCGAACCGGCCCCGGATCGTCGCGGTGGGTGAGGAGGCGAGACTCATGCTCGGGCGAACCCCGGGCACGATCACCGCGCTCCGTCCGATGCGCGATGGCGTGATCGCGGACTACGTGATCACCGAATACATGCTCAGGTATTTCATCAACAAGGTGTGTGGCCAGATCCGCATCTTTCAGCCGCAGCTCATGATCTGCGTCCCATCCGGCGTGACCAGCGTCGAGCGCCGCGCGGTGAAGGACGCCGCGCTGCGGGCCGGCGCGCGCGAGGCGCACCTCATTGAGGAGCCTCTCGCGGCCGCGATCGGCGCGAACATCCCGATCTCCGGCCCGTCCGGCAATCTCATCATCGACATCGGCGGCGGCACCGCGGAGATCGCGGTCATCTCTCTCGGCGGGATTGTCGTTTCGCGTAGCGTTCGCGCCGCCGGGAACAAGCTCGACGAGGCGATCGCGAACTTCGTGCGCAAGCGCTACAACCTGATGATCGGCGAGCGCACGGCGGAAGACGTGAAGATCCAGATCGGATCGGCGCTGCCGATGGATCCCGAGCTCACGATGGAAGTGCGCGGGCGGGACCTCATCGCCGGTCTCCCACGCACGATCACGATCGGCTCCAACGAGATCTCCGAGGCGATGGATCCGGTCCTTCAGCAGATCATGGGCGCGGTGAAGGCCGTTCTCGAGGAGACCCCTCCGGAGCTCGCGTCGGATGTCATCGACAAGGGCATGGTGCTGTCGGGCGGCGGCGCGCTCCTGCGCAACATGGACAAGCTTCTGACGCAGGTCACCGGGGTCCCCTGCTATGTCGCCGAAAACCCGCTGTACTGCGTCGCCAAGGGAACGGGCATGGCGCTCGAGCACCTGGACTTCTTCCGCAGAAGCCTCGTCGCAGTCCACTAGCGAGGCAGCCTTGGCGCCGGCGCGCGTCGACATCCTCGGCGTGGGCTTCGACCGGGTCGACCTCGCTGCCGCGGCGGAACGGATCATCGAGCGTCATGCCGCCGGTCAACGCACATTCGTCATCACGGCGAATCCGGAATTCGTGATGCTCGCCCGTGGCGATGCCGATCTGGGGAAGATCGCGCGATCCGCCGATCTGGTCGTCGCCGACGGCACTGGTGTGCTGGTCGCATCTCGGGTGCTTCGCGATCCGCTGCCGGGCCGCGTCCCGGGCCGTCTGCTCGTGCCCGCGGTCCTCCAGCTGGCGAGCGGTCCGGTCTTCCTCCTGGGTGCCGCGCCGGGCGTCGCAGAGCGCGCGGCCGCGACGCTGGTGCGGCGGATCCCGTCGCTGCTTGTCGCCGGTACCCATGCCGGTTCGCCGGGACCGGACGACGACGAGGCGATCCGCGAGCGGATCCAGGCTGCCGGCGCCCGCGTTCTCCTTGTCGCCTACGGCATGCCGGCGCAGGAGCGTTGGATCGCGCGGAACCTGCCGCTCCTTCCGTCGGTTCGGACCGCGATCGGCGTCGGTGGTGTCTTCGATCAGCTGGCCGGGCGTGTGCGCCTACCGCCCCGATTCGTCCACGCGATCGGCCTCGAGTGGCTGTGGCGGCTCGCATTCGAGCCGAGCCGGTGGCGGCGCCAGCGTGTCCTGCCGGTCTTCGCCGCCCTCGTCGCGCGGCAGCGCATTCTTCGCCGATGAAGCTCGCGCTGGCGCACGAGTACTTCGTCATGCATGGCGGCGCCGAGCGCGTGGCCGAGACACTTCACCAGATGTGGCCCGACGCACCCGTCTACACGTTCTTTCACGATCGCCGCCGGTACGGAGATCTTCCGGGATGGACCCTTCGCACCAGCTATCTCCAACACTTGCTTCTCGGCGAGAGTCACCGGCTGCTGCTGCCGCTCTACCCGAACGCGGCGCGGGCTCTTCGCGTCCCGCCCGAGACAGACGTCGCGCTCGTCTCGACGAGTGCGTTCATCAAGGGCATCAGCCTCCCCGATCGCACGGTCGCGGTCGCGTACTGCCATTCGCCAACGCGATATCTCTACGACTGGAGCGATCGCTATCTGCACGAGGAAGTGCCCGGACCACTCGTCCCGCTTGTGCGGGATCTCCTGGGCCGCCTTCGCGACGACGATCAGAGAGCGGCGCGACGGATCGATCGATGGATGGCCAACTCGACAGCCGTGCGGGGCCGCATACAGACCTACTACGGCGTTCCGGTGGAGGCGGTCGAGGTCGTGCACCCGCCGGTCGACGTCGATTCGTTTGTCGCGAACGACGAGCGCGGCGACTTCTGGCTTTTCGTCGGACGGCTGTCGGCATACAAACGCGCCGAGGTCGCCGTGCGCGCCTTCAACGACATCGGGTTGCGCCTTCTGGTCGTCGGCGAAGGCCGCGAGCGCGGAGCTCTCGAGCGCATCGCAAGCGAGAACGTCGTATTCGCCGGGCGCACTGACGACACCACACTCCGCGCCCTCCTCACGTCGGCGCGTGGCCTGGTCTTTCCGGCCGAGGACGACTTCGGGATCGTGTGCGTCGAGGCTCTTGCTTCGGGTGCGCCGGTTGTCGCCCTCGCCGCCGGCGGCGTGTTCGATATCGTCCGCGACGGTCAAGAGGGCGTCCTCGTCGACGTTCCCGAGGCACGGGCCTTCGCCGAGGGTGTTCTGCGCGCGGAGCGCGCGCGTTTCGAACCGAAAGCGCTTCGCGACTCGGCGCGCCGCTTCGATGTGTCACGATTTCGCGAGCGCGTCCGCGCCGTCGTCGAGGACGCGCATGGAAAAGGAAGGGCCTCATAGACACCGAAGCGAAGCGTGTTCGCGTGGATATGCACACGCACTGCGAGGCTTCGCCGGACAGTCGCACGAAGGTCGCCGAGCAGGCCCGCGCAGTTCGTACCGCGGGCATCGACATCATCTGCGCGACCGACCACAACACCATCGACGGCGCACTCCGTCTGCGCGAGCTCGCGGACGGGTTTCGTGTGGTCATCGGCGAGGAGATCAGCTCGCGTGACGGCGAGATCATCGGGCTGTTCCTCGAGCGCGCCGTCCCGCGCGATCTGACCGGGGAAGAGACGATCGCGCGCATCCACGACCAGGGCGGGCTTGTCGTCGTCCCGCATCCCTTCAGCATGAATCGGCGATACCACATGAAGCGCGCGTCTCTCGATCGCCTACGCTCGCACATCGACGCGCTCGAGATCTTCAACGCTCGCGAGGCGATCTTCCTGAACAACCGGTCGGCCGCCGCGTACGCCAAGGAGCACGACATCGTCGGCACGGCAGGAAGCGATGCGCATCGCGCGGCCGAGATCGGCCGCGCGTTCGTCGAGATGCCTGACTTCGCCGGGCGCGGCGATTTCCTGAGCTCGCTCAAACAGGGTGTCGCGCAGGGACGACTCTCCGGCGGCCGGGTTCACGTCTACACCGGATACGACCGGTTTCGGAAGTGGCTGGGACGAAAGAAGCCCACCGAGACTCGCTGAAGGAGCGGGCCTCGACACATATCGAGGACCCGACGATCGAGCAGCTCGCCGCGGCGGCGGAGCGTACCGACGAGCTCGCCGTTCGGCGCCAGCTGTTCGGTTGGCGCGAGCTCATCTCCACGGCGATCCCCATCGCGCTCATCGCGTACTTCGCACGGAACGTGGACTGGTCGGAGGCGTTCGCGACGTTGCGCCGAGCGGATCCGCTGTTCATAGTCGCGGCTCTCTTCGTCTACTACCTGTCGTTCCCGGTCCGGGCAATTCGGTGGGCGCGCCTGCTCCGCGAGGGCGGAGCGCGAGTGTTCGGTCGCGACCTTCTCGAAGTCCTCCTGCTGGGCTGGTTCGTCAACTGCCTGGTGCCGGCAAAGCTCGGTGACCTGTACCGCAGCTACTTGGTGAAGCGCCGCTTCGGGATATCGCTGTCGCGCACCGTCGGGGTGGTCGTCGCGGAGAGGCTCCTCGACCTGTTCGTGGTCTTCGGGCTGCTCGTCGTCGACGGCTACGTCGCGTTCGGACGCACGATCCTGCCGGACCTGAACATCCTCTATGTCACCGGCGGGGCGCTCGGGCTTCTGATCCTGCTCGGCCTCGTCGGGCTGTATGCGATCGGCCCGCGGCTCGGGCGGTTCTTTCCCGCGGAGGTCCGCCGCATCGGCCGGCTCTTCCGAGAGGGCGTGCTTCACAGCTTTCGCGCCCTGCCCGTCGCCGGGCCGCTGACCCTCCTTGTCTGGTTCCTTGAGACGAGCCGCCTTCTGCTCGTTCTCTTCGCACTCGGCCTCTACCTGCCGCCGTCGCAGGTGATCTTCGTGGCTGTCGCATCGTCGCTCCTCACCACCGTCCCGCTCACACCGGCCGGATTCGGGTTCGTCGAGATCGCGATGGTGTATGTCCTGACCACGGGATTCGGTCTCGCGCAGAACGACGCCGTCGCCGTGGCCGTCCTGGACCGCGCGGTCAGCGTCTTCTCGGTGATCGTCGTCGGCGGCGTGCTCTATTTAAGGACGCAGCGCACCGAGCGGATCGGTGCAGGGCCGTGAGCCGCCCCCTCGTCGTCCTCTCGCTCGGACTTGTAGTGTTCCGTGTCCTTTCCGCGGCGTTCGTCGTGACCCAACCGGGTTTCACCGACGCCTATTACTACGTCGATGTCGCGCAGCGACTCGCGCACGGCCAGGGCCTCACCGCCGATTTCATCTGGAACTTTCTGGAGGCTCCGCGGCTCGACGCGCTCCCCGTTCCCAGCCACCGCTTCTGGATGCCGCTCGCCACGGTCGTGCAGGCAAGTGGGATCGCGGCCCTCGAGCCGCTGCTTGGCACGTTCCGTTCGGCGCAGGCCGCGATCATCGCGGTCGCCGCGTTCGTCCCCGCCGCGGCGTACGCTTCCGCGCGTTCCATCGGCGCGTCTTCGCGCGCGGCGCTTGTCGCCGCGGCGCTCGCCGGATTGGGTGGCTTCACGTTCGCGCCGGCGTGGGTCACGCTGGATTCCTTCGCGATCGCCGCTCTGCTCGGCACGATGTTCTTCGTCACCTTTGCGCGCGCGTCGCGGGGCGACGTCCGCGCCGGCGCGGTCGCCGGCGCGCTGGTCGGTCTGCTCTTCCTCGCGCGCGCGGAGGGAGCGCTCTTTGGCGTGGCGTTACTGCTGCTCGCGCTGCGCCCCGCGTCCCGCATGTCTGGCATCGCGGGAAGCGCTGTCGCCATGGCGATCGGACTTGCCTGGTTCGTCCGCGGTCTTCTGCTGCCCGGCCCGGCGGGGATCGCCCTCGCGAAAGGTGTCCTCATCGTCCGGTACGAGGACTTCTTCGCGCTCAACCCAAGCGGCAGCGCGGATCTGGCGGCTCTCATCGGCGTTCGTGTCGGCGCGCTCTGGTCCGACCTCGTCGTGGCGCTGGCCGCCCTGCTCCTCTTTCTCGTCGTGCCGTTGTACCTCGGGCTTCGGGCCGGCTGGCGCCTCCCAGCGGTGCGGGCCTTCGCCGCGCTCGCAGTCCTTATCTATGCGGCTGAAGCGCTGGTCTGGCCACTTCATGCGACCCGCGGCTCGTACTTTCACTCGCTCGCGGCGTTCTACCCGTTCGCGATGGCGCTCGTGGCTCTCGGCGGTGAGACGTGGCTTGCCCGGTTCGACCAGAGTGTCCGCCGGCTCGCGACATACGGGACGCTCGTCGCCGTGTCGGCCCTTGCCGTGTTCGGCCTCACGAATTGGGACGCGTCGTTCAACGAGCCGTACCGGGCGCGCGTGGCCGCGCTCGATCTCATTCCGCCTGGGCCATTCCTCGCTATCGACGCCGCGGCGTGGCGGTGGATCTCGGATCGCAGCGTCCTGGTCTCCCCGGCCGACGGTGCACAGACGGCGGCCTGTGTCGCCATCGCCTATCGGGCGCAAACTCTCGTGCTCGAGCCCGCGCACTTCTCCGCGTACCAATCGCTCTACGACGGAAGCGGGTCTCCCTTGTTCGATCAGCGCGCGGAGAGTGGTGCCATCCGCCTGTATTCGCTCGTCGGAGAGCCTGTTTGTCTTTCGCCTGACCAGATGATCCGCTGATGACCGCCTGGCGGCTCGCGCCCGTCTATGTCGCGGTGGCGGCCTTCGCCATCGCTGTCTCGATTCCCGGTGGCGATCCCGACACGTATTGGCACCTCGCGTCGGCCAAATGGATGGTCGAGCACGGCCAGCTTCTTCGCGCCGATGTGTTTTCGAGCACCGTGACCGGCGCGCCGTACAGCGTTGGCGAATGGCTCGGCGAGCTCGTCATCTACGGGGCGTACGTTCTCGGCGGCTGGGTGGGGATCGCTCTTCTCCGGGCGACGCTCATAGCGGTCGGCGCGTTTTTCATCACACGCGTAGCGCTCCGCGCCGCACCGGCACCGTTCGCCGTGGCGGTGACGGCGATCGCCCTCGCTTTGTCGGAGATCACCTGGACCGATCGCCCGCAGCTTTTCACCTTCGCGCTGTTCCCACTTCTCCTCGAGCTGCTCGTCGCGGCGCGTTCGGCGAGAGCGCGACTCCTCCTCGCCGTGCCGCCTCTCATCTTGTTGTGGACGAACCTTCACGGCGGGTACGCGCTCGGGCTCGCGCTCGTGGCGATATTCGCGGTGGAGGCGATCCTCACTCGCCGGAATGCGCTCCCCTTCGCAGCCGCCGCGATACTGGCGCTCGCGGCGTCGTTCATCGATCCCGGCTCGCTCGGTCTCGGCGCGGCGGCGGCACACGCGGCCTCGCCGCCGCGGTTCATCGTCGAGGAGGCGCCGCCTGACGTGCTCCGACCCGCCGGCTTCGTGTTCGCGCTGTTCGGGCTCGCCACGCTCGCGCTGGCGCTCGCCCGTGGCGGAGCTCTTCTCGACGCGCTCCTGCTCGTGCCGCTCTTCTGGCTCGGCCTCTCGGCGCAGCGTCACATGCCGTACTTCGCCCTCGCCGCGACGCCGTACATCGCCGCGGGTCTCGCCGAGCTCTGGTGGCGCTGGCGTCCGCGTTCACGCTTCGCGTTGCCGCGCCTGGCCATCGTCGGGGTGGGTGCGGGCCTTGTCGCAATGGTCGCCGCCAGCGTCGCCACCGCGCCGTTCGCACCGGTCGAAACGCAGTACCCCACGGCGGCCCGCGCGAAGCTCGCCGAGACGAGCGGGAATCTGCTCAACGAGTACGACTGGGGCGGCTATCTCATCTGGCGCGTTCCCGAGCGTCCGGTCTTCATCGACGGCCGCCTCTTTCTTTTCCTGCCGGACGTGTTGACGGACTACGAAGAGATGGTCTTCATGCGACCGCGATGGCACGACGAGCTCGATCGCCATGCCATCGCGCAGGTCCTTCTTCGTACCGATCGACCGCTCGTCGCGGCGCTCCGCGATCTCGGATGGACCGTCGTCTCAGAAGATGCGACCGCGCTCCTGTTGCAGCGGCCTTCGCGGTGAGGCCGCTCCTCGTCGTTCCGCTGCTTCTCGCCGGCCTCGCGGCGTTCGCGGCCACGCGCGCGCCGGTCTCCGACAGTGACTTCTTCTGGCATCTCGCGACCGGTCGTGACATCGCGGCTCACGGCGTGCCGCGCGTCGATGTCTATTCGTGGACGGTCGCAGGAAAAGCGGTCCTTCCCGATCAGTGGCTCGGCGAGCTCTTGCTCTACGCGGCCTACGCGATCGGGTCGTGGAGTGGCACGATCGCGCTGCGCGCCGTCACGGTCGGCGTGCTCATCGGCGTCGTCGTGTGGACCGCGCTCGCCGAGCGACCGCGCCGACCGTTCATCGCCGTGCTCGCGTCGCTTCCCGCTATCGGCGTCTCGCGCTTCGCGTGGACGGATCGTCCCGAGCTCTTCGGACTCGTTTGCTTCGCCGTTCTGATCGCCCTCCTTCGCGCCGTGCGTCGCGGCTCGCTCACCGCGTTCGCGCTCTGCGTCCCGCTCGTTCTGCTGTGGGCGAATCTTCACGGCTCGTACGCGCTCGGGCTGGGACTCGTGCTTGTCGTCGCGCTCGAGCGCGCCGTGGTGGATCCGTCGGGCCGCCGCCGGTACGCCGCCGTCGCGATCGGGTCCGTGCTCGCGACGTTCGTGACCCCAGCGGGGCTGGCGACGTGGACGTCGTCCGGTGGACACTTCCTCGCGCCACCGCGCTTCGTGCAGGAGGAAGGGACGCCGGATGTCGCGACGCTGCCCGGCATTCTTTTCTCGGTCGCGCTTCTCGCGAGCCTGGCGACCGCAATGCTCGCGCCGCGCACGCGCCGTCGTGATGTGTTGTTCGAGATCGCTGTGCTGGTGCCGGTCGCCTTCGTCTCGCTGACTGCGACCCGACATCTCGTGTTCTTCCCGATCGCTGCGGCTCCGTTCCTTTCTTCGTGGGGACCGGATGCATGGAACGAAGGGGTACGGACTTTGAGAGAGGGGTGGGGCGATGTGCTGGCGCGGATGAATGCGAGCTGGACGAGGGGCTCGCGCGCGCAGCGGGACCCGAGGCCCTACGTGGCCGAGGGAGGGACCCGCGAGCACGCGATGCCCCTCGGACAACTCGCGGCCGAGTTCGCTGCAGGAGTTGTGGCGATCGCGCTGCTCATCGCCGGCATCGCAAGCTCTCCTCGCGAGCCCGATCTCTCGTCATTTCCGATCGCCGCCCTGCCCCAGCTACCGGCCGGTCCGGGCCTCTTGAACCGCTACGACTGGGGCGGCTTCCTCATTTGGTACGCCCCTGCAACTCCCGTCTTCGTCGACGGAAG
>DASWCR010000005.1:0-18796 GCA_036389995.1 Candidatus Limnocylindria bacterium | reverse complement strand
CGCCTCCGGTCGGCGCTGGGAGTGAGCGCGGTCGCGCTCGCTGGGCCCTTTGCGAATCTCGTGCTCGCCTTCGTCTGTGCGATTCCGCTCCGCTTCGGTGACGCGGCTCTGCTCGACGGGGCATATGGGGTCGTCCTTCAGGAGATCGTCTTCTACAATTGCATCCTCGCGATCTTCAACCTGATCCCGATCCCGCCGCTCGACGGCTCGAACGTCGTGTACGGACTCCTTCCGCCTCAGCAGAAGTACAGCTGGCGAACCTTCCAGCAGTACGGCCCGATCCTGCTCCTTGGACTGTTTTTCTTCGGCTCGCGGATCCTCACCACGATCGTGTTCCAGCCGGCGCTCTTTCTCGCGCGGCTTTTCGTCGGGCCGAACTTCTAGCGTGCTCCGCCGTGTGCAGCAGACGGTCCGGTACCTCGGCTCGACCGGCGCGGACGATCGCCATGCGACCGAGACCGCGCGCATCCTCCGGCAGCTCGGGGCCGACGAGGAGCTCGTGGTCGCCGGCATCCTCCACGATGCCGCGAAACCCGCGAACACGCTCCTGTGGCATCGCGTCGCAGGCGTGCTGCTGGAGCTAACGCCTCGCGTCCGCGCGCGCCTCGCCTCCGGAGACTCGACGTTCGCGCGCTACCTCGACCACGCGCGTCGCGGCGCGGAGCTCGCGCGCGCGGATGGCGCCTCCGACCGGGTCATCCGTCTGATCGCGCGACACCACCGGCGGCCCGTCAGCGAGGACGAGCGGCTGCTCGCGCGCGCGGATCGCGAGGCCCTGCCGTGATGGAATCGCAGGCACCGCGCGTCACCGTCGAGGGCTTCGACGGGCCACTCGATCTGCTCCTCGAGCTCGTCGAGGAGAAGAAGGTCGACATTCTCACGGTGCGGCTCGGCGATCTCGCCGACGCGTATCTCGCGCGCGTGCGCGCGATGGCCGCGCTGCCGGCCGACGAGGTCTCGGCATTCCTGGCGCTCGCGTCGCGGCTCGTTCTGCTGAAAGCGCGGAGCCTCCTGCCGAGCCTCGAACCGCTTCCGGACGAGGAGGGCGAGTCCGAGGAGGAGCTGCGCCTCCGGCTTCTCGAGTACGCGATCGTCCGCGAGCGCGCGGGCCAGCTCGGCGCGCGGCTTCGCGCCGGCGAGCGCGCGTTCCATCGCGAGGGCGGAACGATCGGGCTGCCGCCCCGGGGCGGCGAGGTCGACGCGCTCGCGTCGGCCTGGTCGCGCGTCCTCGCGCTCGCGACGCGTCAACGTGAAGAGGACATCGTCGCCCCAGGCGAGCGCTACTCGGCGGAGCAGCGCACCGCCGAGATCGAAGCGCTCGTCGCGGCGCAGGAGCGGGTGAGCTTCGCTACGCTCCTCGGCGAGGCTCCGACGATCGGCTTCGCGGTCGTCACCTTCATCGCGCTGCTCGACCTCTACCGGCGCGGCGTGATCGATCTGGCGCAGGACGAGCTCTTCGCGGACATCGTGATCACGAGGAGGGAAGCCACATCCGCTCAGATCTAGCCAACGCCATCGAGGCGATTCTCTTCGTGGCGGAGAAGCCGGTCACGAAGAACGAGCTCGGACGCATCGCGGGCGGAACGCCGCGCGCGGTCGAGAACGCGCTCGCCGAGCTGGCGGCGGCCTACGACGGTACCGGTCTCCGGCTGCAGCGGTCCGGCGACGAGTGGCAGATCGTGACGGCGCCGCAGCATGCGCCGCAGGTCGCGTCGTATCTCGGCGCCGACCGCCTCCGGCTCTCGCCGGCGTCCCTGGAGACCCTCTCGGTGATCGCCTACCGGCAGCCGGCTACCCGCGCCGAGGTGGAAGCGATCCGCGGCGTGAACTGCGACCAGACCTTCTACACCCTCGCGTCCCGGCGGCTGATCGAGGAGCGGGGTCGCAAAGAGGCCCCCGGTCGCCCCATTCTGTACGGGACGACATGGGAGTTCCTCGAATGCTTCGGCCTGCAAAGCCTCGACGACCTGCCCCGCGCGCTGAGCCCCGAGGGCCAGGTGCTAGAGGCGGCCGGGGCCCGGGGGGCGGAGCCCCCCGACCGCTGATCCGGCTGCAGAAGGTGCTCGCCGATCGCGGTGTGGCGTCGCGGCGCGCGGCCGAGGAGCTCATGCGCGAGGGCCGCGTACGGGTCGGCGGCGAGGTCATTCGGGAGATGGGCAGCAAGGTCCCGCCCGATGCGCGCATCGAAGTCGACGGTCGCGCGGTCGCGGCGCCCGCGCCGCACCGCTACGTCGTGCTCAACAAACCGCGCGGGATCGTGTCGACGGCTCGCGACGAGCGTGGGCGCTCGACGGTCGTCGAGATGATCGGCGCGCGCGAGCGTCTCTACCCGGTGGGCCGGCTTGACGAGGACTCCGAGGGCCTCGTGCTTCTCACGAATGACGGCGCGTGGGCCGAGCGCGTGCTGCATCCGCGGTATGGGCATGAGCGCGAATACGAGGTGAGCATTGCCGGCCCGGTGCCGGCCGCGTCGGTCGCCGCGCTCCGTCGCGGCATCGCGCTGGAAGAAGGAGTGGCCCGCGCGGCTCGCGTATCGGTGGCGGGCGGCGCGCGCGGCTCGACCCTCCACATGGTCCTGCAGACCGGGTGGAAGAGGCAGGTGCGCCGCATGTGCGCCGCGGTCGGACTCCGGGTGCTTCGGCTCCGTCGCGTACGCCTCGGCCCGCTCGAGCTCGGCCGCCTCCGGCCCGGCGCGTGGCGCGAACTCACGACGCGCGAAGTACGCGCGCTCGGGGGGTCATAAGTGGCGACGCCGCGCACAGTTGCGATCGACGGCCCGGCCGGGGCTGGGAAGAGCACGATCGGCGCGCTCGTCGCGGAGCGAATGGGCTACCTCTTCCTCGACACGGGCGCGATGTACCGCGCGGTCGCGCTCGCCGCGCTGCGGCGGGGCATCGATTCCAACGACGCCGAGCGCCTTGCCGCGCTCGCGCGGCAGATCCGGATCGCGATCGGCCCGCCGACCGTACGCGACGGCCGCGCGTACACCGTCCTGCTCGATGGAGCGGACGTGACCTGGGCGCTCCGCGGCGACGACGTCGACCGGATCGTCTCACAAGTCGCGCGCATCCCGCAGGTCCGTGACGCGATGGTCGAGCAGCAGCGCGAGATAGCGAAGCGCGGGCGGATCGTGATGGTCGGCCGGGACATCGGGACGGTCGTGCTGCCTCAGGCGGAGCGCAAGGTGTTCCTCACTGCGTCGGCGGCGGAGCGCGCGCGGCGTCGTGAAGAGGAGCTCGCCGCTCGCGGCGAGAAGCGCTCGCGTCAGGATCTGCTCACCGAGATCCTTCGCCGCGACGAGCTCGACAGCACGCGTACTGTCGCGCCTCTCAAAGCGGCGAGCGACGCGATTCTCGTCGAGACCGACGGTCTCTCGGTCGGCGAAGCGCTCGACCGCGTACTGCAGGTCACGCGCTCCTGACCGTCTTTACCGGTACGCCGGTCCTTCCCGAGGAACGGCTCTGGATCTGGCGGATCGGGTTTCCGATCGTTCGCGCGCTCGCCGCGTTCCTCGCGCCGTGGCGTCTCGAGGGCGGCGAGAACATCCCGCGGAGCGGCGGCTACATCCTCGTCGCGAACCACATCAACTGGAAAGACCCGCCGTGGATCGAGTTCGCGCTTGGTCACGCCATCCGCTACATGGGGAAGCGCGAGCTCTTCGAGACGCCGGTCATCGGCTTCCTCCTGCGCGCTATCGGCGCGTTCCCGGTCCGGCGGGGCGAGGCCGACCGCGGCGCGCTGCGGATGGCGCTCAACGTGATCGCGGCGGGCCAACCTCTCGGCTTTTTCGCGGAGGGACATCGCAGCGAATCGGGGCAGCTGATCCGCGGACATCCCGGCGTTGCCTATGTCGCACAACGTTCGGGTGCGCCCCTTATCCCGCTCGCAGTCATGGGGACCAAGCGCGCGCGGCTCGGAGCGTTCTGGCGGCGCGACATCCTCATCCGCGTGGGGAAACCGTTCCGAGCGGCGGACCTTGTTGTCAAGGCGGACGACGCGCAGGCGGTCACCGATGCGATCATGCGTCGCGTCGCCGCGCTCATGCCCGAAGAGCAGCGTGGCGTCTACCGTGGGGAATAGGCGCGGTCGACTTGGCCGCGCGGCTTGACCTTCGTTTCGAGGGACTCCGCGAGGACCCGCCAATCCGGGACCAGTACGACCTTCTCCTCCGGATCGAAGCCACGCTCGTCGTAGAGGCCGACGGCGTCGTGATCTTCGACGAGCCTCATTTCCCGATCGTTGAGCTTGCCTCACAGCTCTCCCAGTGGGTTTCGCGCGGGGCGGCGACCGATTTCAACTACGAGTCGATGGATGCCGAGGGGGTCATTCTCTGGTTCAGGAACTCGGCGGGCGCATGGGACGTCGGTTCGGACTGGAACGCAACGCCTCTCCAGGGCGGATTTGAGCGAGCCGATCTGATTTACGCCGCGTCTGAGTACCTTCGGGCGGTGCCGGTCCGGGTCGCCGCCCCTACACTTGATGTCGTGGAAGTGCTCCTTGCGCGCGAGAACGGGTTCTGCTTCGGGGTCAAGAAAGCGGTCGAGCTGACCGAAGCGGCGGCCGAAACAGGCCGATCCGTGTACAACCTCGGTCAGGTCGTGCACAACCCGAAGATCAGCGAGCGTCTCGGCGCGCTCGGCGTGAAAGTCATCAAGGACCCGGCCGAAGCGAAGGAAGGCATCGTCGTCATTCGCGCGCACGGCGTTCCGCCGGAGATGCGCGCGAAGATCGAGGCGCAGGGCCTCGAATGCATCGACGCGACGTGCTCTCTCGTGCTCCGCGCCCAGCGCTTCACGAAACAGCTCGCGGACGAGGGCTACAAGGTGATCATTCTCGGCACGCCGGAGCATCCCGAGGTCGTCGGCCTGCTTGGCTTTGCACCCGCGGCCACGGTGGTCGAAACGAAAGAAGAATGGGAGAAGCTCCCGCGCATGAAGAAGGCGGGCGTGGTCTCGCAGTCGACGCAGCCTCCCTGGGCGTTCAAGGACCTCGTCTCGCACGTTTCGGAGATCTCGCAGGAGACCAAGGTCTTCAACACCGTTTGCCCAGTCACCGTCAAGCGGCAGCACGCCGCGAGCGAGCTCGCCGAGCAGGTGAACACGATCATCGTCGTCGGCGGGAAGAACTCGGCGAACACCCGCGAGCTCGTGAACTTGGCCAAGATGCAGGGGCGCAACGCGTACCACATCGAAAACGCCGACGAGCTCCAGTCGGAGTGGGTCCGCGGCGAAGCTCGCGTCGGCCTGATCGGTGGCTGCTCGACCCCGATGGACACCCTTCTCGAAGTGAAGGAGCGGGCGGAGAAGCTCGCGGCCTAGGCTTACACCCGTGAGCCGCGGTCTCGTCGCCGTCGTCGGCAGGCCCAATGTCGGCAAGTCGACCCTCTTCAATCGCCTGGTGGGCGACCGCATCGCGATCGTCGAGGACGAACCGGGGACCACGCGCGATCGCGTTTACGCGACGGTCGAGTGGCGCGGTCGGGAGTTCACGCTGGTCGACACCGGCGGTCTCGACGACGGCACGAGCGAGGTCGAGGTCGGTGTCCGCAGGCAGGCCGAGGCCGCGATCGACGAGGCCGACGTCGTCATGTTCGTCGTGGACGCGCAGTCCGGCATCCTGCCGGTCGAGCACGACGTCGCAGACCGGCTGCGCCGGAGCCGCAAGCCGGTCGTGCTGGCCGCGAACAAGTCCGAGTCCTGGCGGACCGAGGCGCAGGCCGCGGAGTTCTACGAACTGGGTCTCGGGGACCTGCACACGGTCTCCGCGCTTCAGGGCGTCGGCACCGGCGACCTCCTCGATGCGGTGGTCGCGAAGCTCCCGCCGCCGAGCGAAGACGAGACCGACACGGACGAGGCGCGCATCGCCATCGTCGGACGTCCGAATGTCGGGAAGTCGAGCTTCCTGAACCGCCTCGCGGGCGAGGAGCGCGCCGTGGTGAGCGAGATTCCCGGCACGACGCGCGATGCGATCGACACGGTCATCGAGCGCGAAGGCCGGCGCATCCGACTGATCGACACCGCGGGCATCAGGCGCCGCGGGCACATCGACGAGGGCATCGAGAAATTCGCTCTGTTACGTACGGTCCGCGCGCTCGAGCGGGCCGACGCCGCGATCCTCATCGCCGATGCGACCGAGGGCATCACTGCTCAGGATTTGCACATTGCGGGCTATGCGCTCGAGGCGTATATCGGCCTCGTGCTCGCGGTGAACAAGTGGGATCTCGTCGCGCGCAGCCCTGAGACGACGGCGGCCGTTGAGAGCGAGATCTCGCGGGAATTCCAGTTCGCGCCGTGGATGGATCACCGGCTGGTGTCGGCCAAAACCGGCCGCGGGGTCGAGGACGCGCTGAACGCCGCCGTCGCGGTCGTCGACGAGCGCAAGAAGCGGATCTCCACGGCGGACCTCCATCGCCTGCTCACCGAAGCGGTGGCGGCCCATCCGCCGCCGAGTGATCGGAATGGCAAGGAGGTACGTTTTCATCACGTGACCCAGGCGAAGGGCCCGGCGCCGACGTTCGTGTTCTTCGTAGATCGCCCCGCGGCGGTGCACTTCTCCTACACGCGCTACCTCGAAAACCAGATCCGCGGGCGCTATGACTTCCACGGCACGCCGATCAAGATCGAGCTGCGTGGAGCTCGCGAGTGATCGACTCACCGGCCTCCGCGATCGCTCTGCTCATCGTCGGCCTCGTCGGATACCTCGTCGGCTCGATCTCGAGCGGCTACATCGTCGGTCGCATCTACCGAAACGTCGACCTGCGCAACGTCGGCTCCGGTTCCACCGGCGCGACGAACACATTTCGCACGCTTGGCACCGGGGCGGGCCTGCTCGTCGCCATCTTCGACATCCTGAAAGGTTCTCTGGCGGTGGTGTTCGCGCAGCTGGTATTCCCCGAGGGGAGCGGCGGACGTCCTCTGGCCGAAGCGACCGCCGCCGTGTTCGCGGTAACCGGACACTGCTGGCCGGTGACCCTGCGGGGACGCGGGGGGCGAGGCGTGGCGACCGGATTCGGCGCGCTTCTGTTCGTGGCGACGCCGGCGTGGGCTTCCGCGGTCGCGTTCTTCGCGATCGCGCTTGCACTGACGCGCATGGTGTCCGTCGGCTCGCTCGCGTCGGTCATCGGCGCGCTGGTCGGCTATCTCCTCTTCTGCGCCACCGGGTGGCTGCACTTCAACTGGTGGACCCTCGCCTTCATCGTCATTGCCGGGACCGTGGTCTTCATCCGCCATAAGTCGAACATCGAGCGCATCGTTCGCGGGATCGAGCCGCGAGTCGGCACCTCGTGACGGTGACCGTGCTCCAGGCGGGGTCCTGGGGCACGACGCTCGCGACCATCCTCGCGCGCGACGGTGGCAAGGATGTCGTTCTCTGGGTCCGCGACGTGGCGCAGGCGAAGGAGATCGCAGCGCGACGCGAGAACCGCAAATATCTCGCGGGAATCCGCGTGCCTGACCGCGTGGAGGTGACCGCGGACCTCGAGCGCGCCATCGCGTCGGACGATCTCATCGTCGCGGCGCCGAGCCGAGGGGTTCGCGAGCTCCGCGACCGCGTGTCGCCGCTGCTCCGGAAAGGGCATCGCGTTCTCTCGGCGACGAAAGGGCTTGCCGAGGACGGCCGGCGCATGAGCCAGCTCTGGGCCGAGGTGCTCGCGCCGGATCGCGTTGCGGTGCTCTCCGGCCCGAACATCAGTCGGGAGATCGCCGCCGGTCTCCCGGCCCCGACGGTCATCGCGTCCGTCGACGCGGCGACGGCCCGTCATTTCCAATCTATCGTCGGCACGCCGATGTTCCGCGTGTACACCAACGCTGACGTCGTCGGCGTCGAGCTCTGCGGAGCGCTGAAGAACATCATCGCGCTCGGCGCCGGCGCGATCGACGGCATGGGCTACGGCGAGAACGCAAAAGCCGGGTTCGTAACGCGAGGCCTCGCGGAGATCGCGCGCTACGGGTTCGCCGAGGGCGCGAACCCCCTGACCGTCGCGGGTCTCGCGGGTTTCGGCGATCTCATCGCCACGTGCACGAGCACGTTCTCACGTAACCGCATGGTCGGAGAGATGCTGGCGAAGGGCGTCCCCGTGGGCGAGATCGCGGAGCGACTCGGCGGTCAGGTCGCCGAGGGCATGTCGACCGCCGGGGCGACCTACCGCGCGGCGGGCAAGCGCGGCGTCGTCATGCCCATCACCGAGCAGACACACCTCGTGCTCAGCGAAGGCAAGCCGATCCGAGAAGCCATGCGGGACCTTATGGACCGGGAGCAGGGCGAGGAGGTCGCCGGTCCGCTTGCCGAGATCTCCCACCTTCTTGCAACCTTCGCGGCGGCCCAACGAGAGGAGTCGGCCACCGGCCCCAGGGGCAGGGGCCTCTGATGGGGTGGGGGCCCAAGCGAACATAGAGGCGTGACCGCCCGGCGCCGTCCGTTCCTCGCCCTCCTTGCCGCCTTCGTCGTCGCGTGCCAGGCGAGCGCGCCGCCCGCATCGGAGGCACCGTCGCTGTCGTCGGCTCCGGTTCGCACCCTGGCCGTTGTGGTCTCGGCGCCTGCCGGGGCGCCGGTGGTCGGCGCCAACGTGTGCGCGTTCACGCTCGCGGGCACGCGCAGCGGTTGCGTTGAAACGAGCGCTTCTGGGACCGCGCGGTTGCAGCTTCGCCCCGGTGCCTACTCGGTGCTGGTGACCCCGGCCGCTCCGACGCGGCTCGCTGAGGGGAGGACGTGGGCCGACGTGCTCGACGCTGACGCGACGAGCGTCGTGCAGCTCGATCCGCATTCGAGGATCAACGGCATCGTGAAGGACGAGCGCGGCGCGGCGGTCGTCGACGCCGAGGTCTGCGCGCACCCTCCCCTGGCAATCGCGTCGCCGACTTGCGCGCGCACCGCCGCGGAAGGCAAGTTCTCGATCGACGTCCGCTCCGACGTGTACAAGCTCGACGTCACCGGACCGCCTGGCGGGAAGCTGATCGCGCAGTGGGCGAGCGGACGGCTTTCCAGCGGCGACGCAGATCTCGTCGATGTGCGTTCCGCGGACGCGGAGGGCATCGGCGTCACGATGATCAAGGGCGTTCTGCTGAGCGGCGTGGTGCGCGGGCCGAGCGGCCTGATCGAGAACGCGCAGGTCTGCACGAGGACCCTCGCGGCGCCCCTCCCGTGGGACTGCGTCCGCACGAACAAGAAGGGTTCATACCTCGCGCTCATGGAGCCCGGCCGGTACTTCATGTGGACCGTCCCGCCTGACAACGTTCGCCTCGTCGCACAGTGGTACGACGACGTCCTCGAGGGCGTCGACACGACAGACATCGGGATGGACCGCGATCGGCAGATCGACGTCGAGCTGCATCCCGGCCCGCAGCTACGAGGCGTCGTAACCACCACGGAGGGCGTGCCGGTCGGCGGCGCTTTTGTTTGCGTCGACACGCGATTCCCGACCGGACGCATCTGCCGGCCGACCGCCGCCGACGGGTCCTACACGGTCACGACTCGCCCGCAGACGTACACGGTCCAGGTCCTCGCTCCGCCGGAGAGCGATCTGATCAACGAGTTCTGGCTTCGCAAGCGCACGTGGGTCGACGCCAACGACATCAGCCTGGGCAACGCCGACCGCACGCTCGATCTCACGCTGCGAAAGGGAGTGCGGGTGTCCGGCGTCATCCGCGATACGCGAGGCGTGCCCCTCGAGGGCGCGACGATCAACCTGAACGATGCCGACGGGCCGCTGATCGGAACCGACACCGACATCAGCGGGAGCTACCACATGGTCGTTCCGCCGGGCACCTACGAGGTCGAAGTCTTCGCTCCATTTCGCGGCGAGCGCGGCGACCTTCTCTCGCAGCCGCCGCGGCAGCTCGTGGTCAACGGCTACATCAACTACGACGTGGTGCTCGAGGATGCCAATCCCTGAGTCGTGATACAACGGACAGGCACTCAACAAATGGGGGAAAAGTCATGTTCTTGACACGCCTTTTGAAGCCGACCGTCACTGCCTCGGCCCACTGCGACCTGCCGTGCGGCGTCTATGACCCCGAGCAGGCGCGCATCGAAGCGGAGTCTTGCTACAAGATCATCGAGAAGTACAACACGTCGAGCGATGAGCAGTTCAAGACCCGTGCGATCGTCATCAAAGAGGAGCGGGCCGAGCTCGCCAAGCACCACATCGACGTCCTCTGGAGCGACTACTTCAAGCCCGAGCACGTCCAGAAGTACCCCGAGATCACCGAACTCTGCTGGAAGGCGGCGAAGCAATGCTCCAAGGTCAAGGGCTCGCTTGACCTCGGCGAGGCCAAGACCCTTCTCGACATGATCGACAAGATCGCGGACGTCTGGACCAAGGCCGGCGGCCCCCAGGCGACGCGAGTCGCGAAGTTGGCCGCAGCCCGGGCCTAGCTCGTCTTGCTCCAGCGCGTCGCCGTGACGGGCCGAAGCATGGAACCCGCGCTCCGCGCCGGCGACTGGATCGTCGTGTCGACCCTGTCGCGCGCCCCCCGGGTCGGGGAGATCGTCCTCGTCCGCGACCCGCGCGACGGGGAGAACGTCATGCTGAAGCGCGTCGCTGCGGTGGCCGACGGGGCGTGCACCGTGCTCGGTGACTGCCCCGACCGGAGCACGGATAGCAGGACGTTCGGCCAGGTACCGCTCGCGAACGTGCTCGGCCGAGCGATCTTCCGTTATGGGCCGATCGGCCGGATCGGCTGGCTTTGGTGATGTTCTTCCGTAACATGACCGTGTGGCGGTGGTTGTTTGCGCGCGCTGCGGACAGGAGCGCGAGGGTGCGGGCAAAGTAGGGCTTCCCGGCTCGCTCGGGGCGGAGATCGAGGCGCGGATCTGCCGCGAGTGCTGGACAGAGTGGCTCAGCACGCAAATACGGGTCATCAATCACTATGGCCTGCGCCCAGCGCAACGCGAGGACCGCGACAAGCTCTACGAGCTCACGCGTGAGTTCCTGCAGCTCACCGTCCCGGCGGGAGCGGTCGGGGGCCGGGGGGCGGAGCCCCCCGACGCATCGGAGGTCTGATGGAGTCGACGATCGCGACGACGGCGACGGGCGAATCGAACGGTTCGAGCGGTGTGTACGTGTACTGCATCATCGAGTGCGGCGAGCCGCGCACCTTCGGCAAGATCGGGATCGGCGGCCGCGGCGATGACGTGTTCACGGTGCATTACCGGGACCTCGCGGCCGTCGTGAGCCGCGCCGCGCTCCAGGTCTACGACCCGACCCGTGAGAACGCGCTCACCCACGAGCACGTGAACGAGGTGGTGATGATCGACAATGGCTTCACCCCCGTGCCGATGAGCTTCGGCACGCTCTTCAAGACCGAAGAGGACACCACCGAGTTCCTCAAAGACACGTACGACGCCCTCCGCGACGTTCTTCTGAAGATGAAGGACAAGCTCGAGTTCGGCCTGAAGGTCAACTGGGACCGCGAGTCGGTGCTCGGCGAGATCGAGCAGGAGAACGAGGAACTGCGGCGCCTCAAAGCCGAGATCGAATCGAACCAGCAGACGTCGACCTATTTCGCGCGGATGCAGCTCGGCCGGCTCGTCGAGCAGGCGCTCGCGGACAAGGCGGACTCTTACGTGCGCGAGATCTACCAGGAGCTGCAGGGCGCCGCGATCGCGTCGCGATCGAACAAGGTGATCGGCGACAAGATGATCATGAATGCCGCGTTCCTGGTCGGGCGAGACAAGCAGGATCAGTTCGATCAGAAAGTGCACGAGATCGGGAAGCGGTACGAGGGGAAGCTCAGCTTCAAATACACGGGTCCGTGGCCCCCGTATAACTTCGTGACGATCCGACTCCAGCTCGAGCGATCGGCCAGCGTGTAGGTCGATGATCCTGTTCAAGCTCCTCGCACTCCCGATCACCGCGCCGATGGCGGGTGTCCGGTACTGCATCGAGAAGGTGGTCGAATACGCCGAGCACGAGCTCTACGACGAGGAGCCCGTGCGCGAGCAGCTCCTCGAGCTGCAGATCGAGCTCGAAGAAGGTCGCGTCACCGATGAGGAGTACGCGGAGCGCGAGGCCGTGATCCTGGCCCGCCTGCGTGAGATTCGCGAGCGACAGAGAGAGCTGGCGCGCGAGGCGGCCGAGGCGTCGGCTCCCGCGGATGGCGAGAAACGCACGGTCGTCATCGAGGTGCCTGAGGAGCTCGAGTGACCGGCGAGCTCCGCTACCTTTACGCCGTGGCGAACGCGAACGCGGAGGGCGCCATCGCCGCCGCAAACCTGCGCGGCATCGATGGTGGCCGGGTCGAAGCGATCGTCGAAGGTGATCTTCTCGGCGCGACAAGCCCCGTTCCCGCGTCCGAATACGAGGAGGAACCGCTCAACGAGCGGCTGCAAGACCTCGAATGGCTCGCGCCGCGAGCCGCATCCCATCAAGAAGTGAACGGCAGGCTCCTCGAGCTCGCGAACGCCGTCATCCCGCTCTCGTTCGGCGCGATCTACCGTGACGCCGACGGCGTGCGAGAGCTCCTTCGCACACGCGCTGTCGACTTCGCCGACCGGCTCCGCGCGGTCGAGGGCCGCGCGGAATGGATCGTGTCGATCGAACGCGAGGGATCCACTGCGCCCACCGGCGGCGCCGTCGGCGCGCTCGATGCCGAGATAGCCACGGCCGCGCCAGGTCGCGCATTCCTGCTCGGCAAGCGACGCGACGAAGTCATCCGCGAGGAGCGGCGGATACGTGATGCGGCCGTCGCCGAGGAAGCCTGGACGACGATCGAGGCGATCGCCGAACGCGTCTACCGCGAACCGCTGATCGAAGATCCGATGGCCGCGGCCATCGCACGCTTCAGCGTGCTCGCTCACCGCGACCGCGAGGTCGAGCTCGGCGACGTCGTCCGGCGACTCGGCGCGTCCGGGGCCTCCGAGGGTTATCGGGTGCGGCTCTCAGGCCCGTGGCCGGCGTACCGCTTCGGCGGACTTCCGAGCGAGCGCGTCGCTTCCGCATGAAGGAGCTCACCGCAGAGGACACGTCGCTGCTCGAGCTCGTGGATCGCCTTCTGAACAAGGGGGTCGTGCTCGCGGGCGAGGCGACGATTTCCGTCGCGGGGATCGACCTCATCTATCTGGGCCTGAACGTGGTCCTCGCGGCGGTCGAGACGATCGAGAAGGCCCAGGAACGGCGCGCGTCGTGACGCTCCTCGCCCATGCCATCGCGGCATCTCCGCCGGCGACGCTCTCTCAGGAGGGCCTTCGCGGCCGGCCGCTGGCCTGGTCTGAGGCAGGCGACCTCGGCCTCTGGAGCACGGAGTGGGCTCCTGACATCAAGCTCGAGCGCCCCGACGCGCTGGAGCACCACCGCCTCATCGAGCGCATCTGCGCGGCGCAACCGTGTCTCCCGGTTCGGTTCGGCACCGCGTTCGCGACTTCCGATGACGCGCGCGCGTCGCTGGACAAGCGCGCTGCCGCCTTGCACGCCGCTCTCACTCGGGTTGCCGGCAAGACCGAGCTCGCACTGACGCTGCTCTGGCGGGAGTCGCCCGGGCCGCTATTGATCGAGTCCGCCGCGGGTCCGGGGCGGCAATACATGGAGGCCCGTCGCGCGGAGTTCGCCGCTCGTGAGGCCCGGCGCGCACGCGCCGAAACCATGGTCGACCGTGTCGTCGCCGAGCTTACTATCGACCGCCAACTCGTCTGGCATGAGACGTGCACCAGCGACAATGTGGCCGTATCGCTGGCCGTCCTGGTGCCGACCGAACAGGCGGCCGAGCGGAAGGCGGAGCTCGAGCGGGTCGCCGCCCGATTTCCTGATGTCATCCCCGTCCTGAACGGGCCCTGGCCGCCGTACACGTTCGCGAGGACCGATTGAGCATCGACGCTGAACTGGACGATCTCCGGCGCGAAGTGGAGCGACTTCGTGGCATCCTGCCCGAACGGGTGGATGTGGACCCCGAGGGGGTCGAACATGGGCTCGCCAACCTCGTGCTCGCCCTCGTCGAGTTCCTGCGACAGCTGCTCGAACGGCAAGCCGTGCGGCGTATGGAAGGAGGCACGTTGACCGACGAAGAAGTGGAGCGCATGGGCCTCGCGCTCATGCGGCTCGAACAGAAGGTCCACGAGATGGCGCGGGCCTTTGGGCTCGACCCGTCTGAGCTGAATCTCGGACTCGGCCCGCTGGGGAGGCTCGTATGAGCATGCAGGCGAGGGGAGTCGCCGTCCCGCGCGAGACGACGACGCTCGCGGATCTTCTCGATCGCGTCCTCGACAAAGGCCTCGTCGTCGCGGGGGACATCTCGGTCTCTCTCGCGAACGTCGAGCTTCTCACCATCCGCATTCGTTTGCTCGTGTGCTCGATCGACAAGGCCGAGCAGATCGGCTTGAACTGGTGGAAGTACGACCGGACTCTCACTGGACGAGACGGCGACGATCAGACGGCGATCGGCCGCTTGGAAAAGCGCATCAGCGAACTCGAACGCGACCTCGAGCGATCACGAAAGCCCGGGAGGTAACACATGCCAGTTGAACGCGCACCAGGCGGGTCGAGCCTCATCGATGTCCTGGATCGGATCCTGGATAAGGGCATCATCATCGACGCCTGGGTCCGCATCTCTCTCGTGGGCATCGACCTTGTGACCGTCGAGGCGCGAGTCGTCGTGGCCTCGATCGATACGTACCTTCGGTACGCCGACGCGCTTGGCCTCATGCCGGCGCAACGTGGAGGCAGCCTCGGCGCTGGAGGCGGGTCGGTGGACGCGACCACCCGTTCACGTTCGTCGGAGCGCGCCTAACGGAGCACGTGACCGTGCATGGCTGACGTCCTCGACCGCAGACAGCGGCGCCCGGCGCCGCACCTGCGCGATCCGCGCGAGACGCTCGAGCCACTGCTCGACGAGCTCATGCGGTCGCACGGATTCGAGCGTGCCGTCGTCCTCCTGTACGACGAGGAGCGGGCGGCTCTCGCGGGAAGCTTCGGCATCGGCGTCCCGGACGAGATCGCTCGAGAGCTCGTGATCGCGGTCAGCCAGCCGGACGATCCGATCGTAGTCGCGCTGCGCGGCGGCCTCCCCCAACGCATCCCCGATGCGATCAGCGATGCACGGATCTCCGCCGCGGCCCGCGAGACCCTCGCCAGGGCACGGCTCGGACCGATCGTCGCCGCGCCGCTCCGAAGCACCGCGGAGCGGAGTCCTGCCGGCCAGGACGGCAAGGTCATCCCACCGCCGGGCTGGGAGGCGCGCGGCGAGTGGACCGGAGTCGTCCTCTTCTCTCGCGCGTCCGGCGTGACCCAAAGCGACGTCGACGGGCTCGTTCCCTTCGCGCGGCAGGCGCAGGAGGCGCTTAGCCTGCAACGCGACGTCGATCTTCTTCGCGACACGAGCGAAGCGCACGCGATCGAGAAGGAATGGCTCTGGTGGATGGTGAACGGCGTCGGCGACGCCGTGCTTGTCACCGACTCCAACAACGACATGGTGCTCCAGAACCGTCGCGCCGAGAGCCTCTTCCGCGCGAGCGACGAGGACAGTGCGGGGAAGCGCCGCGCTGTTTGGATGAACAACTTCCTTTTCACTGCGGCGCTCTCGACCTGGAACCTGGAGCGCGTCGGGGCGACCAAGGGCCGCGAGGTCACCCTCGTGGATCCGATCGAGGGCGACGAGCTGATCTACGAAGTGATCACAACACCTGTCACGAACTACCGGGTCGGCATGCGGGGCACCGTCTCGGTCCTGAAGAACGTCACCGACATCCGGCACATCGGCGAAGAGCTGGCACGTGGCCGCCAACGGCTGCAAACCGCGGAGGAGGAGATCCGCATCGAGCGCGACCGCCTCGACCTCGTCCTTCGGAACGTCCCCAACCCGATCATCGTGGTGGACAACGACAATCACATCATGTCCATGAATCCCGCCGCGGAGCGCCTCTTCAAGCCGCCGTCAGCGACGTCACGGGCGAGCCATGCGGCACTCGCCAACGACGCGCGCTTCACGTCCTTCCTCGCCGGCCTTCGGCTCGATCCGGCGATGTCGAAGCGTGGCGAGATCGGGCTCACGGATCCGCGCAACGACGATCGTCTCGAGATGGAAGTGAGCGCGACCGAGATCCACGACGCGCGCGGCGCGGTGGTCGCCATCGTCTCGGTCATGCAGGACATCGGACGCCTCCGGGAGTTGGAACGTCGTCGGCTCGAACAGGTGCTATTCGATTCCGAGAAGCTGGCCGCCACCGGGCGACTCGCCGCCTCGATCGCGCACGAGATCAACAATCCTCTCGAGGCCGTGCAAAACGCGCTGTACCTTCTAGGGAAGGAGTTCGGCGAAGATTCCTCGAAGCGCCCGTACCTCGATATCGCCGCGCGCGAAACGCAGCGGATGTCGCGGATCCTCCGCCAGATGCTCGGCTTCTATCGTCAGCAGGAAGCGATGGTTGAGACTGATCTCAATGCGCTCGTGGAGGAGGCCGGCGCCCTCGTCGCGAAGCGGCTTCGCGAGCGCGGGGTGCAGGTCGCGAATCAGCTCGACCCGGGACTGCCCCGCATCCTCGCCTCCGCTGACCAACTGAAGCAGGTCCTCCTCAACCTCCTGCTAAATGCGGCGGACTCGATGCCAAGAGGCGGCACTATCACCGTCACGACGCAGGCGGGCGCGGGCACCGAAACAGAGGTGTTCGGACGCGACGCCGTCCAGATTCAGGTGCGCGACACCGGCGACGGGATCCCGGACGACCTCCTGGCCCAGATCTTCGAGCCGTTCTTCTCGACCAAGCCAGGCAGGGGGACGGGGCTCGGACTCTGGGTGTCGCAGGGCATCGTGCAGAGCCACGGCGGCACGATGCGCGTGCGTAGCCGCGTCGGTCGCGGGACGACCTTCATGATCACGTTGCCGGTGCAAGGACCACCAAGTGATGCGCGAGCAGCCTAAGGTCCTCGTCGTCGACGACGAGGAGAGCGTCGTCGTCACGATCAAGGCGATCCTCCAGCTCGACGGCTATGACGTCGCGACGACGACGAGCGGCGCGCAGGCGCGCGCGATGGTGCGCGACACCGAGTACGACCTCGTGCTGACCGACCTGCGGCTCGAGGACGGTGACGGCCTCGACGTGCTCAAAGCCGTCCGCGAGAGCTATCCCGAGACCGTCACGATCATGCTCACCGGCTACGCGTCGCTCGAATCGGCGATCCAGGCCTTGCGGGCGGGGGCGTACGACTACCTCGTCAAGCCCAGTGAGGTCGAGGAGCTTCGCAGCACCGTCGCGCGCGGCATCGAGCGCCGCCGGCTGGGCCAGGAGCTGCGCCAGCGCGTGGCCGAGCTCGCCAACCTGAACGCGTATCTGCAGCAGCGGATCGACGAAGCGACCGCCGAGCTCAAGGAGCGGTACGAGCAGCTGAAGGAGCTCGACCGGATGAAGTCGCAGTTCCTCTCGATCGCGTCCCACGAGCTCAAGACGCCGATAACCGCGATGTCGGGATTTCTGCAGGTCGCCCTGCGGAGGGTTGGCCGCCTGAGTGAGGGAGAGGCGGCCGCGCCGGTCGCCGAGGGGCTGCGTGGGATCACCGAGCAGCTCGAGGTCGTCTACCGGCAGACGGGAAAGCTCGCGCGGCTTGTGGATGAGCTCCTCGACGTCTCGCGGATCCAGACGGGGCGGATCGAATTCCGTTACGGCGACGTGGATCTGAGCGAGCTCGCCAACGAGGTCGCGACCCGCATGCAGCTCACGACTACGGCGCACGAGATCTCCGTCCGTCGCGACTCGCAGAATGTCGTGACCGCCGATCGCGATCACCTCGAGCAGGTGCTAAACAACCTCGTCACGAACGCGATCAAATACTCGCCGAGTGGCGGCGCGATAACGATCGACGTCCGTCCGGACGACGGCGGGGTGAGGCTCTCCGTCACCGACCAGGGGATCGGGATCCCGGCGGAGGAGCTCGAGTCGATCTTCGGTCTCTTCTACCGCTCGCCGGATCGCGCGGCGCGCGATGCCGCGGGTATGGGCCTGGGCCTCTATATCAGCAAGGAGATCGTCCTTCGCCATGGCGGGCGCATCTGGGCCGAGAGCGGCGGAGCCAAGGGAAGCACGCTGAATGTCGTGATCCCGCGCGTGCCGATAGGCGCAACCAAACCCGACGTGGCGCAACCGAGCGCCGCGCGCCGCTAGCGCCACTATTTTCAGTCTCGAACGGATGTGCTAGACTCGTCGCACGACTGACGCGCTGCCGGACGATTGCCGGCTAAGTTCGTTCGATCCTCTGCAGATCGCTTGGGCCGCCGGGTTCTTCGACGGCGAGGGTTCGACGATCGCCTACTTCCCGAACAAGAAGAGTCGCATCTTCGCGTGCAGGCGACGGTTCCGCAGCGCGGCGACGGCGAGGTTCCGGAGGTCCTCCGTCGCTTTCGAGCTGCGATGCTGGGAATGGGAGAGATCGTCGGTCCGAACGAATACGGGATCTATGTGTGGAAGACGCGGGGCTTCGAGGAGACCCAGGCCACGATCGCACTGCTCTGGGGCCAGCTTGGTCCCCTCAAGCGAGCGCAGGCGTCCGCGGCTCTCAAGGAAACTCTCGACCTTTATCGAAGCGGTCGCCTGAAAGCACGAGCGAGCCGCCGCCGCCGCAACGATCACATCGCGCACGCCGCCACAAGCGTCGCGACCGCGAGTGCCGACGATCGCGAGCGAGCGTGGGCCGCCGGGTTTATGGATGCTGAAGGATGTTTCGGGTTGGCGCGTTCGATGAAACGAAAGAACGGACCCCAGTGGTACAAGATCCGGGTGTCGGCTAGTCAACATGGAAATGTCGGCGTTCCAGCTCAGGTGTTGACGAGACTTCATGCGGCATTCGACGGGCTTGGCCGCATCGAGAGACATGGCGACC
>DASWCR010000004.1:0-9138 GCA_036389995.1 Candidatus Limnocylindria bacterium | reverse complement strand
TTCGGTGAGCAACGGCTGTGTCGAGTCCGCGGTGTACGAAGAAGCCATGGCCGTGTTGAAGAACGGTCGCCCGCGGGTCGTGAATTACGGGATCAGCGACGAGTTCGCGTTCACCGTTGGGCTCTCCTGTGGCGGGTCTATTGACGTGCTCATCGAGCCGGTGGGCGCGCTGCACCGCGCGGCACTCGAAGCCGTCCGTGCCGAGCACCCCGCGCTCCTCGTGCGTATCGTCGCACCAGCCGATAGCGCGGGCACGGTCGCGGTTCTCACGGACGAGCGGGCGGAGGGATGGTCACCCGAGCTTGCAGAGCTCAAGGTCGGCGCGCTCGCCGCGCTCGGCGAAGGGCGCTCGCGCTCCGTCACGGCGCGTCTCGGCGCGACCGACGCCACCATCTTCCTCGAAGCCCTGGCGATGCCGCCGCTGCTCGCGATCGTCGGCGCCACCCACGTGGGCCAGGCGCTCGCGCATCTGGCGAAGGCGGTCGGCTATCGCGTGGTCGTGGCCGACCCGCGCACCGCGCTCGCGAACGCGGAGCGCTTCCCGGCGATGGAGATCCTCGCGGCGTGGCCAGAAGAAGCGCTCGCGACCCTGCGCTTCGGGCCGAGCTCGGCGATCGCGATCCTCGCGCACGACGACAAGTTCGATCACCCCGCGCTCCTTGCCGCTCTGAAGAGCCCCGCGGGGTACATCGGAGCGATCGGCAGCCGGACGACGAACGAAAAGCGCGTCGCGTGGCTGCGGGACCAGGGGGTGCCGGACCGTGACGTCGCGCGTGTGCACGCGCCGATCGGGCTCGACATCGGCGCGAGCGGCGTCGAGGAGATCGCGCTCGCTATCCTCGCGGAGATCGTCGCGGTCCGCCGCCACCGCAGCGGTCGAAGCCTGTCCGCCGAGTCCGTTGTCATCGCGCGCTGACGCCGATCCGCCGCAGATCGCCGGCGTGATCCTTGCCGCCGGAGCAGCACGGCGTTTCGGAGCCCAGAAACTGCTCGTCCCGCTAGACGGTCGACCGCTCATCCAGCACGTGATCGACGCCGCGAACGCTTCATGCCTTGAGAACATCGTGATCGTGGTCGGCACGAACGCGGACCACCTCGTCGCCCAGCTGGATCTGGGTCGCACGCGCGTGGTCCACAACCCAGACGCCGCACGCGGCCTGGCGAGCTCGCTTCAGTCAGGCCTGCGCAGCCTCGACCAAAGTCTGCACGGCGCGCTCGTGCTCCTCGGAGACATGCCGGGCGTCACCACGGGGCTGATCGACGAGCTCGTCGCCCGCGGCCAAAAGACACGGGCATCGGCGGTCACCTCCGTCTGGCGCGGTCGCCGCTCGCCTCCGGTGGTCCTTCACCGGAGCCTTTGGCCGGCGGCGTTCGCGCTCGACGGAGACATCGGAATGCGCGACGTGCTCGCCGGCCGCGACGACGTCGCCGAGGTCGAGATCACGCCGGATCTCGGAGCGCTCGATGACGTCGACACGCCCGAGGATCACCGTCGTCTACGTGTCCGCGACGACACTCCGGTCGCGTTCCGTCGCTCAGACGGAAGGTCTTCGGCGCCATAGCTTGGCCGCCTCGTGGAAGGAAAGCAGCCTCTATCGCGGAGACAAAAGCTAAGGCGGATCGCCTCGGCGCTACTCGCCGTCGCGCTCCTGGGAGGCGGCGCCTATCTCTCGCTCTCTTACGTGATCGCCGAGCGCTTCACACATGCGGTGCGCTACCCGGTCGGACGAGCGCCGATGGTCGCCGCGTCGGTCTACGAAGACGTCGCATTCCGAACCGGCGACGGTCTGACACTGCGCGGCTGGTACTTCCCCACTCAGAGTGACCGCGCCGCGATCATCGTCCACGGCAAGGACAGCAACCGCATCGGCGGCGAGCACCGCATGATCGAGAAGCTGGCCGACTTCCTCGTCACGAGTGGATACAGCGTTCTGATCTTCGACCTTCGCGGAAACGGCGATAGCGACGGCGATCGCTTCTCGCTCGGGTACCTCGAGCGGCGCGACGTCGCGGCCGCTATCGACCACCTGATCGGCCGGGGTTTCCGTGAAGATCGAATCGCGCTTGTCGGCATTTCCATGGGCGCCGGTACGGTCCTGCAATCTCTCGTTCTCCACCCGAACATCGGCGCGGTCGTCGCAGACTCCTCGTACGTGGACGCCCGGACGATCGTCGCGGAGGATCTCGAGACCCTCGCCGGCGTGCCCTCATGGTTCACGCCAGGCGTGCTGCTGATGTCGAACCTTGCCTTCGGTCTCGACGGCGAGCAGGTCCGGCCTATCGAGGTCGTGCGAGCGCATCCCGAGCGCGCATTCCTATTCATTCACTGCGGCGGCGACAAGCTGATCGCGCCGCACCACGCTTACGAACTTCGCGCCGCGAGCGCGAATCCCGCCAGCGACCTCTGGATGGCGGCCGTCTGCCAGCACTCCTGGGCCTTCAACACGTACCCGACGGCATACGAGGCACGTCTCAGCGCCTTCCTCGAGTCGCAGATCCCAGCGCACGCACCCGCCGCGTCGCACTGACTAGCGAGCGCACGGACGCCAGGAACATCGCGGACGCGCTCCTCCCGTTTTGCCCTGGTTTGCCCGCGACGGCACCACGTGCTAGGACAGCGCGCGCGAATCACCAGGGAGGAGCAACGACATGCGCAGGAACGTGCTCGCGATCCTCACGATCATCCTGCTGGTCCCATCCGTCGTCGTCGCACGCACCGCGACGTTCGGCAGCAACTGGGCCACCGCCGCGCCGACCACATACAACGAATTCACGGTCGCGCAGCTGCAAGCGGAGATGGCCGGCGGACGGCTCACTTCGGTGCAGCTCACGCAGTTCTACCTCGACCGCATCGCTGCCCTCGACCAGGCCGGGCCGAACGTGAATAGCGTGATCGAGCTGAACCCCGACGCGCTCAAGCTCGCGCGGACCGCGGACAACCGCCGCGCGCAAGGCAAGGTCATCGGTCCGCTCGACGGCATACCTGTTCTGCTGAAAGACAACATCGACACCGGCGACAGGATGCAGACCACCGCGGGATCCTTCGCGCTCGCCGGCAAGCCCGCTGTTGACGACTCGACGGTCGCCGCGAATCTGCGCGCCGCCGGCGCCGTCATCCTCGGCAAGACGAACCTCTCGGAATGGGCCAACTTCCGCTCGTTCTTCTCCACGAGTGGGTGGTCGGGCCGCGGAGGTCTCACCCACAACCCGTACTCGACAGACCGTAACGCCTGCGGCTCGAGCTCAGGCTCGGCGGCGGCCGCGGGGGCGAACTTCGCGGCGATCTCCGTCGGCACCGAGACCGACGGGAGCATCGTCTGCCCCGCGAACGTCAGCGCTGTCGTCGGCATCAAGCCGACGGTGGGCGTGACGAGCCGGGCCGGTGTCGTCCCGATCTCGCACACGCAGGACTCCATCGGTTCGCACGCACGGACCGTCGCCGATGCGGCCGCGCTCCTGAACGCCCTCGCGAGCCGCACACCGGACCCGCGCGATGCCGCCACCTCGGGCGTCCCCCTCGGATGGCAGGGCACCGGCCGCGCCCGGCCGGCTCTTCCCGCTGACTACACGGCGTTCGTGAACGCCGACGGTCTACGCGGCGCCCGCGTCGGCGTGACGCGACAGGGGATCGATAACGGGCCCCCACAGGTCGTCGCGGCGTTCGACAACGCGATCGCCACCATACAGAGCGCCGGCGCGACGGTCGTCGACCTCGACGGCGCCAACTTCACATTCGCCTCGGCCGACGGCGAGTTCCTCGTCCTCGTGTACGACTTCAAGATCGATCTGCAGAAGTACTTCGCGACCCGCGTCGGCGTTCCGATGGCGAACAAGACCCTTGCCGACGCGATCGCGTTCAACAACGCGCATGCATCGACCGAGATGCCGTACTTCTTTCAGGAGATCTTCGAGCTCGCGCAGGCTATGGACACGAGCGGTCCGGACCCGGCGAACAACCCGCAAGCTCCCTTTGGCGGACTGACCTACAACCAGGCGCTCGCGATCGATCACAACGCCGGGGTCAACGGGATCGACAAGGCGCTGAGCCAACTCCACCTCGACGCCGTGGTCGCGCCTACCGACAGCCCCGGGTGGACGACCGACCTCATCATGTCGGACCACTTCGTCTTCGCAAGCTCCGGCCTCGCCGGAGGCCCCGGCTATCCGATCGTCCAAGTCCCAGCGGCGAACGTCCTTGGGATGCCGATGGGCATCAGCTTCCTCGGCACCGCGTTCAGCGAGCCGACGCTCATCAAGCTCGCCTCGGGATTCGAGGCGACGACACACGCGCGAACGCAACCGACGTTCACCGGCAACATCACGACCCCGAACACGGAAGGCACGACGCTGCAGCCGCCCAAGCCGCCCAAGAACGCGACCGGCATGCGTCCGCATCGCATCTAGCCTCCACGTCTGCGCACCCGAAGGGGAGGACGCGTGTCCTCCCCTTTCTTTCTTACACAGCGCGGTCAGACATGGACCCGCTTCACGATCCAATCGACGAGAGTCTGAGGTGCCTCCTTGGCGGAAGGCGGCTCGTCCAGCAAGCCGTGACGAGCGCCAGGAAAAGTAACGATTTCGATGTCTTTGCCTTCGTTCTTCAGTTGACCGAGGAGCGTGATGGTCTCCGGCACCGGGATCCGGTCATCTTCGGTGCCGAGCATCCAGAGGCTCGGCGCGGTCGTCTGTCGGAGGTACGGCACGGGGTCGAATCCCGAGGGACCGGCGGACGCCAGCCGCCGCGAGATCTCTTCTTTCGAGAGCTGGCCCTCGTCGCCGCGAGCCAGTCGCTCATAAAGGTTCGTCAGACGCTCGGTCACGGGCGTCGAACTGGCCAGCGCGATGAACGCCACCTTGCCGCTCATCGCGGCGGCCTTCGGTGCGATCCATCCGGCCTGGCTCGCACCGATAAGGCCGATCTCGTCCTTCCGCAGATCTGACCTCGACGCAAGTGCGGCGACGGCCCCGGCCACATCAGCCGAGAGAAGGTTGAAGTGACCGTTGTCGCCAGGACAGCAGCTCCCTTGCGACTCGCCAACGCCACGCTTGTCGTACGAGAAGACCGCGACGCCGGCGTCGATGAGGCTCGCGAACATGCCGCCGAACTTCAGGCGGCTCGCCGGTCCCGCTCCGTGGACCCAGATCGCGGCCGGATGTGGACCCGGTCTGGAAGGCAGGTAGAGGGTCCCGGCTTGGACGGCGCCCTCGCAGGTGAAGTGGACGGCGACCTCTTGATGGCCCGGCATGTCAATCGCTTGACCGAAGGTCGCCGGCGGAGCGTTGCACGACGCGGTGGGCGGATCCGCAAGGTAATCCAATGTGAAGAGCGCCGCCGCCGCCGCGGCTGCCAGACCCGCGATGGCGACAGCGATTGAAACGAGCCTACGTCGCATTTCGCACCCCCCTGCGCCAGCGCCTCCGGTCCATGACCGCGACCGCGATGAACACCGCGTAGAGCAGTCCGCCAGCGAGGGCGAGGACGTTCGCCTGGCCTGCGAGGCTGTCTCCGTCCGCACCTCGCAAGAAGAAGGACATCGCGAGCAATAGCCAAACTGCGCTATGTCCCCAGCGCAGCACGACGTGCCGCCAAACCGGACGCACCGTCCCGGGTTTCGGGCGCGGCCAGTAGACCGCGTAGATCGCCGCAACGATCAGGCATCCGCCACCGACGAGGAGCCAGGTCACGCTACCCGCCCACTCCGAAGAGACGCCAGTAACCCAGGAAGAAAGGAAAAATCACCGCGGCGACGGCGATCGCCGCGAGATGCAGACGTGTCGAATGTCCCGACGAGTGGGCGCGCCAAGCGAGCACAGCCGCGGTCGCGAGGGGGACCGCGAGCGCGGCGGTCGCGAACGGGATGGCGAAGACGATCGTGAAGCGGAGCGGCTCGCCGAAGTCGATCTCGGTCCCGTTCAGGCCCGCGTACGGGAGGAAGAGGATCGGCGCGGCGACCAAGAACACCAGGTTCAGGAGCGCGACGACCCCGGCAAGTACTCTCGTTCGATTTCGGCGTGCGAAGGCCAACCACCAGACCACCGCGGAAAGGAAGAGCAGCGCGAAGATCACGAATCCGGCGATGAACGCTTCGAGGCTTTCGAGCAGCCCGACCTTCACGCGCGCCTCATCTGGCGGCAGGAGCACGCGGGCGATCCGTCCACTGGCATCCATCTGGAACGACAATCGCTCGTCCGCATCATCGACGTTCTCGAATACGAGGGGCGCCAGCTCAGCCCAGTGACCCGGTTCCCACGAGAGCGAAATAGTCGCGTCGGCGTTGACGGTGATCGCGCCCTGATCGATGACCTGCTTTAGCAGCTCGTGCTGCCCCCCGTCATAGCGGTACTCGCGATACGAACCGGCGAAGCGACTGAGGTCGGCGTCGCCGATGCTGCGCGACGCCGGATGCGAGCCGGATTGGTAGTAGTGGTCCAGGAACGCGCGCAGGTACGACCATCGGAGGCCGGGCTCGTCGCTGTTCGCTCCGACAAAGAGGCCCACTCGCCGCTCCGGTAGGAGCACGAGCAGCGTGCTGTACCCGTGCCCCAGCCCGCCGTGGAGGAGCACTCGCTCGCCGTTACGAGGCCATTCGTATAGGCCGTATGCGACTCCCGGCGCATCGGGCTGAAGCGCGAAGTGCTTTTCTTCCTGAATCGCAATGGCCTCGCGATCGAGAATCGACCGTCCGTCGACGATGCCGCCTTCGAGCATCGCGGTGAGGTAACGCCCCATGTCGTGGCCGGTCGTGACGAGCCCGACCGCCGGCGCCACGAGGAAATAGCCAACTGGCGCCCTTTGATATGTGCCCCCGTTGAACTGATAGCCGATCGCGAGATCGGTCTGGCCTTCAAGAGGCGGGTCGAAGGCGCTTCGGTCCATCCCGAGCGGTCCAAGGAGGCGCTCGCGCATGTACTGCGCGAACGGCAGACCTGAGACCTCCTGCGTCGCGAGACCGGCGAGTGAGATCCCGTGGTCGGTGTAGAGAAAGATCGTGCCCGGCGGCGCAAGCCGGGATGGCATACGCGCCTGCAGGTATGCGCGCAGGTCCGTCGCCTGTGTCCGATCCGCGACCATCGTTCCGATACCTCGGTCTCCAAGCCCGCTCGTCTGTGTCAGGAGTTCATCGAGTGTGATCGGTGGCTCATTTCCGCCAGGCAGCGCGAAGCCTGGAATGAACGAGACGACGCTTGCGGAGAGGTCCAGCTTGCCAGCCTTGGCAAGCTGCATGACCCCCGTCGCGGTGAATGTCTTGGAGACTGACTTCGCCCGGAGCCGTGTCTGCGGGACGAAGGGCGTGGCACGCTCGAGATCGGCGACCCCGTAACCCTTCTCGAGGAGGACACGGCCCGCGCTGACGACCTCTACTGTCGCTCCGGGCACGTGCATCTCCTTCATGTGTGCGCCCATGAACTGATCCGTGAAGCGAGCGAGTTCATCGGCATCGTCAGGACCGGCGCGCGGCGACGCTACGCCTGGATCAAAGCTCGATCGCGCTTCGCCGCCCAGGACAGGCAGAGCCGAGCTCGCCACGACAACACCGGCGAGCACTAGGCCACACGCCAGCGACCCGGCCCTCCCCCTCTTCACGCCCGGCCGAGCATCCTACGCCGGCTTGCCCACCAGAACGAGACGCCCGCGTTCGCGAAGCGCGGTCTCAGCATCGACGGCAAGACGTTCGACGAGCGCTCCGGCGGGTTCGATCGAATCGATGAGGCCCGCGTCCTCGCCCATGAGCAGCGTGCCGCGGTCGGCGTCGCCCGCGGCCCGTGCGGCCTGCACTTGGGAGAGGACCTCGCGCCAGCGCCGGCGAAGCTCGCCCTCGCGTCCGAGCCACTCCTCGATGAAACCGTTGCGGCGCACCCGCGCATACGCGCCCGGCCACACCGTGCCGCTCACGATGTCCGGAATCTCGGTGATGAGCGTGTCGTGGCCATCGCTCTCGACGATCGCGCGCTTGTACCCGTCGGGAAGCGGCGCCTCGTTCGTCGCGAGGAACCGCGTTCCGAGAAGCGCCCCGTCCGCACCGAGGACGAGCGCGGCGGCGATCGCGGCACCGTCGGCGATGCCGCCGGCCACGAGGACCGGAAGATGAGGCAGGGCCCGAATGACCATCCGCGCGAGCGGCAGCGTCGCCATGACGCCGACGTGCCCGCCGCCCTCGGTCCCCTGCGCGACGACGACGTCCACGCCCGCTTCGGCCGCGCGCTTGGCCTCGTCGAGCGTGTCGGCCTGATGCATGTGCAGGGCGCCGCTCGCGTGCACGCGGTCGGCGAAGGCGCGCAGGTCGTACTCGGGACGCCTCCAGGCGGTCGCGATCACGCGCGGACGGCACGCGAGGATCGCGTCGACCTGCTCGGCCGACACCAGGAAGAGCAGCGCGTTCAAGCCGAAGGGCGCGCTCGTGAACGAGCGGATCCGCTCGCAACTCGTGCGGATGTCCTCCGGCGTCATCGCCGAGATGCCCAGGGTGCCGAGACCGCCGGCCCCGCTCACCGCCCCGACCACCTCGGCCGCGGTTGCGCGGGACATGCCGCCGAGCACGATCGGATGGCGGATACCGAGCCGGTCGGTCAGTCGTGTCTTGATCACCGTGAGTGCGTCATCCCAAACCGGCCTATATTCGCGCGGTCGTCAAAGGGGAGGCAAAGCATGCGCAAAGAGCTCGCGCGCTCTTTCACTCTCGCGATTGTGTCAGCACTGGTCGCGGTGGCGGTCGGCGGCGGCGGACCGTCGCGCGTATCGGCCGCGAACGAAGCCTTCAACGTGTTACCGCTCATCAGCGACTGGGTGTTCGTCAGCGCCGACGCGAATCCCCCGAGCCAAGCCGCCTGCGCGGCGGTGTCACGGCGATGCTTCAACCCGTCCGCGATGGCGAATTCCTATGACTACGCGGTGCTCCACGCCGCGGGGAACAAGGGTCAGGGAAAGACGATCGCGGTCGTCGATTCGTTCGGGGCAACGACCGTTCGACAGGACCTCGGCGTCTTCAACACGGCCTTCGGACTCCCCCACCTCTGCGGCGAGACCGGGCCGAGCGACCCGTCCGCGAACTGCGCGTCGAACGTCTCGCCGCGCTTCGACATCGTTTGCGTCCAGGGGTGCCCGGCGCCGAAGCCACCGCCCCTCAACAACGGAACGGG
>DASWCR010000003.1:0-10331 GCA_036389995.1 Candidatus Limnocylindria bacterium | reverse complement strand
GGCCGGCGCGGATCCTTGAGGCCGGCGCGAGCGCGACGGACCGCCCGGGCGATCGTCGTGACCGCGATGTCCTGTCCAATGACGCGACCGTGGAGCGCCTCCTCCATCTTCAGGAGCTTCTGGGTCTCCTCTTCGGCGAGCTTCCTCACCGGAATGCCCGTCCACATGGAGACGACCTCGGCGATGTCCTCGTCGGTGACCTCGGGACGCTTCTGGGACTGCGCGAGCAGCCAGTCGGCCTTCGCCTGCTGCAGCTTGTCCTGCTGCGCCCGCTCCTGCTGCCGAAGCGTCGAGGCGAGCTCGTACTGCTGCGCCTCCATGGCCTGTTCCTTCTCGGTCACGACGCGGTCCAGCTCGCGCTGCGCGTCCTTCACATCGGTCGGAACGGTCGAATAGCGAAGGCGCACGCGGCTCGCGGCCTCGTCCATGAGGTCGATCGCCTTATCCGGCAAGAACCGGTCGGTGATGTACCGAGAGGAGAGTTCAGCCGACGCTTTCACGGCGTCGTCGGTGATCGAGACCTTGTGGTGATCCTCGTACCGCGAGCGGATGCCCATGAGAATCGCCTGCGTCTCCTCGATCGACGGCTCCTCGACCATGACCGGCTGGAACCGGCGCTCGAGGGCGGCGTCCCGCTCGATGTACTTGCGGAACTCGTCGAGGGTCGTGGCGCCGATGCACTGAAGCTCGCCGCGCGCTAGCGACGGCTTCAGGATGTTCGCGGCGTCAACAGCCCCTTCAGCGGCCCCCGCACCTACGAGAGTGTGCAGTTCGTCGATGAAGAGGATGACGTCGTGCGCGTGGCGCAGCTCTTCGATGATCTTCTTGAGGCGCTCCTCGAACTCGCCGCGGTACTTCGTGCCGGCGACGAGCGACCCGATATCGAGGGTGAGCACTCGCTTGCCCTGGAGTGTCTCGGGCACGTCGCCCTTCACGATCCGGTGCGCGAGCCCTTCGGCGATCGCCGTCTTGCCGACGCCAGGCTCACCGATCAGCGCCGGGTTGTTCTTCGTGCGGCGCGACAGGATCTGGATGACCCGCTCGATCTCCTTCTCGCGGCCGATGACCGGGTCGAGCTGCCCTGCCTTCGACATGGCCGTGAGATTGACCCCGAGCTGGTCGAGCGTCGGCGTCTTCGAGCTCGCCGACTTCCCGCCCGCCGTTGCCGCTTCCGTCGCCTGGGGGTGCTGCTGTCCGAGCGTGGCGATGACCTGGTGCCGGACCTTCTCGAGCGAAACGCCGAGCGACTCGAGGACCCCTGACGCGATCCCCTCGCCCTCACGCACGAGACCGAGAAGCAGGTGCTCGGTGCCAACGTGGCTGTGGCCGAGCTTTCGAGCCTCATCGATCGCGAGCTCGATGACCTTCTTCGTGCGCGGCGAAAGCGTGATCTCGCTGGGGGACGTGGTCGAATCCCCGCGGCCGATGATGAATTCGACCGCGGTGCGGACCTTGGAAAGCTCGACCCCTAGGGAGTCGAGGACGCGCGCGGCCACACCCTCGCCTTCGCGCACCAGACCGAGGAGGAGATGCTCCGTCCCTATGTAGTTGTGGTTGAAACGGATCGCCTCGTCCTGGGCAAGCGCGAGGACTCGCTTGGCGCGGTCGTTAAAGCGGTCAAACGGTCCCATCTGTTGCGTCTTCTAAAGGTATATCGCCGCGTCTAGCATCTGGTTCCGATTATACGTTCGCATCTTGCTCTGTCCGAGTTGCGTACATGACATTTCCTGCGGCTTGACGAATTGACAGCGACAGCCGACGTCGCTCGGGATCGATCGCAACCACTCGGACACGCACAAGTTCACCCGGGTGGACTACCTCTGCCGGGCTCGCGATCCGCCGTGGCGCGACCTCACTGATATGGATCAGACCCTCGATGCCCGTACTGACGCGGGCGAATGCCCCGTACGGCATGACGCGGGTAACTGTCGCGTCCACATCGTTCCCAACGGCCAGCACATGCGGGGCGCGTACCCAGGGATCCTCCTCCAGGCGCTTGATAGATAAGGAGATGCGACCGCGTTCCCGGTCAACGCCGGTGACGAGCACACGCACGCTGTCGCCGGGGCGATAAAGAGTGGTCGGTTCGATCCCCTTGTCCCAGGTGATCTCCGAGCGATGGACGAGCCCATCGGCCGCGCCGACATCGACGAAGACCCCGAACGTCGTGACGCTCGCCACGGTCCCGTCCAGCACCTCACCCTCCACGAGGTGGGACGACGCCTCCTCCTTCCGCTGGCGCCGGAGCTGTTGCGCCGCCGCCTTCTCCGACAAGATCAGGCGGTCGCGACGTTGGTCCGCCTCGATGACCTTCAGCGGAAGCCGCTTGCCGATGTAGTCGCGAAGCGTGTCGGGGACAGCGGTGCGCTCGCTCGTCCCGAGGTTGCCCACAGAGGCGAGCTGTGAGAGGGGTATGAAGCCGCGGAGCCCAAGGTCGACAACGAGACCCCCGCGGTTCGCGTCCACCACTTCCGCCTCGACGACCTCACCGCTCCTTGCGAGCTCCGCCATCCGCGCCCGCTGCCGCCGGCTCCGTGCCCGGCGTGTGGAAAGGACGACGCGGCCGTCCGGACCTTCGGGCTGGACCACCGCGGCGACAACTCTGTCGCCGACTGCGACATCCGTTCCTTCTTCGCTCGCTTCCCGCAGAGAAAGCACGCCCGCGGAGCGGCCGCCGAGATCAACCAGCGCTTCATCGCCGCTGACGGAGGCGACGACGCCTTCGACGACCTCGCCGGGACGGAGCGGCCGGAGCGCGCGCTCGTTCTCCTCGATGCCCGCGAGGAGCTCTGCCATCGTCTCCGGATCGACGGCCATGATCCGGCGAGCGGGCAAACAACGTGCCATCGGTATGATTCGCCAAACGGGGGGAACGAGGGAGGAATCCGTCAACCCGACGGCACGTTGGCCCGAGCGGCTGGCCAACATCGCCGTCCTTCTTCGCGCTGAGGGAACGGCGGTCCTCGCGACCTCTGGCGACGATCTCCGAACGGTGTTCACACACGACGTCCCACCCGATGCGAAGTGGCGCGCCATCTTCGACGCCGACGCCGTCGTGCGCGCGCTCGGGGGCACGACGGTTGGCACGGCGGTGGCGGCGGGTCGCTGGGAGGACGAGGCCGCGTTCGCGCTTCTCACGCGCATCGATCTACCCGACGGTGAAGCGCTCCTCTGCGCGCTGCGGCACGGCGTGCCCTTCGACGCGGTCGAGCTCTCCACCGCGAGCGCCGCCGCCGAGCTGCTCGCGATGAGCGTCGGCGACGGCCGCGCGATGGCCGAAGCGAAACACGAGAGCGCACAGAACAACGACCGTGTCGCGCTTCTCGAGCGCCTTCTCACGGGTCTGAAGGAAACGCGCGACGCGTCGGCACTCCTGGCACGCGCGGCGGAGGACATCGCAACGCGGATTGGTGCGGGCGGGACGTCGATCATGCTCGTCGAAGGCAACCGTCTACGGGTGCGCGCATCGGTGGGCATCGGCGTACCCCTTGGCCATGAGCAACGCATCGATGAGGGGATCGCCGGATGGGTCGCGAGCCGGGGCGAACGGGTGGTCCTTCTGGGCCCCGTGGACGACGACCGTTTCCATGGCACCGATCCGCAGGCCGGCGAGTCCGTGATCGTGCCGCTGCGCGCCGGCGACGAGATCATCGGCGTCCTCAACGTGAAGAGGCCGACTGGTGCCGATGGCTTCGGTCAGAAGCTCGAGGTCCTCGACGCCATCGCGGGCGACGTGGCCCGGGCGCTCGCGGCGATCAATCGGATCGGTGACCTCGAACGCGATTGGCGCTCCGAGGTCGCGCTCGAGGAGGTGATGCGTCACGCAGCGGCGGGCGACGCCGACGCCGCCGCCCGGACCGCCGCGAGCTCATTCGGCCATCACGCCGTCGCCGCGCGCGCCCCGGACGGACGAATCCTCGCGCTCCACGCGGAGGACAGGGAATGCCGGGAGGCGGCGCTCGAGGCGAGCGCGAAGGTGGAGGCCCCACCTGGATCAGGCGTCCGAGTGGGGGTCGCGCGGCACGGACGACCCTACGAGCCCAGCGAGGAACAGCTCGCGGGCCGCGCCGCGGATGCCCTAGGACTCCTGGCCCACGCCGAGGTCGCCTCCGCGCCCGCACGGCACTCCGGCATTCGGGTCCTCGCGGTGGAGGATCACCCGGTCATGCGCCTCGGCGTACGGGCGCTGCTCGAACGAGAAGGCCTGATCGTCGCCGGCATCACCTCGACCTGCGCCGAAGCAGTTGACCTCATCGCCGAGAACGAACCGGACGTCGCTCTCCTCGATCTCGGCCTCCCAGATGCGAGCGGGCCAGAGGCGGTGACTCGGATCCGCGAGGTCTCGAGCTCGCTCCCGATCATCGCGTTCAGCGTCGAGCGCACCCCCGAGGTGATACGAGCCGTCCTCCGCGCCGGTGCAAACGGGTATGTGTCCAAGGACGCGCCGTCGACTCAGGTCATCGCGGCCCTCGAAGCCGCGGTGCAGGGGCTCACCGCTCTCGGCCCTGCCGAGGCTCGGGCGCTCAGCCGAATGGCCGAGGCCGTCCCGGTCGCCGACGCGGCCGAGGACACAGCCGAGGTTGACGCCGACGACTCCGAACCCGGCGCGCCGGTTCCGGTGCGCGAGCCTCTCACGCCGCGCGAGCTCGAGCTCCTCCGTTACCTGGCGGAGGGTTACACCAATAAGGAGATCGCGCGCGCCATGGTCCTCGCCGAAGACACCGTGAAGAAGGGCGTGCAGACCCTCATCGCCAAGCTCGGAGCCACCGACCGGACCCACGCCGTGGTCCTCGCGTTACGGCGGCACCTCATCGAATAGCGCTAACCCGGTAGTACCCGGTTCGACGGGTTCGGCATCGCCCTAAGAGCCGTTTTCTATGTAGGCATCTCGCTCGTGGGCCTCGCGCCGCGGCCCTTATCCGTTCGGGTACCGGCCTTAGTGCGGCTCGCCTGCATGCTCGCCGAGGGCCGGAATGGCTGGTCGCCGAGTGGGTATCCCAAAAGGACCTGATCGGGGATTAACCAGCAGATGCCGCGCGCGCAGAGTTCGCGCGCCGTCGCACGGAGAGGGGCGAGACCTAGACCAGGTCTTTGGTGGGCGTGCGTCGGGGCGGAGGGGGACCTTGGCGGACTCAGCCCTGCTGTGGGCGCGGTGTCGGGAGGGCGACGCCGTGGCGCGATGTGCACTTATAGAGCGCTTCGCGCCGCTGGCTACCCGGATCGCTCGTGGCATGAACGTTCCGGTCGGCGCGGTCGCCGGCCCGGACGACCTGGAGTCCGCCGCTCTGATCGGGCTGATTGACGCCGTTGACCGTTTCGAGCCGGAGCGGGGCGTTCCCTTCGAGGGCTATGCAAGCTTGCGGATTCGCGGGGCGGTCCTAGACGAGGTTCGCCGCGTGGACGAGCTTGGACGGGCGGACCGTCGGCGCCAGCGCGAGGCCGCGGCGCAGGGGGAGGCGGGCTCCTATCGCGGGACCGTATCGCTCGATGAGCTCATCGAGCGCGGGTACCACGGGGGGGCGGAGCAGGACGAACTCGCGGAGCGCTACGAGGCGGAGGATCTCCGCGCGCGTGTGCGCTCCGCGATGACCTGCTTGCCACCTCGCCAGCGCGAGGTTCTCGAGCGGTACTACGGCCAGTCCCTCACGCTCCGTGAAGCCGGGCTTCGCATGGGGATCAGCGAAGCGCGCGCCTGCCAGCTGCATGGCCGCGCCATCCAGAACCTGCGTCGCCAGCTGTCGGTCATCTTCCCCACCCCCGTCCACGCGCCTCGCGTTTCCGTCGCCGCGTAAGACTCAGCCCGCGAGGGCAAGCTCGCGCTGCGCCGGCAGGAACGCGCTCGAACGGAGCTCGAGCCGACCGAGATCCGATAGCCAAACGGCGAGGCCGAGCGGTCGCAGGAGCCGCTCGATCATGTCGTGCTTGGCGAATCGATTCCCGAAGAGCCGCGCGAGATCGTCGAAGAGCGGATGGCCCACGGTCTCGAAGCCGACGAGGTCGTCCGCAAATTCCACGGGCATGGTCGCCGCGAAAGCGCCGAGCCGTTCGTGCTTCCACAGAACGTAATCGCGGCGCGCGGCACGGTGCGCGATCCGCAGGCGTCGCTCGCCGGGCAGACCGATGAGGCGGCCGTCGCCCAGCAGCGAGCCGAGGATCACCTGGAACTGGACGGGATCGGGCGGTAGTCGGCGGATCGCCGTATGGGGATGTTCGACCACACCGATGAGTTCGACCGGCGCTTGCGTCGGTCACATCCGCGGCGCCTACTTCGAGAACCGGCGCAGGTTCCCCAAGAGCGAGAGCGTCGCGTCGAAGCGCTTCACCCGCTGCTTGAAAGGGAAGTCGGACGGGGACACGAGAAGCTTCGCTACGGCCCGCACCGGCTGCGGCGAGACCCACTCGTTCGGGATCCAAGTCCGCGCGAACGGTTCCCTCGGCAACACGTAGATGGTGCCGTCGCGCCAGATCGCCTCGTCGCGCGGATCCGCTTCGGTAAAAAAGAAGTAGTACCGATGAACGACGGACCCGCGGCGCAAGTGGTAGCACCCATTCCAGAGGGAGCCCGCGCGAGCGCGGTCCAGCGTCGCGAAGAACAGCGGCCAGATCCCGTCCGAGGTTGCGAAGACCGCCTCGAGCGTTCGGGCCTCGTAGTCGGTCGCCGGCATCGGCTTGACCTCGTCGAGGTCCGGCGCCGCAGTGCCGTGGACCAGGTAGCGGCGCGTGTGCACGAGATAAGACAGGAACTCGTGTTTCGGCAGGTCGAGCCGATAGTCGATGAGACTGCTCCGCCCCGGCTCGAGAAACTCGTCGAACTCGGGCCGCGGCCCCGCACCGAGGGTGAACGGGGGACCCTCGATCATTCCAACATCGATTCCCGCGCGCAGGGCGATGGCTCCGAGGGCGATCTGCCCGCGCGCGAGACCGAGCCGAAGGCCCTTGGCCAGGTCCATCAGCCCGCAGTCGGCACTGGACGAGGCGCGGCGTTCCGGAGGCGGATGCCGCTGAACTCGAGCGTGGACTCGACGACTGCGTCCCAGAGCGGCCAGAGATTCGGCACGCGGCGGAGGAGGATCCCGGCCTTCGCGTGCCGGCCGATGAGGTCGTCTATCGCGACGAGCTCGAGTGGATCGACGGCGGCGCGGCTCATCCAGTACCCCAAGGTCTCGCGATCCTGCGTGAACGACTCCACCGGCAGACGGTACAGATAGAGCCGCGCGTCGCGGACTCGCTCGAGCCAGCCTTCTTCGATCACATGAACGCGCAGCTCGCGCCGCCCGTCGAGGAATCGCCCGAGGTCAGTCGAGGTGGTGCGCGGGCCTGCCCAAAAGGTGCACCGAGGGCAGTCGCGCGGGAACCAGTAGAGCGGGACGTGCCGCGTGTCGACGGCCCACACGAGTGGCTCGTCCGTGAGCGCGGTCCGCGCGCGATGCGGTGCGAACCGAGTGATCGTCGGGTCCTCGCTGACATGCCACAGGGCGTGCGGCCCCTCGCCGAAGTACGACGGCGCTGATGCGCGCATCACCATCTACGGAAAAAACAAAAGACCCTGGCGCTTTCGCGTCGGGGTCTTTAGATCCCGGCCCTGACCTATTTTCCCGGGGACCGACGTCCCGAGTATCTTCGGCGCTGGTGGGCTTGACTGCTGTGTTCGGGATGGGAACAGGTATGACCCCACCGCTCCAAGGACCGAGGATTCGATTTTACCGCGCTGGCGCGAGGCGTCAACGCGACTTTGTGGCAGTGGCTGCTTTCTCGACGTAGGGCGCGCGCCAGGCCGGCGCTTCGAACGGTGCCCCGAAATAGTCGGTGATCTTGCTGATTTTTCCGTCACGCAGCTCGATCAGGGAGACGGCGTGCCACGTCTCACCGTTCGGATAGGTGATCTGACCTGCGACAGCGAACCGATCGCCCGCGCCAATGATCACATCAGGGATGGGATCGGAGTTCGCCCTGCTCGTTTCTCGCGGTGTTCCACCCGGGTAGTTCTCGATGATCGCGCGCCGATTGTCTTTTCCGCGGATCCGCTCGCCGGACTGCGGATACTCCTCGACGAAGTCGTCGGAGAGCAGTCGCTCCTGGGCTTCGATGTCGTTCGCCGCAATCGCACGTAGGAACTGTTCGACGGTCGTGCGGTTGTCTGCCACGTGTCTTCCTCCCCTTGGCGCGGCACACGCTGTTCGCGGTGCCAGTGGGCAGCGTACGCCTGATGAAAAGCGGAACGTGCGAGCTACGGGCGGATGTTCTGGTTCAGCCGGAAGACGTTATCGGGATCGTGCGTCCGCTTGAGAGCACGGAGCCGGTCGTACTTCTTGTTCCCGTAGATCCCCCGCACGACGTCGTCCCCTTGTTCGACGACGTCGTTCACGTACTGGCCGGCCCTCGTGAATGGCTTGAGAGCCGCCATCGCGGCGCGCCCCCAGGCGATGTAGTCGAGGTCCCGCTCCTTGTCGACCCAGAAGGCCTCGGCGCCGAGCCAATGTGCGGCTCCGCGGCCAGTGAAAGCCATCGCATCCTCCGCCACATCGGCGGTGGCGCCGCCCTGTGCCCATAGTCCGATCGAGCACTCCCCGGGTGCGATCGAAACGTGCTCTGCCATACGGTCCACCGCGGTGTCGGAGAGCTCGTCGAGGAATGCGCCCTTCATGTAGAAGCGCTTGCCCCAGGCCATCTCCTCGTCGCTCATCTTCTGCACCGCGAGGTAGGTCGTCGCGGTAACCGTTTCGAGGAGAGGTGCGATTTCACCGCGAAGCGGACGCAGGTCGCGCTCGGCATCCCGCTGATCGCCGACGTGCGTCGCTCCGACCGCGACAGTGGCGTCTCCTCGTTGCCCCGGGGTCGTCGCTCGACCGCCCGGGGCGTTCGCGAAGCTCAGCCCAAGGTGCATGTGGTCCGGAGCCGATCGGGACAGGGCCCGATACAGAGCGGCCGCCTCGCGAGCCCTCTCGATCGGGAACACGACCACAGCCGTGGTCACGTTCGGCCCGATCGGGTGCAGGCGGAACTCGAACGCAGTCGCGATCCCGAAGTTCGCGCCGGCACCGCGCAGGCCCCAGAAGAGCTCGGGATCGTCCTCGTCGCTCACATGCCGCAGATCACCATCCGCGTTGACGAGATCGACCGAGAGCAGGTTGTCGATCGTATATCCGTGCTTGCGCTCGAGGCGGCCCATGCCCCCACCGAGTGTGAGACCGCCGACCCCGGTGTGGCCGACTACGCCGACCGGGCACGCCAGCCCGTATTCCTGCGCGGCACGGTCGAGCTGCTCCAGAAGCGCGCCGCCCTCAACACGCGCGATCCGCCTTGCCGGATCTATCGCCACTGCGCGCATCCCCGAGAGATCGATGACCATGCCGGCGTCGCACGTCGAGAATCCCGCCACTCTGTGGCCGCCGCCGCGGACCGCGATGACGAGATCGTGCTCGCGGGCGAAGCGCACCGCCGCCATGGCGTCCTCGACACGAGTGCATCGCGCAATGAGCGCGGGATAGCGATCGGCGATCGCGTTCCAGACGACGCGCCTCGCGTCGTATTCGCGGTCGGCGGGCAGGATCAGCTGCCCGCGCAATTTCTCACGCAGGTTTCCAAGAGAGGCCATATCGATGGTCTGCGCAACTGACATCGTCCCCTCCTCGCCGCGACCGGAGCCTAATCGACAGCCGGTCAGTTCCTCGTTCGTGGCAGCTGCACCGCCAGAATCGATGAGAGAGGGCCGGCGACGATCTGTCCGCCGGGCTCGCGGAACATGAAGCCGACGGTTGTGATCAGCTGGCCGTCCCCGCGCGCGACGGCCTGATTCCCGTCCATGAACTCGTATGCGTCGAGCGCAAAGGACTCCGGCTCGACCTCGTGCCAACGGTCCGCGAGCAGGACATGCTTGATCTCATAGACCTGAATGCCAAGCGTCATTCCGCACCTCCGGTGTGCCAACCGTCTTTTTGGCTGGCGCGGTACGCATGGTGACGGATGGCAAAGAAAGAGGCCTCCACAAAAAGCGGAGGCCTCTTCGAGCTTCACGGTGATCGTGACGAGGAAGACGAACGAATTGTTCGTACCGCGCCGGACCGTCGTTGGCCCGGCTGGGTGCTGAAATTAGGTCAAGCCCTCGACCGTTAGTACGGCTCAGCTCCAGATCTTGCGATCCTTCCACCCGCCGCCTATCAAACACGTTCTCTACGTGCGGTCTTACCTGGTTACCCAGAGGGTGAGCTCATCTCGAGGTCGGCTTCCCACTTAGATGCTTTCAGCGGTTATCCGGAACGGACATAGCTACCGAGCGGTGCCCTTGGCAGGACAACTCGTACACCATCGGTCCGCTCACCCCGGTCCTCTCG
>DASWCR010000002.1:0-1825 GCA_036389995.1 Candidatus Limnocylindria bacterium | reverse complement strand
GGCATCGTCAGTCGCGCCCGCGTGGCGCCGGAAGGGAGCGCTCGTAACCGTTCGGGTCATGCCGCTAATACCTGACGCTTCCGACAGGAGCGGACTGATCCTCCCCCAGTGCTCGACGTGCGCGGTCGCGCCCTGCACCTTCACATGCTCGCCCGCGAGCTCCTGCACGAGGCCCTCGAGTGACTTGCGATAGCGCTGCGCGAACATCGCGCCGGCGCTCTGCCCGTGGTCGGACAGGACGACGAAGCGATACGGCCGCGGCGCGTCCGCTGCGGCCCTCTCGATGATCCCGATGATCTTGTCCAGCCCCGCGACGGCATCGCGGGCTTCGACCCCGTCGGGCCCGGAGTGATGGGCGATCTCGTCGTAATCGACGAAGTCCACGTAGATCGGGGAGGAGCGGCGCCACATCTCCTCGATGACGAGCGCGGTGCTGAGATGACGCAGGAGCACGTTCGTCGCGGCTCGCGCGAGCGGATATGGAAAACCGCGTGGGCCTCGCGGCCCGCCCCGCGCTGCGGCCCGCGCTTGGACGAGCTCCTTTATGACCTCGCCGATCGAGAGCAGCGTCCACCGGACGTAGCTGTACGGACTGATGAAGAACCAGTCGAGAACGTGGCTGCGGCGGATCTCTTTTGCCGGATCGTCGAGCGTTGCAGCGGTGAGGAAGCTTCGCGGCGCATCGCCGGAGAGGAGATTGCCGATCGAGGCGCCGCCATGAGCGAGCAAGCCGTCGCCGTTCGAGACCCGCTGCATGATCTCGTGGGCATCCTTCGGATGGTTCGACACCATGAGGCGCTGGGTCTTCTTGTCCCACCAACGAAAGCCCGGGATCCCGTCGTTGTTCCCGTGCAGGACGCCCGCCTGGCTCGCCGACGTCTGTGTCGGCAGCAGCGGCTCCCAGCGATCGAGGGTCATGTCGTCCGAGCCGAGCCATCGCGCGAGGTTCGGCGTGCGGCCCGCGCGAAGGTGGTCTTCAAGGATCGGACGCGCGAGTCCATCGATCTGAATCAAGACGACGCCCCGCTCTGTGCTGACGTCGCTCGCGCGGTGCCGCGCCGCGAGCTGGCGGACGAGCGTACCGAAGAACGAATTGTCGTCGCCGGTCGACAGGACAGCGGTGACAACAGCATTCACGACGGAAAAGATCACCGATCCCACGAGCGCGTCCTCCGGACGGTCGATGGCGATCCAGCCGACCAGTGACACAAGCCAGAACGCGAGCGCCTGCACGAGGACCGTGACGATGGTCGCGACCGCGATCGAGACTTGCGAGACATAGGCGACGAGCACCGGACGGAGGAGCGTTCTCATCGCGGCGAGAGCGAGCGCGGCGACGAGGCCGGATGGAATGTCGCGCAGGGTGACGCCGGGAATGATCCACGCCGTCACGACGAGCGCCAGAATGGCGATAACGAGCGTCGCGACACCGCGGCGTACGACGCCACCTCGGCCACCCGTCCATCGCGAAAGCAGGTGGAGCTGGGTCGCGTAGAAGCCGATCACGCGCGCATTACGCTCGATCCGTGAGCCCGCGCCTTTGTTACCTCGGACATTCGACGGTTCTCCTCGAGATGGACGGCGTCAGCATTCTTACCGACCCGGTCCTCGTCGATCGTCTGGGCTTGCTCCACCGGCACAGCGACGCCGTCGCGCACCTCGTCGACGACGCGAATATCGACGTCATCCTCATTTCTCACGCGCACCACGACCATCTGCACCTGCCCTCTCTGCGCCGTTGCCGCGGACGACTCCGGATCGTCGTACCGAGAGGCCTCGGGAAGCTCGCGAGCCGCGCCGGCCACGACGTCGTGGAGGTCGCCGC
>DASWCR010000001.1:0-7497 GCA_036389995.1 Candidatus Limnocylindria bacterium | reverse complement strand
GAATACGGATCCTGCACGCGCGGATCGCCGACCCGGTGCGACGCGACGTTAGGACTTCCAGCCATGAGGGAGCGGAGATTCGCGGCGACGGCCTGCTGCCCAGGGTGCGGCCGCGTCGCGTTGAGCTCCTGATCCCAGGCTCGGTCAGTCGCGCGCAACGCCTCGGCGGACATCGCCCCGACCACGTCCGCGGTCGTCGCGAGCACCTCAGCGTCGTGGAGCGCGAGGCAACCGATCGCGCTCATGACCTGAGTTCCGTTGATGAGTGAGACGCCTTCCTTCGCGCCGAGCTCGATGGGCTTCAAACCCGCCGCCTTCAGCGCATCCGTTCCGCTTCTGCGCTTGCCCTGGTCGATCGCTTCTCCCTCGCCGATCAGGACGAGCGCCGCGTGTGCGAGCGGCGCGAGATCGCCGGACGCGCCGACGCTGCCGTGCCGCGGGATCGCCGGATGCACGCGCCGATTGACCATGTCGCAGAGGAGATCGATGACTTCGGCCCGCACCCCCGAATGGCCGGCGGCGAGCGTGTTGGCTCTGAGCAGAAGGATCGCCCGCACAACGTCCTCGGGCAGTGCCGGCCCGACGCCGACGGCATGGCTACGCACGAGATTGCGCTGCAACGCTCGTAGCTCGTCGTGCGGTATGCGCACCATCGACAGGTCGCCGAAACCTGTGTTGATACCGTAAACGGCATCGTCGGCTTGAGCGATCTCGGCGACGACCTTCGCGGCCTGCTGCACCTGGCGCTCCGCGGACCGGTCGAGGCCCACCGCGACGTCGCGGCGCGCGACCGCAACGACGTCGGCGATGGTGAGGTCGTGGCCGGTGAGCCTGAGGGTGGCTATTTCAAGTTCTCGCGGTACCAGGCGCCGAGCTTGGTGTAGTGCTCGGCCGCGCCGACGGTCCAACGGGCGTCCTCGGGTCTAGCCTCGCGAACGACTCGCGCGGGGATGCCCAGGACGAGCGACCGCGGGGGCGGCGAGAATTTCTCCGGCAGCACCGCACCCGCGCCGATGATCGTCTCCTCGCCGATCACGTTGCCGCCGACGAGGACCGCGGCCTGTCCGATCAGGACGTTACGCGCGATGACGCTCGAATGAACGAGTGCGTTGTGCCCGATCGTGACGTCCGGCCCGACGAGTGTGGGCTCGCCCTCGTCGGTGTGGATCGTCGAGTTGTCCTGAACGTTCGAGCGCTCGCCGATCACGATGCGGTCCATGTCGCCACGGAGGACGGTGCCGAACCAGACCGACGCGCCACTCTGCACCGTTACGTCGCCGACCAGCACGGCCGTCGGCGCGATGAACGCGTCTGGCGCGACCTTCGGCGTCTTGCCCCGGTAGCCGTAAAGCGGCACGTCGGGAACAATAGTGCGATGAAGACCCGCGACCTTCGCGTCACCGGCTACCGGCCACTCGTGCCGCCGGCGATCATCCTCGAGGAGCTGTCGCTCTCCGAGACCGGCTCACGCCTGGTCGCGAAATGGCGTGAGGACCTGACGCGCATCCTGTCTTTTGCGGACGACCGGCTCATCGCGATCGTCGGCCCGTGCTCCATCCACGATCCGGTCGCCGCGCTCGATTACGGGCGACGTTTGCATGGGCTCGGCGAAGAGCTGCGGGACGACCTCGTCGTCGTCATGCGCGCTTATTTCATGAAGCCGCGAACCAGCGTGGGCTGGAAGGGGCTCGTCTCGGACCCGCACCGCGACGGCTCTTTCCGCATCAATGACGGTCTTCGCCTGACGCGGCGTCTGCTGCTCGATCTTGTCGAGATCGGAGTGCCTGCCGCGTGCGAGTTCGTCGACCCCATCTCGCCGCAGTACACGAGCGACCTCGTCGCCTGGGCGGCGATCGGCGCGCGCACTACCGAGAGTCAGGTGCACCGCGAGCTCGCGTCGGGGCTCTCGATGCCTGTTGGGTTCAAGAACGGCACCGACGGGAGCGTGCAGGTCGCGATCGACGCCGTGCGCGCCGCGCGCGAACCGCACAGCTTCATGGGCGTCACCGAGCAAGGCCTCGCCGCGATCGTCGAGACCGGCGGTAATCCGAGCGCGCATGTCGTCCTGCGTGGGGGGACGCCGGGGCCCAACTACGATTCCGCGAGCGTGCGCCGCACGATCGATGCTCTAGCGTCAGTCTCGCTGCCCGCGCACCTCGTCATCGATCTCTCGCATGGCAACAGCCTCCGCGATCACGCGCGCCAGCCAGTGGTCGCGCGTGACGTCGCCGCGCAGATCGCGGCAGGAGAGCGCGGGATCGTCGGGGTAATGGCGGAGAGCTTCATCGTCGAGGGACGGCAGGACGCCGACGCCTCGCCGCTCGTTTACGGGCAGAGCATCACGGATGCGTGCATCGGGTGGGATTCGACGGTCGCCGTGTTGAGGGAGCTCGCCGCTGCGGTTCGAACGCGTCGCGAAACTAGTTCAAGCGCTCGATCAGCCGGTACCCGAACCCACGCGCCGTCTCGATCAACACCTCGCTGACCTCCGCCTGCTCGAGCTTCTTGCGCAGGCGCCCGACGTGGACGTCGACCAGACGGGTGTCGCTTCCGGGCTCGTAGCTCCACACGCCGACGAGAAGATCATCGCGGGTGAACACGCGACCCGGCTCGCCGGCAAGCGTGCGCAGGAGCTTGAACTCCGTCGGTGTCAGCGGGAGCTGCTTGTCGCCGGCGATCGCCTGCATGCTGGCGAGATCGACGATGAAGCGTCCGTAGCGCAGCTGCCGATCCTTCGAGTGATCGTTGTGCACGCGGTCGCGGCGAAGCAGTGCTTCCACGCGCGCGGCGAGCTCGTCATTGTCGAACGGCTTGCCGAGGTAGTCGTCGGCGCCGATGCGCAGGCCGACCACGCGATCCGGCGGGTCGTCCTTCGCTGAGAGGAAGAGGACCGGCACATCCGAGTTGCGGCGGAGCTGCAGACAGAGGCTGATGCCGTCCACCGCAGGCATGAGGACGTCGAGTGTCACGAGGTCGGGGTGGAATTCATTGAAGGTATCCATCGCCTGGCGCGCGTCGGTGATCGCTTTGACCTCGTGTCCGGCCTCCTCGAGGACGGTGCTGACCAGCCGAGCGACGTCTCGATCGTCGTCGACGACGAGGATCCGGCCGCCCAAGGCATCGCGGCGCGAGGATGGCGCGGTTTCCTGATCGAGCATGTGTAACGAAAGGACGGCAAAAGCCATGCCATTTGTGCGACGGCGAGCGCCAGCCCGGGGAAAGCGGCCGCCAGACACTTACCCGAGCGCTGTATTGACCTGAATCAGCTTCTCGGCGAGCCACGCGCCCCTGGCCCCAACATCGTCCGGCCAGGGTGTGAAAAAGAGACGATCGGTCTCGTCTTCGATCTTTTGCCGGGCCATCGCGCCCTTGGCGGTCGGTTTGAGAGCGTCCGGTTCGACCAAGCCGTCCTTGCGCAGCCGCGCTACCGCCGCGCTCACGTCCTCGGGGCGCTGGTGCGTGAGAAGGTCCGCCAGCGCGGTATCGTCTGCCGCTTCCTCGCGCCACGTTCGCGTCAGCACCTCGACGTCCGGTCCGGAGAGGCCCGACGCGCCCCACGCGGTCATATGGCAGTCGTCACGCACCTGCCACAGTCCGTAGACCGCGGCGTCGAGCTGCGCGAACGAACCCGCTGGTGGGTCGTCGCCGCGATAGCCGAACGCGAAGGGGGTGTGCCGGCGCTTCCCGGGTTCGATCGTCTTGGCGACGGCGAAGAACGCGCGATCGAGAAGACGCGCGAGATCTGCGAGCTCTTCCTTCGGGATTGGCGTGAGCGACGCGTAGTGCGCGCGCGCTGCCTCGTGCATCGCGGCGGCGAGCCCTCGGCCCTTCTCAGTCAGGTACCACCGACCGTCCCGCTCTTCGGCAAGGCCCGCGCCACGCGCGGCCGCCGCCATCGGAAGCCAGCGTCCCGGGATCGTGCCGTACGCGCTCGTGAGGTCGCCGGGTTCGGGGCCCGCGCCGCGATCGCCCCGATAGGAGAGGTTGATGGTCCAGATGAACGTTGGTCGATCGAGACCGAGCTCCTCAGTCTTCTGCAGTGGAAAGGTCATCTTCGCGCGCCTCTTATTGAGGAACAGTGGAAGAAGCGGCGGGATCTCGAGTGGGTACGGGGGTCTCACCCGGCCATTGTGCCCAAAGAGCTAGCGCGTTGAGCTTTGCTGCTCGCGCTCCGCGTCCTCGATACAGAACGGCGTTTCCGGCACGAGGTCGAGCCGCTCGGCCGGTATCTCTTTTCCGCAGATGACGCACCGACCGTATTGGCCGCGCTCGAGGCGTCGGAGCGCCTCGTCGATGAGGCCGATCCTGGCTTCGAACATCGTCTGTCGCGCGAGGTCGAGCTCGCGCGATTCGGTTTCGCTCGCGATGTCCGCCGGGTGCTGGTCGGCGAGGGCGACATCTCCACCGCTATCGATCTGGGCGACAGCGAGGCGCTCCTTGATGCGTTCTACCGTCGATGCGATGTCGGCGCGTTCGCGCTCGAGTCGCTCGCGTATCGCATTTGGGTCCATGTCCCCTCCGTACGCCAGAATTGGGGGCGTGCTGCCACAGGACGTCAGCAAGCGGCGTTCCGAACTGCATCTCCTCGACGTCCGCGAGCAGGACGAGTGGGATGCCGGGCACATCGAGGGCGCCCAGCACATCCCACTCGGCGAGCTCGGGCCGCGCCTGGCGGAGGTACCCCACGCGCAGGTGGTCGTGGCGGTGTGCCGCAGCGGCTCGCGGAGCGATCGCGCCGCTGATGGTCTCCGCATGAGCGGGTTCAAGGCCGAAAACCTCGACGGCGGTGTGACCGCCTGGTTGCGCGCCGGTCTTCCCCTGGTCGCCAAGGGTGGCGGGCCCGGGCGCGTGATCTAAAGGAGCTTGTCTCCGCCACTCGCCTGGCTCTCGACCGACGGCAAGAAGCTTCTGGTCACGCGCATTCTGCGGACGTTCGCATACGGCTATCTCACGGTCGTCATAGCGATCTACCTCGCACGGCTCGGCCTGGACACGATCCAGGTCGGCCTCGTGCTTTCCGCCGCGATCTTTGGATCGGCGCTGATGACGGTCTTATGGGCGCTCGCCGCCGATCGCTACGGACGGCGGCGCACGGTCGCGACGATGGCGGTGCTCATGATCGCCGGTGGCCTTCTCTTTGCCCTCGGCTCGAGCTTTCCTGTCCTCCTGCTGGGGGCGTTCACGGGGACGATCTCGGCGACCAGCTCGGAGGTGGGCGCATTCCTCACCGTCGAGCAGGCGATTCTCCCGCAGACCGCGCCGCCCGAGCGCCGGACCTGGCTTTTCTCCATCTACGCCTTCGTCGCGAACATCGCCCAGGCCGTCGGCTCCCTATTCGCGGGGGTGGTCGCCGCCTTCGCGGCGCTCGGCCTTGCCGGCGCGGACGCGTACCGTCCCCTCTTTCTTCTCTACGCCGTCATCGGTCTCCTCAACCTCGTGATCTTCCTGAGTCTCTCGGACAAGGTGGAAGCCGCGCGGGTCGAAGGCCAGCGGCGTTTTTTCGGTGTTCATCGCTCCGCCGGGACTGTCGCGAAGCTCGGTGCCCTCTTCGGGGTCGACGCGTTTGCCGGCGGTCTCGTCGTGCAGTCGCTCGTTGCCTACTGGTTCTTTATCCGGTGGGGATTCGATCCGGGCCAGCTCGCCATCCTGTTCTTCTTCGTGAACGTTCTCTCGGGTGTGTCGCTTCTGGCTGCGGGATGGCTCGCGAGTCGCATCGGTCTCATCAACACGATGGTCTTCACGCATTTGCCGTCCAGCCTTCTGCTCGTCCTCGTCCCGGTCATGCCGACGGGTGCGCTCGCCGCCGCCATGTTCCTCGCGCGGATGAGCATCTCGCAGATGGACGTCCCCACGCGACAGTCGTACACGATGGCCGTCGTCGATCCCGACGAGCGCACCGCGGCCGCCGGATTGACGAACGTCGCGCGGAGTACGACCGCGGCCATCGCCCCCGCGGTCACCGGTTGGGCGTTCAGCGTCGCCGCGCTCGGCCTGCCGTTCTTTGCCGCAGGCGCGATCAAAGTCGTCTACGACCTCCTCATCTTCTTTTCCTTCCGTGAGCTGCGACCGCCCGAGGAGCAGCGTCACGCATCGGGAGCGCCGGAGGTAGGCTCCTGACGATGGCCGAGCAAGCGACTCCGGCCCCCGAGTACCTCAGCAAGGCGTGGCTCGACGACCACCTCAGCGAGGAGCGGAAAGAAGCCGACCTCTTGAGCGAGGTCCGCGAAGCGATCTTCGGCGCGCAGGACGGCGTGACGAGCATCCTCACGGTGGTGATCACCGTCGCCACCGCCACGAGCAACCAGTACGCGGTCCTCGTCGCCGGCATCGCGGCCGCGATCGCCGAGGTCATCTCGATGGGCGCCGGCGAATACATGAGCTCGAAGAGCCAGCGCGAGATCTTCCTCGCGCAAATCGAGAAGGAGCGCGACGAGGTCGACGAGCGACCCCACGAGTCCGAAGCCGAGGTCGCGTACATGCTCGAGCGCGAAGGGCTGCCCGAAGCGTCGGCCAAGCACGCAGCGGCCGAGCTCGCGCGCTCTCCCAACGTGCTCCTCAAGACCATGGTGGAGAAGGAGCTGGGACTCACCGTCGACGAGGTCGGCAGCCCGATCCAGGGTGCGCTCATCCTCTCGGCCACGTTCGCGGTCGCCGCGCTCGTGCCGCTCGCGCCGTTCTTCTTCCTGCCCGTCCCGGTCGCGCTCATCGGAGCGATCGTGTTATCGATCGTCGTCATGTTCGGCCTCGGCGTCGCGAAGTCGCGGCTCACCGGACGCAATCCAGTGCGCTCGGGGCTCGAGATCGTCGCCTTGGTCATCGCCGCGTCGGCTGCCGGCTGGATCTTTGGCTCGCTGCTTCCTCACGCGCTGGGGTTTGCCGGAATCGGCGTCTGACGGTGCGGCACGCACCTTGCCGCTTCGGCGGGCATGGATAAAGAGAAGCCACGCCCAGAAGACTCACTCGAAGAAGCAGAGGCGAAGAGCAAGAGCGTCGACGAGCGCATCCCGGCCGTGATCGCCCGAGCAGAAGAAGACCTCGGTCCGGGCGAAGAAGTGCTCCAGCAGGAATCAAAGGCGGTCCGCCAGCAACCACGACCGTAGCAGGACGCGCGTAGAGTGCGCGCGAGTTGCTGATCGAGCAGTTCTTCGACGCCGGCCTCGGGCATGCGAGCTATCTCGTCGCGGACCCCGACGCCGGCGTCGCCTTTCTCGTCGATCCCGACCGGAACATCGACACGTACCTCGGCGCGGCCGCGCGCCTCGGCGTGTTGATCACGGACTCGTTCGAGACGCACGTCCACAACGACTACCTCTCGGGGTCGCGGGCGCTCGCCGAGTTACGACCGATCACCGTGCACGCCGGCAATGCCGCCGCGCTTGGTTATCCGCATTCGCCGCACGCGGACGGCGATGTCATCAACGTCGGTGAGCTCGCGATCCGGTGCGTCGCGACGCCGGGGCACACCCCCGAGCACGTCGCGTATCTTGTCGCGGATCT